>CAZSMB010000216.1:0-3886 GCA_964607625.1 uncultured Sphingopyxis sp. | reverse complement strand
CTGCGGCACGGGCGTCTGGTATCGCGCACGGCCCTATCTCGACGCCTTTGCGATCCCGCTCGGCATTTTCGAGCCCGGCCACGGCTTCGTGCCCAGCTATTCGGTTTACGAAGAGCGCAAGGAGCCGTGGGTTTCGATCACCGGCGAGGCAATTGAGCATTATGACTGAGCCCGCCCTTACAACCCCGATCCGCACCCCCGAGGACGCCGACGCCGCGCTGCGCCCCAAGTCGCTCGCCGAGTTCGTCGGGCAGGCGGCGGCGCGCGAGAATCTGCGCGTCTTCATCGAAGCGGCGAAGGCGCGCGGCGACGCGCTCGACCATGTGCTGTTCTTCGGCCCACCGGGGCTCGGCAAGACGACGCTCGCGCAGATCGTTGCCAGGGAGCTCGGGGTCGGTTTCCGCTCGACGAGCGGGCCGGTCATCGCAAAGGCGGGCGACCTCGCCGCGCTACTCACCAATCTCGAGGACGGCGACGTGCTGTTCATCGACGAAATTCATCGCCTGTCCCCCGCGGTGGAGGAGATTCTCTACCCGGCGATGGAGGATCGCGCGCTCGACATCATGATCGGCGAGGGCCCGTCGGCGCGCAGCGTGCGGATCGACCTGCCCAAATTCACCCTGGTCGGGGCGACGACGCGCCAGGGATTGCTGACCACGCCTCTGCGCGATCGTTTCGGTATCCCGGTGCGGCTGAACTTCTATACCCATGCCGAGCTGGAGCAGGTCATCGGCCGCGCCGCCCGGCTGCTGGGACTCGGCATCGCGCCCGATGGCGCGCTCGAGATCGCCCGGCGCTCGCGCGGGACGCCGCGCATCGCCGGACGGCTGCTGCGCCGGGTCCGCGACTTCGCAACCGTCGCGGGGCACGCGCGTGTCGATGCCCGGACCGCCGACATCGCGCTCAACCGGCTCGAAGTCGACGCCTTGGGCCTCGACGCGATGGACCGACGCTATCTCACTATGATCGCAGACATTTATGGCGGCGGGCCGGTGGGGGTGGAGACACTCGCCGCGGGACTTTCGGAGCCGCGCGACACGATCGAAGATGTGATCGAACCCTATCTTCTCCAGATCGGCCTGATCGCCCGCACCGCGCGCGGCCGCTGCCTTAATGCGAGCGCGTGGAAGCATCTCGGGCTGAATCCGCCCGCCGGGGTGCAGGACGGGCTATTCGACCAGGGCAAATAGCGCCTCGACCCAGGCGCCCGGCGTCATACGGGCGGCTTCAGCATCAGCACGATTGATGGCACGAAAACGCCATTTTCGACCATATCGATCGTTTTGCGGTCGACCCCGAAACGTTCCCCCGTTCCGCTCAGCGGCGCCCTTGCTACGACGAACCGTTGAAGGGGGCTTTGCGACGAGTCGTGCAGACGCTATCGCTCGTCGACGATGAACGATGGTCCTCCCCCTTTCCATCCCGGCGCCTTCGTCGGCGCGGCGCACCAATTTCGTGCGCGCGTCTATTTCGAAGACACCGACCTGTCGGGCATCGTCTATCACGCCAACTACCTGCGCTATATGGAGCGGGCGCGGTCGGACATGCTGCGGCTGGCCGGCATCGACCAGCGCGCCGCGATGGAAGCCGGCGAAGGCGCGTGGGCGGTCACCGACCTAGCCATCAGATATCGCAGCCCGGCAAAGCTCGACGACGACCTGCTGGTCGTAAGCACGGTCGAAGCGGTGCGCGGCGCGAGCGTCGTCATCGCGCAACGCATCCTTCGCGGGACCAGCGCGTTATCCGGCGAACCGTTGACCGAGGGACGCGTCACCGCGGCCTTCCTGTCCCCCGAGGGCCGGCCGCGCCGCCAGCCCGAGAGTTGGGCCGCCCGTTTCACCGCCGTCATGAATGGAGACCCCATCCCTTGCTAGACAATATTTCGCTGGCCGCCGACGCGGCGACCCTGTCCCCGATCGCGCTGTTCCTGCACGCCGACTGGATCGTCCGGCTGGTGATGATCGGCCTGCTCGCCGCATCGGTCTACGTCTGGGCGGTGATCTTTACCCAAGGGCGCGGAACCGCGAAGCTGATGCGCGCATCGGAGCAGTTCGAGCGCGATTTCTGGCGCGCGGGGAATATCGACAAATTCCACGACGAAAACGGTCGCGAACCATTGCCGAGCGCGAAAGTGCTCGCCGCGGGCGTGTCCGAATGGCGCCGGTCGACCGCCGGCAAGGCGGTCGACCGCGACGGCACCCGCGAACGCCTGAGCGTCGCGATGAACAGCGCGATCGAGGGCGAGGTCGACCGGCTCGCCGAAAAGATCGGGACGCTCGCGACAATCGGTTCGGTCGCCCCCTTCGTCGGGCTGTTCGGAACCGTGTGGGGCATCATGCGCGCCTTTTCGGAGATTGCGGCGCAGAACAACAGCAGCCTTGCCGTCGTCGCACCGGGGATTTCGGAGGCGTTGTTCGCAACGGCGATCGGCCTGTTCGCCGCCATTCCCGCGGTCATCGCCTACAACACCTTCTCGCAGCGGTTGAATCGGCTCGAATCGCGGCTCGGCCGCTTCGCCGACGGGCTGCATGCCACCTTCAGCCGCGAGCTGGAGGTCGAGGCCTGATGGCGATGACCGGCCCTTCGGGCGGCGCGGGGCGGCGGCGCGGACGCGGCGGGCGGCGCTCGCCGATGTCCGAGATCAACGTTACGCCGCTTGTCGACGTGATGCTGGTGCTGCTGATCATCTTCATGGTTACGGCCCCGCTGCTCACCGCAGCGGTGCCCGTGAATCTGCCGGAGACACGCGCCAAGCCGATGGACACGCAGGAGCGCGAGCCGGTGCAGCTGAGCGTCACCGCCGACGAGACCATCTATATCGGCGAAGAGCCCGTCAGCGAGGCCGAATTGCCCGCGCGTCTGGAAGCGATCAAGCGCGCCGACGACGGTGCCGGGGAGCCGCGCCAGATCATGCTGCGCGCCGACAAGAGCCTGGTCTTCGGGCGCGTCGCCTGGGTGATGGGCGAACTCAATCGCGCCGGGCTGACGCGCATTTCGATGGTCACCACCGGTTCAGACAGCGCGCCCTAGGACGGGATGATGGCGGCAACGCGGGCACAATCAGGCTTGGAACGGCGCAATGTCGCGATCGCGGTCGCGCTGCACGTGGTGGTGATCGCGCTGCTGTCGGTTCAGTGGACCGCAGGCGACCGCCGTTTCGACAGCGCGCCGATGGAAGTTGACCTGATCGCCGAAAGCGCCGCCGAATCGACGGCTCCCATACTCAGCCCCCTGCCCCCCGCTGCGCGGCTTGGCGACGAATATGCCGACGATATCGAGGTGTCGCAGCCCGTGCCAACGCCGCCCGAGCCCGAGCCGGTGACGCGCGCCGAGCCCGCGCCGGCGCCGAAGCAGGTCGCCGAGCCCAAGCCATCGCCGCCCAAGAAGCGAACCCCGCCGGCGCAAAAGGAACAGCCCAAACCGACCCCGAAGGCCACGCCCAAGGACCGCCCCTCGCGTCCGACCGGACGGCTCGACGGCATCGCCGAGGGACTGTCGCGATCGCAACCCAAAAAGGCGTCGAGCGAAGGCGCGCCGGCGCAGGCAACGGCGGCCGAGGTCAAGCAGGCGATCGACGTCAGCATCAAGGCGGCGGTCCGTCCGCGCTGGAACAGTTGCCGCGTGAGCGGCGTCGACGTCGATCAGCTCAAAACCGTGGTCAAATTCCGCCTTTCGCGCTCAGGCGCCCTCGCGGGCTTTACCAGCGTCACCACCACCGGCGAAAACGACAGCAACACATTTCAGGTTCAGCGCCATCAAGAGTGCGCCAAACGCGCGGTCGAACTAGCCGCGCCCTTCGACCTGCCAGCCGACGAATATGATTTCTGGCAGAATTACACCCTCGATTTCATCAAGAGGTAAGAGAGATGCCCTTTCGCTCCACCCT
>CAZSMB010000215.1:0-3961 GCA_964607625.1 uncultured Sphingopyxis sp. | reverse complement strand
ATCACAAGATCGTGATCATGACCGACGCCGATGTCGACGGCGCGCATATCCGCACCTTGCTCCTCACCTTCTTCTATCGTCAGATGCCCGAGATCATCGAGAACGGGCATCTCTACATCGCGCAGCCGCCGCTCTACAAAGTCGCGAAGGGGCGGAGCGAAGTGTATCTGAAGGACGATACGGCGCTCGAAAATTATCTGGTCGATGCGGGGATCGATGCGCTGCTGCTCGAGACCCCGGGCGGGGCACGGTCGGGCCAGGACCTGCGCGGGCTGATCGAACATGGACGCCGGATGCGCGCGTTGATGCGCTATGTCCCGCGCACGCTCGATCATGGTCTCGTCGAGGCGCTTGCCCTCGCGGGCGCGCTCGATCCGGCGCTCGACACCGCGGGCCGGCACAGCGCCGCCGCGACGGCGGCGAAATGGCTCAACACCGCCGAACGTGCGCTGACCGGCGGGGCCGAAGCGGTCTGGACGGTCGAAGCGGTCGAAGGCGGCGGCTATACGCTCGAACGGCGCTGGCGCGGCGTGAGCGATCATCATGCGATCGATGCCGCCTTTCTGGCGAGCCAGGAGGCGCGCCGCTTGCATATGCTCGCGAGCGAGCAAGCCGAAGCCTATGCGAGCCCCGCGCGGCTGGTGAAGGGCAACGCGGCCACGGCGACGATCGAAACCGAAGACGAGGGCGGAGACGGCGAGGCGGTTGCGGCCGCGAGCGCCAAGGCCAGCCCGGTGACGCGCCCGTCCGAATTGCTGGACGCGATTTTCGCGTTCAGTCGCCGGGGCCTGTCGATCAGCCGCTACAAGGGGCTGGGCGAGATGAATGCCGAACAGCTTTGGGAAACGACGCTCGATCCCGCCAACCGCTCGCTGCTGCGCGTCGAGGCCGAACAGGCCGACGTGGCGCACGAGATTTTCGAGCGGCTGATGGGCGACGAGGTCGAGCCCCGGCGCGATTTCATCCAGACCAACGCGTTAAGTGTCGCGAATCTGGACGTTTAATGCCATTCGCATCCCGAAAGGCGCCGTTTCGGGTTCCGCCATTAGGCGCGGATTCGGCGCGGCCGGACGCGCTTTGCTTGCGCAAGGCCGCGCGCGCTGCTGTTGAGCCACTCACCTGATGAGGGGGAGGGCGACATGCGCCGGTCGATTGCCATCACGCTGCCGTTTCTGCTCGCCGCGCCGGCGATCGCACAAGACCAGTTCGCCGCGCCCGACGGCACCGATATCGGCAGCGGCACCGCAAGCTATTATGGCGACGAACTTGCGGGGAACCGAACCGCGAGCGGCGAACGCTTCGACCCCGACGAGCTGACCGCCGCGCATCGCACCCTGGCCTTCGGCAGCCGCGTCCGCGTCACCAACCTTGCCAACGGGCAAAGCGTGATCGTTCGCATCAACGATCGCGGGCCGTTCAGCCGTGGCCGCGTGATCGACGTCAGCCACGCCGCGGCGCGCGAAATCGACATGGAGCGTGCGGGTACCGCCAGGGTCAGCATGACGCTGCTCGACGACGACACCCAACTCGCGTCGGCGGACGACACGGGCGCTGCGGTGGGCGCCGCCAACTAGAGCCGGGTCCCTAGTCGAACACCGACCAGCCTGCCGCATAGGCGAAATGCTCGAGCGCGAGCGCGCCGACGAGCGACGTACCGGCCGCGTTGAGCCCCGGCGACCACACCGCGATCGATCCTTGTCCCGGCGCGATGCACAGGATGCCACCGCCAACCCCGCTCTTTCCCGGCAGGCCGACGCGAAAGGCGAACTCGCCCGAATTGTCGTAATGGCCGCACAGCATCATGATCGCGTTGATGCGCCGCGCGCGGTGCGCGTCGATCAGCTGTTCGCCGGTTCGCGGGTCGCGACCCTCCATCGCCAGGAACAGCCCGGCGCGGGCAAGCTGGCGGCAGCTCATCGCGATCGCGCATTGGCGGAAATAGACGCCGAGCGCGGTTTCGACCGGATGATGCAGATTGCCGAACGCCTGCATGAAATAGCCCAGGCTGCGATTGCGCGCGCCGCTGGCCGCCTCCGACCGCGCGACCTCATGGTCGATCGCGACCGAATCGTCGCCGGCGCGGGCGCGCATGAAGTCGACGATCTCCGCGATCGTCGCATCGGCATCGCGCCCGTCGATCAGCCGGTCGGTGGTCGCGATAGCGCCGGCGTTGATCAGCGGATTGCGCGGGATGCCGCGCTCGCTTTCGAGCTGCACGATCGAGTTGAACGCGCTGCCCGACGGTTCGCGCCCGACGCTGTCCCACAGCGAGCTGCCGACCCGGCGCAGCGCGAGGGCGAGCGTGAAGACCTTCGACACCGACTGGATCGAGAAGGGGATGTCGGAATCGCCCCGGGCGTGGACGGTGCCGTCGGGAAGCGCGAGGGCGAAACCGAAGCGGTCGGGATCAACCCCGGCGAGCGCCGGGATATAGTCGGCGACCCTGCCCAGTCCGCGGTGCGGCAGGGCGGTTTCATAGGCTTCGGCGACGCAGCGGGCGAGATCGGGCATGGGCTGTTTTTAGCAACTTCGCTTACAATTGCATTTATTTTCATTTTTTCGCAAATATTGTAGAAAGACAAAACGAATCGCAGCGAAGGAGAGTGGACATGGCCGAGCAGCATCGCCCGAAGGGGCTGGCGAGCGCGATCAGTTACCGGGACAGCAAGGCGGCGTTCCGCTGGCTGGAGCAGGCGTTCGGGTTCGAGCCGCTGTTCGTGCTGCTCGACGAGGACGGCAATCTGGCGCACAGCGAAATGGGCTATGGCGCGTCGGTGGTGATGGTCGGCAACGAATGGTCGGACGACCACAGGAGCCCCGCCTCGATCGGCGGCAAGAATACGCAGAGCGTCCACGTCCAGCTGGACGCCGGCGAGGATATCGACGCGCATTGCGACGCGGCGCGCGCCGCGGGCGCCGCGATCCTGGCCGAACCCGAGACGCAATTCTATGGCGACCGCACCTATCGCGCCAAGGACCCCGAAGGCCATATCTGGACCTTTGGCGTCACGGTCGCGGCGAAGACCGCCGCCGAGTGGGACGCCGAGGGCGGCTTTACCACCAAGACGCGGCTCGACGATTGAGCGCCGCGCTCGACCGCACCTTTGCCGCGCTCGCCGACCCGCGCCGGCGGCGCGCGGTCGAGTTGCTCGGCCGGCGGCCGCACAGCGCCGGCGAACTCGCCGGGGCGCTGGGCCTCGCCCCGCCCGCGATGAGCCGGCACCTGAAGGCGCTGAAAGAAGGCGGGCTGATCGAAGACAGCTATCCGAGCTTCGACGCGCGCGTCCGTGTCTATCGGCTGAAGGACGGCGCGACCGACGCGTTGAAACGCTGGCTCGCGGAGACCGAGAGCCTGTGGGCCGACCAGCTCGCGGCCTTCAAGGCGCATGCCGAGCGCGACCGGCCGTGAGCGCCGCGGTGATCGTCGCGCTGCGCGTCGCCGCGTCGCCGCTGCACGCCTTCGAGGTCTTCACGCGCGAGATCGGCGCCTGGTGGCACAGCCATCCGCTGTTCGAGCTGGCACGCGGCGGCGACGGGGTGCTGCGGTTCGACCCCGAGGGGGCGGACGGACGCCTGGTGACGCGCCTTGCCGACGGCAGCGAATGGGAGATCGGGCGGGTGCGCGCATGGCAGCCCGGCGAACGGCTCGCCTTCGACTGGCGGATGCCGAGCTTTGCGGAGGGCCAGAGCACCGCCGTCGAGGTACGGTTCGAGGCCGTGGGCGCGGAAACGCGCGTCACCGTCGAGCATCGCGGCTGGGACACGATCCCGCAGCGCCACGCCGCTCGCCACGGCTTCCCGCTGCTCCCGCTCCAGCAGCGATTGGGCGAGCATTGGCGCGGCCTGCTGGCGGCGATGGCCGGGCGGCTTTAGCGCCCCGGGTCCGGCCGCAGGGTCGCAGCGGGTCCTTGCCAGCGGCGCGGGGCGAGCCTATCCCCGCGCACATGTCGCCGCCGGGCCC
>CAZSMB010000214.1:0-3961 GCA_964607625.1 uncultured Sphingopyxis sp. | reverse complement strand
TCGACGCGATGGTCGACCCGCTGATCGGCCGGCTGTCCGATGCGACGCGCACCCGGCTTGGCCGGCGGCTGCCGTGGCTCTATGGCGCGGCGGTGCCGATGGCGATCGCCTGGTCGCTGCTTTGGATCTCCCCCGATATTGCGGCGCATTCGACGCTCGGGCTGTTCCTCAACGTCGTCGCGGTCCGCGTCCTGGTGTCGGCGTGCGAGATTCCATCGATCTCGCTCGTCGCCGAATTGACGCGCGACTATGACGAGCGCACCGCCCTGATGCGCTTCCGCTTCCTGTTCGGCTGGCTCGGCGGCCTGCTCGCCGTCGCGCTGGCCTATAATGTGTTCCTGAAATCGGACGATCCCGCGCAAAGCGGGCTGCTCGATGCGTCGGGCTATACCGCCTACGGCCTGTTCGGCGCCGCGATGATTCTGGTGACGACGCTGGCATCCGCCTTCGGGCAGCAGCGGCGAATCCTGTCGCTGCCGCCGCCGCCGGTGTCGCCGCACGGGCACTCGATGCTCGCCGATATCCTGCTTGCCTTTCGCAACCCGGCGTTCCTCGCGCTGGCATCGGGCGCGCTGTTCGTCACCGGCGCCTATGCGACAACGATCGCGTCGAACAATTACATGATGCTGTATGTCTGGCGGTTGAGCGACGCACAGCTTGCCTGGTACCCCGCCGGGCTCGCGGTCGCGGTATTCGGGGCCTTTGCCGCGGTCGGCGCGGCGCACCGCCGCTTCGGAAAGCGCGACACGGCGATCGGCGCGGCGCTCGCGAGCGGCGCGGTCGCGTTCCTCCCCTATGCCGCGCGCAACCTCGGCTGGTGGCCCGATCTCGGTAGCTGGACATCGATGGGACTGCTGCTGTCGGTGCAGACCGTGTCGCTGTTCGGGCTGGTGATCGCGACCATCTCGACCTCATCGATGGTCGCCGAGATCGTCGAGGCGCACGAGGTCGATCATGGCACGCGCATCGAAGGCGTCTTCTTTGCCGGCTATCTGATGGTCCAGAAATTCGGGCAGGCGCTCGGCATCTTCCTGGTCGGCCAGCTCGTCGCCTTCGTCGGGCTCGGCGACAAGGTCCAGCCGGAGGACTGGCCCGCGAGCACGGCGGCGACGATGGCGTGGATTTTCGCGGGGCTGATGATTTTGATTTCGGTCATGGCGGCGGTCGGGCTGCGCCGATACGCGATCGACCGGGCGAGCCACGAGGCACGACTCGCCGCCCTTACCTCGACCCTGCAACAGCGGGTCGATAGCGAAGGGCCGCCGCCGTAGCGAACGAGGACGCGGATGGGCCGGGTCGGGCAATTTTCTGCATGCCGGGACTTGGCAAGGCGCCCGAATCGGTTCTAGGGTTTACGTGAACGTAAAGGGAAAGGATGCAGCGATGGACTTCGATATCACCGACCGGCAGGCCCATTGGCGCGACCGGGTGCGCGACTTCATCGAGCGCAAGGTGCGCCCCGCGGTCCCCACCTACAAGGAACAGGATCGGGCCGGCGATCGCTGGAAAGTGATCCAGGTCGTCGAGGATCTGAAGGCCGAGGCGAAGGCCGCCGGCATCTGGAACCTGTTCATGCCGCCGCGCAGCGCCGCGCACCACCATGTCGACGAGACGTTCGAGTTCGAAGGGCCGGGGCTCACCAACCTCGAATATGCCCTGTGTGCCGAAGAGATGGGCCGCATCGGGTTCGCGAGCGAGGTCTTCAACTGCTCGGCGCCCGACACCGGCAACATGGAAGTCTTCCATCGCTACGGCACCGCCGCGCAGAAGGAAAAATGGCTGAAGCCGATCATGAACGGCGAGATTCGCTCGGCCTTCCTGATGACCGAGCCGGCGGTCGCTTCGTCCGACGCGACGAACATCGAGACCCGGATCGAGCGCGACGGCGACGATTATGTGATCAACGGCCGCAAATGGTGGTCGTCGGGGGTCGGCGATCCGCGCTGCAAGGTCGCCATCGTGATGGGCAAGACCGACTTCGGCGCCAAACGCCACCAGCAGCAGTCGATGCTCGCGGTGCCGATGGACGCGCCGGGGATCAAGATACTCCGCCACCTGCCCGTCTTCGGCTATGACGACGCGCCGCACGGCCATATGGAGGTCGAGCTGAAGGATGTGCGTGTGAGTGCCGAGGATGCGATGCTGCTCGGCGAGGGCCGCGGGTTCGAAATCGCACAAGGGCGCCTTGGGCCGGGCCGCATCCACCATTGTATGCGAACCATCGGCGTCGCCGAAGAGGCGCTGGAAAAAATGTGCAAGCGGCTCCAGTCGCGCGTCGCCTTTGGCAAGACGATCGCCGAACACAGCATCTGGGAACAGCGGATCGCGCGCGCGCGTATCGACATCGAAATGACGCGCCTTCTGTGCCTGAAGGCCGCCGACATGATGGACAAGGTCGGCAACAAGGCCGCCGCGGCCGAGATCGCGGCGATCAAGGTGCAGGCGCCGAACATGGCGCTCAAGATCATCGACGATGCGATCCAGGCGCATGGCGGTGGCGGCGTCAGCGACGATTTCGGGCTCGCCAACGCCTATGCCCACCAGCGGACCCTGCGACTCGCCGATGGTCCCGACGAGGTCCATGCCCGTGCGATCGCGCGTATCGAGCTGGCGAAACATTCGCCGGCGGCGAGCGATCCCGGTTTCTCGTCGGGCGACGTCGGGGTTTCTCGCTGAGTTTTGCCCCGTTCCTGCCGAGCCTGTCGAAGCACCGTTCTTTCTTTCGGGAAAACAAGGGGAAGAACGGCCCTTCGACAAACTCAGGGCGAACGGTATTGAAGGAAATGTCATGACCAAAGCCGCGATCCTGATCGAACCCGGCAAGCCGCTCGTCGTTGAAGAGGTCGTCGTCGACAAGCCCGGCCCGCACGAGGTCCGCATCCGCACCGCCGCGTGCGGGCTGTGCCATTCGGACCTGCATTTCATCGACGGCGCCTATCCGCATCCGCTGCCCGCGATCCCCGGCCACGAAGCCGCGGGCATCGTCGAGGCGGTGGGCAGCGAGGTGCGGACGGTGAAGCCGGGCGACGCGGTGGTCACCTGTCTTTCGGCCTTTTGCGGCCATTGCGAATATTGCGTCACCGGGCGCATGTCGCTGTGCATGGGTGGCGACACGCGCCGGCCCGCGGGCGCCGCGCCGCGCATCACGCGCCCCGACGGCAGCATCGTCAACCAGATGCTGAACCTCAGCGCCTTTTCGGAAGTGATGCTGGTCCACGAACATGCCTGCGTCGCGATAAATCCCGACATGCCGCTCGACCGCGCCGCGGTGATCGGCTGCGCGGTGACGACGGGCGCCGGGACCATCTTCAACGCGTGCAAGCTGACCCCGGGCGAAACCGTCGCGGTCGTCGGCTGCGGCGGCGTCGGGCTCGCGACGATCAACGCCGCGAAAATCGCCGGCGCGGGGCGCATCATCGCCGCCGACCCGGTGCCCGAAAAACGCGCGCTCGCGGAAAAGCTCGGCGCGACCGACACCGTCGACGCGCTCGCCGACGATGCCGCGAAGCAGATCGTCGAGATGACCAGGGGCGGGGTCGATCATGCGATCGAGGCGGTGGGGCGTCTGGCCTCGGCCAGCCTTGCGGTCGCATCGTTGCGCCGCGGCGGCACCGCGACGATCCTCGGCATGATGCCGCTCGCCGAAAAGGTCGGGCTCGGCGCGATGGACCTGCTTTCGGGCAAGAAGCTTCAGGGCGCGATCATGGGCGGCAACCGCTTCCCGGTCGACATCCCGCGGCTCGTCGATTTCTATCTGCGCGGGCTGCTCGATCTCGACTCGATCGTCGCCGAAACGATCCCGCTCGAACGGATCAACGAAGGCTTCGACAAGATGAAGAAGGGCGATTCCGCGCGGTCGGTGATCGTATTCGACCAATGAGCATGGACGCACAAAAGCTGTTTTCGGGCACCGTCGCGCCCGAAGGCGCCGACATCCTCGACGAGGCAAGGCTGACCGCGT
>CAZSMB010000213.1:0-3986 GCA_964607625.1 uncultured Sphingopyxis sp. | reverse complement strand
GGCCGCAAAAACCGAACGCCTCGAGCCAATAGGGCACGAAGATGCTGAAGCCGTCATAGAGCGCGAGCACATCGACATCGGCGGGCTTCATCTCGGTGCGCGACCACAGGTCGGCGCAGGCGTCGTGTGCGCCCATCGTGGTCAGGTCGGCGCGCTGGTCCCATGTTTCCTGCGATCCAAGCGCCGAGCCCATTGCCTCGACGGTCAGCGGCGCGCGCGCGCAGTCCTTCGCGGCATCGGCTGCCGACACGATGATCACACATGCCCCGTCGATCGGCACATCGCAGTCGAACAATCCGAGCGGCGAGGAAATCATCCGCGCACCGAGATAGTCGTCCATCGTCAGCGGCGAGCGCATCACCGCCGACGGATTATGCTGGGCAAAGGCGCGCTCGCCGGTCGCGACCATGCCGAGATGCTCGCGTGTCATGCCGAATTCGTGGAAATAGCGAGTCGCCATCCAGCCCGCCCAGTTCGACGCCGACATGGCGTTGGCGGGGACCAGATAGGAATACCAGCCGCCAAGGCGCGCGCGTCCCGACCCGGGGATGCTCGCGCGCTGCGCGGCGGTTTGCGAACTGCTTTCGGTTAGCGCGCGGAAGCAGAGGACATGCCGTGCCTGCCCCGTCGCAACCGCCATAGCGGCGACCATGATCGGTGCCATTTGCGCAGGGCCGTCGGGAACCGCGCTGTGCCAGCGCGTTTTGAGCCCCAGCGCATTGCGGACTTCGCCGGTCCCGAGCGGCGACATGCCGGGCGAATTGTCAGCCTTGCCGGGATAGGTACAGATACCGTCGATGTCGGCTTTCGTCAGTCCGGCGCTGTCGAGCGCGCGTTGTGCCGCCTCGGCGAGATGCGCCATCGCCGCTCGCCCCGTTTTGCGGCCGATGTCGGACATGCCGATGCCGGTGATCGCTGCGGCCAGGGTCATTGCGCCGGCTCCCACTGCGGGAACCAGATGTCGTCGATATTATGGAAGCGCACCCGCATCCGCTGCCCGATCGCTACAGCTTCGGGATCGACATCGACCACCTCTGCCGTCACGCGCACGCCCGGCGCGCCGTCGACGTCGACGACGGCGAGCGCAAAGGGAACCGCCATGCCCGGCGCCCAGGGCTGGTGGTTGACGGTGTAGCTATAGACCGTTCCGGTTCCCGGAACCGGCCTGTTTTCAATGACTTCCCCCCAGCACTCTGGACAGACTATCTGCGGCGGATGGATCGCGTGGGCGCAGTCGGCGCAAAAGGCGATCAGCAGCTTGTCGTTGGCCCCGCCGGTCCAGAAGGCTGTGTTTTCGGGCGTAAGCTCGGGAAGCGGTCTCATCATATCACCTTATATCTGAAGCGTCGCGCCGCCGCAGATGCGGAGCGTTTAATGAATCCATCACCCGTCCCCGGCCGGAGATGGTTCGCGCCGTGGCCCCTTGGGAAGGGCAAAGGCGGTGAGCACCGCAGCGGCACACAGCGCCGCAATGACCAGGACCGTGATGTCATAGGCGAAGGGCGAAGGATAGATTTCGCCGCCGCGGCGGACGACGTCAGCGGCGAGCAGCGTCGTCACCATCTGCGCCCCTATGCCCATGAAGAGCTGACGGATGACAGTGAGCAATCCCGAAATCTCACTGATCCTTTCGGGCGGCGAGGCTTGCGCGATGATCGTCGGGGCGACCGAGAACAACATCGTCGTGCCGAAGCTGATGACGATGAGCTGCGCGACGACTTTTGCGAGACTGTCGACGTCCGTCGCGAACCACAGCAGCCAGCCGGCGACCGTAACGACGCCGCCCGCGATCAGGGCGAAACGCCCGCCGCCCCGTGCTGCCAGCCAGCCGCCAAGCGGACCGGCGAACACGGAACTGATATTCGACGGCAGTTTTGCGACGCCGGCTAGCGTCGCGGTAAAACCAAGGCCGGCAAGCGTCCATACTGGCGCCTGCATCAGCAGTGAGAAGAACACCGTGATCTGAAGCGTGCTCATCGCGACGAGCGCTGTAACCGTGCCGCCGATTGCAATCGTGCGGTCGGAGAAGCTGCGCACCGCGATCAGAGGATTCGGGCTCGCCAGGCTGGTGCGCCACCACCAGAGAGTGAGTAGGACGCCGGCACCCAGCGCCGCGAGCGGCAGCGGATTTCCCCATCCCCAGTCCTTGCCCATGCTGAAATAGCCGAGAACGAGCGCCACACCGGGCGCGAAGGCGAGGCCAGAAATCCAGTCGACGCGCTCGCCCGCCGCGTGGCGCGGCGAGCGCGGCAGTATGCCGCCGATCGCCGCCGCCGAAAGCGCGCACAGGCCGGCGCTAGCGAAAAAGACGCCGTGCCAGCTGAAATGATCGACGATCACCCCCCCGACCACCAGTCCGGCGGCGGTGCCGATAGACGCCCCGGAGATCATCAATCCGATCCCCATCGGCGCACGGTCCTTGCCCAGATTTTCGTGGACCAGCCCGATGCACAGCGGCAGGATCGCACCGGTTACGCCCTGCATCAGCCGGCCAGCGAGCAATATCGGAAAGTTCGGCGACAGGGCGCTGACGAGCGATCCCGCTGCACCAATCAGCAACACGACGATCAGTACCTGCTGGCGGCCGAAAAGGTCGCCGAGCCGGCCGACGATCGCGGCGATTGCGGCGCCGACGATAAGGTAGCCGGTAATCAGCCAGCCAACGAGCGCTGGGCTTCCGAAATCCTCGATCAGACGCTTGAGCGCGGCGAGGATCATCGCGGTCTCGAACGATCCCGTGACCTCGGCGATCCAGAGCGCGGCGATCAGGAGCGGCAGGCTGCGGCCCGTCGTCATCCCTCCCCGTCCTCGCGCGCCCTTACGCCTTCGGGCACGCCGCTCTGCGCGGCACGCACCTCGACCAGATCGATGCCGATGTCCGCAGGAAGCCTGATCACCGCGACGAGCGCTTCGGCCATCGACTGTGGCAACGCTGCCTCGCCCGTCATCGCGGCGTGACCCGTCGCGACGATCTTGCGATAGAAGGCCTCGGCTGCCTCGGGCGACCAACTCGCGCCGCCCGATCCACCCTTCACCGAACCCGACCGCAGCACGGTAATGCGGATGTCGTCGTCGCGCAGCTCGTCGCGCAGCCCCTGGCAGAGCGTTTCGACCGCCGCCTTGGTCGCGGCATAGAGCGCGAGCATCGGAAAGGGCATGCGCACCGACTCGCTGCTGATCGCGACGATCTGCCCCTTGGTCTTGCGAAGATGCGGGATCGCGGCGCGGATCAGCCAGGCGACGCCGAAGATGTTCACATCGACGTGACGGCGGACGATTTCGTCGTCGCCTTCCTCGAAAGCGAAAGGATAGAAGATTGCGGCATTGGCGACCACGACATCGATGCGGCCGAACGTTTCGGCGGCGTGAGCGATCGCCGCATCGACGGCCTCCGACGAGGTGACATCGCACGGGAGCGCCAGCACCGCATTGCCATATTGCTGCGTCAGGCTCGCAAGCTCGTCGGAAGGCCGCGCGAGGCACGCAGCGCGCATCCCCGCCCCCACCATGGCTTCGACGAAATGGCGCCCCATGCCCTTCGACGCCCCAGTCACCACCGCTACCTTGCCGGCAAGCCTTTCCATCCCGAATCCCCGATGTCTTATCGTTGAGTGTTTTTTGACGATACGTCAATTTTTTGCCTTGTCGCAAGCCTGCTGATAGGAGAGAGGGCGCAATATCGGGGTAGGACAAGATATTTTGGTGCAGAAGGTGGCAAACAAGCCCGCAATCGGCGACACGGTTCGCAAGCTGGGAGCAAAGGGACAGCGCACGCGGCAACAGCTGATCGACGCCACGGTCGCGCTGCTGGAAACGCACGGGCTGCGCGACGTGTCGGTGGTCGACGTCGCGCGCGCGGCAAGGACATCGCCGGCTACCTTCTACGTCTACTTCAAGGGCGTGCCCGAAGTCGTTCTTGCGGCGCTGGAAAACGCCAGCCAGACCTCGCCCGAGCTTGAGGCGATCCTGGCTCGTGACTGGCTCGC
>CAZSMB010000212.1:0-3987 GCA_964607625.1 uncultured Sphingopyxis sp. | reverse complement strand
GTCAATGCGATGCACGACAGCTTCACCGCCTTGGGCGGGCTCGTCCCGCTGTTCAACATTCAGCTCGGTGAGGTCGTCGTCGGCGGGGTCGGCGCGGGCATCTATGGCTTCCTGCTGTTCGCGATCCTCGCGGTGTTCGTCGCCGGGCTGATGGTCGGGCGCACCCCCGAATATGTCGGCAAGAAGATCGAGGCGCGCGAGGTCAAGCTCGCGGTGCTCGCGATCGCGGTGCTGCCGCTCGTCATCCTCGGCTTCACCGCGCTTGCGAGCGTGCTGCCGCAGGGGCTCGCCGGGCCGCTCAACAAGGGGCCGCACGGCTTTGCCGAAATCCTCTATGGCTTCAGTTCGGCGGCGGGCAACAATGGCTCGGCCTTTGCGGGCCTGTCGGCGGGCACGCCCTTCTACAACGGCCTCCTCGGCATCGCGATGTGGCTCGGGCGCTATTTCGTGATCGTCCCCGCGCTCGCGATCGCCGGCAGCCTCGCCGCCAAGCGCCATGTCCCGGCGTCGAGCGGCTCCTTTCCCACTACCGGCGGCCTGTGGATCGGCCTGCTCGTCGGGATCATCCTGATCCTCGGCGGCCTGACCTTCCTCCCCGGCCTCGCCCTCGGCCCGATCGCCGACCATCTCGCGATGGTCCGCGGCCAGCTCTTCTAGGAGCCTGATGCCATGACCGCACCAACCTCGATGTTCAGCGCCGCACTCGTCGTCCCCGCGATGCGCGACGCCGTGACCAAGCTCAAACCGCGCGAACTGGCCCGCAATCCGGTGATGTTCGTCACCGCGAGCGTCGCCGCGCTGCTCACCCTGCTCCTCGTGCTCGGCGAGCCCGGCCTTGCGCGCGGCTTTCAGTTCCAGCTTGTCGTCTGGCTTTGGCTGACCGTGCTGTTCGGGACCTTCGCCGAAGCGCTGGCCGAAGGGCGCGGCCGCGCGCAGGCAGCATCGCTGCGCGCCACGAAGGCCGAGCTCAAGGCAAAGCTGATGCTCGGCGTCGGCGATACCTATGAATTCGTCCACGCGAGCCAGCTCGAAAAGGGCGAGATCGTCCTTGTCGAAACGGGCGACCTGATCCCCGCCGACGGCGAGGTGATCGAGGGCGTTGCTTCGGTCAACGAGGCCGCGATTACCGGCGAGAGCGCGCCAGTGATCCGCGAGGCGGGCGGCGACCGCAGCGCGGTGACCGCCGGCACGCGCGTCATTTCGGACCGCATCAAGGTGCGCGTCACCGCCGAGCCGGGCCAGGGCTTTCTCGACCGTATGATCGCACTCGTCGAGGGCGCCGAGCGGCGCAAGACCCCGAACGAGATCGCGCTGACGATCCTGCTCGTCGGGCTGACGATCATCTTCCTGATCGCGGTATCGACGGTCCCCGCCTTCGCCGCCTATGTGGGCGGCGCGATCCCGGTGGCGTTGCTCGCGGCGCTGCTCATCACGCTAATCCCTACCACCATCGCTGCGCTGCTCTCGGCGATCGGTATTGCGGGGATGGACCGGCTCTTGCGCTTCAACGTGCTCGCCAAATCGGGCCGCGCGGTCGAGGCGGCGGGCGATGTCGACGTGCTGCTGCTCGACAAGACGGGGACGATCACGATCGGCGACCGTCAGGCGAGCGAGTTCCGCGCGCTGGCCGGCATCGACATCGACACGCTCGCCGAGGCGGCGCTGCTCGCGAGCCTCGCCGACGAAACGCCCGAGGGGCGCTCGATCGTCGCACTGGCGCGCGAACGCTATGCGATCCGCGTCGAAATCCTGCCTGCCGGATCGGAGATCATCCCCTTTACCGCGCAGACGCGGCTGTCGGGCATCACCGTCGCCGGCGTGACGATCCACAAGGGCGCGGTCGATTCGGTGCTGAAGGCGCATCCACTCGAAGATGGCTCCCCCGCGGTACAGGAATTGCGCCGCTTAACCGACGAGATCGCCCGCGCCGGCGGCACCCCGCTCGCGGTGATCCGGGACGGCCGGCTGCTCGGCGCGATCCACCTCAAGGACGTCGTCAAGGCGGGGGTGCGCGAACGCTTCGGCGAGCTGCGCAAGATGGGCATCCGCACGGTGATGATCACCGGCGACAATCCACTCACCGCCGCGGCGATCGCGGCGGAGGCAGGGGTCGACGACTTCCTTGCCGAAGCGACCCCCGAAGACAAGCTCGCGCTGATCCGCCGCGAACAGGCCGAGGGACGGCTGGTCGCCATGTGCGGCGACGGCACCAATGACGCTCCGGCGCTCGCGCAGGCCGACGTCGGGGTCGCCATGAACACCGGGACGCAGGCGGCGCGCGAGGCGGGCAATATGGTCGACCTCGACAGCGATCCGACCAAGCTGATCGAGGTCGTCGGGCTCGGCAAGCAATTGCTGATGACGCGCGGCGCGCTGACGACCTTCTCGGTCGCCAACGACGTCGCCAAATATTTCGCGATCATCCCCGCAATTTTCGTCGCGCTCTATCCCGGGCTCGGAATCCTCAACATCATGGGGCTGGGGACCCCGCAAAGCGCGATCCTCTCCGCCATCATCTTCAACGCGCTGATCATTCCCTGCCTCGTGCCGCTCGCGCTCAAGGGGGTGCGCTATCGGCCGATGCCCGCCGGGCCGCTGCTCGCGCGCAACCTGTCGATCTATGGTCTCGGCGGGCTCGTCGCGCCCTTCGCGGGCATCAAGCTGATCGATCTTGCCGTTTCCGCCCTCCATCTCGCCTGAGGACATGCCGATGCTTTCCGATCTCAAAACCGCCGTCCGTCCCGCGCTGGTGCTCACCCTGCTCTTCGCGGCGCTGCTCGGCCTCGCCTACCCGCTCGCGCTGACCGGCATCGGTCAGGCGCTGTTTCCCGCGCAGGCGAACGGCAGCCTGATCCGTGAGGGTGACCGCATCGTCGGATCGTCGCTCATCGGTCAGCGCTTTGCGAGCGCCGCCTATTTCCACGGCCGGCCGTCGGCCGCGGGCGCCGAGGGTTATGACGCGGCAGCCTCCTCGGGGTCGAACCTCGGCCCCGCAAGCAAAGCCCTCGCCGTGCGCGTCGGCGCTGACATCGAGACGCTTTCCGAAACGGCACCGGGCCGCCCTGTCCCGCCCGACCTGGTGACGACCTCCGCCTCGGGGATCGACCCCCATATCAGCCCCGAGGCGGCCTTTTTCCAGGTCGCGCGCGTCGCAAAGGCGCGCGGCGTGCCGGAAAGCGAGGTGCGCTCGCTCGCTCGGCAAGCGATCGAACACCCACTACTGGGCTTTCTCGGCGAGCCGCGCGTCAATGTGCTCGCGCTCAATCGTTCGCTCGACGCGCAGTTGGGGGCGCAGTAGAAAGCCGCCATGTCACAGGTCGCTAAAATCCTGGTCGTCGAGGACGACGCGCATATCCGGCGGCTGCTGAAAGCGACGATGCAGCGCGCGGGGCACGACGTCGTCGAGGCCGCCGACGCACGGCAGGCGCTCGCGCTGCTCGACATCGAGCATCCCGACATCGTGCTGCTCGACCTCGGCCTGCCCGACCGAGACGGACTCGAACTGATCGAGCCCGTTCGGCGACGCTCGACGGCGACCCTCATCGTGGTGTCGGCGCGCGAGGACAGCGCCGAAAAAGTCGCGGCGCTCGACCTTGGCGCCGACGATTATGTCACCAAGCCGTTCGACACGGAGGAATTGCTGGCCCGCATCCGGACAGCACTGCGCCATCAACGGGCGACGAACGACGGAGACATGCGCATAATCGAGGCCGGAACGGTGCGCCTGGACCTCGAACACCGGCGCGTCTTTCGCGAGGGAAGCGAAGTCCATCTGACCCCAAAGGAATATGCCGTTCTCGCCGAACTCGCACGCCGCCCCGACCGCGTACTCAGCCACGCACAACTTCTGACGTCGGTTTGGGGTCCGGCGCAAGCCGATCGCGTCGAATATCTCAGAATAGCGGTGCGCGGACTGCGCCAAAAGCTCGAAACCGACCCGTCGCGCCCCACGCTGATCGTCAACGAGCTGGCAGTCGGCTACCGCCT
>CAZSMB010000211.1:0-4012 GCA_964607625.1 uncultured Sphingopyxis sp. | reverse complement strand
TTGGTTTCCTCGCGATACATTGTCGCGCCCTTCTGGCGCATCCCGTGCGCACCCGCGCGTTCTCCATGGTCGCTGGTATAGATGATGATCGTATTGTCGATCTGTCCGCTCTCCTTGAGCGCCCAGAGCAATTGCCCCAGGCGGCGATCCACGTCGCGCAGGCAATTGTAATAATAGTTGATGAAGCGATGCCAGCTTTCCTCGTCGTCGTGGCGCATGACGCCATAGAAGAGATCGTTGAGCCGCACGATCGCACGATGCGCCTCGGGCTTGGTCGAAAGATCGTCCTTGTAGAAGCTCGCCGGCAGGTCGAACTTGTTGTCGACCTCGTAGATCGGGTCGCCCGGTTCGCGGCGCAGCGGGCCAAGGATGTTCGGATCGGGGCGGCTTTCGGCCTGCTTGCCCGTCGCGTCATAGAACATGATGTCGTGCGGATTGACCAGGCCGACGACCTGGAACCAGGGCTTGCCGCCCGCCTTGTCGCGCCGCGCATAGTCGAAGATGGCGCGCGCCGCGTCGCCCGCAACATACATGTCGGCCTTGTACCCGTCCCACGTCAGCCCGACTTCCTCGCCGTCGAAGCCGTAATCGTGGAAGCCATATTTCTCCATCGCATTCTCGGTGGTGGGATAGATGCCGCCGGGAATACGCGTCCAGTTGCGTTCGTAATTGATGCGGCTCAAATGCCACTTGCCCTTGTAGCTCGTGTAATAGCCGGCGGCCTGCATCATGTGGCCGAGCGTCGGCATATCCTCGGCCGCAACGGGGTAGGGGGCATTGTCGCTGTTCAGGAACAGGCCCGTCTGCTGCGTGTGGTGGCCCTGAAAGATCGTCGAGCGCGACGGGGTACAGGGGGTCGTGTGGACATGATAGTTTTCGACGAGCAACCCGCGTTCGAGCAGTTCGCGGTGCGCGGGCAGCTTTTCCAGCAGGCCGGCGGGATAGCTCGCCATGCTCTGCTCCTGATCGGTGACGATCATCAGGACATTATAGGGTTTTCCATTCTTCGCGAGCGCCGGCCCCGCGACCCCTGCGGCGGCGAGTGCGCCCATGCCCCCGACGAATGTACGGCGATCGACATCCCAACCCATCTTGCTCTCCCATCCTGTCCCGTCGTCATGGAAAGGCCCACGGCGCGGGGACGCGCGCCGCGGGCCCGGTCGCGTCAGAATTTGAACGCGACGTCCACACCGAATTCGCGCGGCGGCTGATAGAATTGCTGGATCGGCGTCGCGCCCGCCGAAATCGCCCCGGAGATGACCTCCTGGTTGGTCAGGTTCGATCCATAGAGAGTGACCTTCCACCGGTCGTCCAGCCCCGCGACCGCGATGCTTGCGTTCACCAGCATCACTTCCTTGCGATAATAGCCCGGATCATTGTCGCGACCCCAGGTGTTGAAACGGCTCGAATAGCGGCCGTCGCCGTGCAGCTTCACTTCGCCGAAGCCGGTCGGAATGACATAGTCCGCCGACAGGCTGCCGCTCCATTTGGGCGCATTGGCCAGCTCGAGATACGTCGAATCGGTGGGCACCGCGAAGGTGCCGTTGGGAACGCCGTTGATCAGGATCGGCGTCGCCGGGGCGCACTGGCCGGGTTCGGGCGAGCCGTCGGTGAATACGCCGTTCGTATCGGCACAAAAGTCCGTATAGCGCGCATGGAGATAGGCAAGGTTCGCGCCGAAGGTCAGTCCCGGGGCCGGACGCAGCAGCGTCTCGACCTCGAAGCCATAGATTTTCGCCGCTGCAACGTTTGTCGTGATATTTTCGGGCCGCACGGCGCCCATCTTCGTCACCGAGCTTTGCAGGTTGCGGTAGTTGTTGACGAAGCCCGCGACGTTGAAGCGCAGCAACCGGTCGAACAGATCGGTCTTGGCGCCGACTTCGAACGCATTCACCCGCTCGGGGTCATAGGGGCCGATATTTTCGGGCGTGGTGCCGCGCGAATTATAGCCGCCCGCCTTATAGCCCTGCGAATAGTTGGCATAGAGCATCGCCGACGGCGACAGCTTGTATTCGACCGTCAGCCGGGGAGTGAATTCGGCCCAGCTGTTGTCGAGATTGCTCTGGAAGGACGAGCGCTGGATGTCGTTGATCAGGACCTGCGTGCCGATGTCGTATTTCTTTCGATCATGGCTGTAGCGTCCGCCGATCGACAAGGTCAGGCTGTCGGTGGGATGCGCGTTGACGAGCGCGAAAAGCGCATAGCTTTCGGTGTCCTGGTGAAGCTGCGCCAGCGTCGTCGTCGTCGGATTGGCAAGCACCGTGTTGAACTGGCGCCACTTGTCTGCCTGGTAATAGGCGCCGACCACGAAATCGACGGGTTCGTCGGCGGGCGAGACATAGCGCAGCTCGGCGCTCTTCGATTCGCCGGAAAAGTCGCGCGAGACGTCGAGTTGCGGGGCCGGATCGATCAGGCCGTCGAAGTCGCCGCGCGTGACGTAGGTCAGGTGGCGATAGCCGAGGACGGCGGCGATGCTGCCGTAGCCGACGTCGAGGTTGGCGTTCCAGGACCCGCCATAGCTTTCGGTATTGGCATAGGGATCGAAGGGCACCGCCGATTTGCGCACGTCGGTTTTCACTTCGTCGGGAAGCAGGTCCCAGCTCGGGTCGCCGTTGTCGAGGACGTGCGGCGCCGGCCCGGTCGTCTTTTGCTTGAGCCAGTCGACGACGAGGGTCGATGTGAACGGGCCGCCCTTGTCGTAGTTGAGCGCGCCGCGCACCGATTTGACATTCGCGGTGTTCAGTTTGTTGCCGGTGACCACGTTGCGGCTGTAGCCATTGTAGTCGCGGAAATTGACTGAGATCTTCGCCGCAAGCGCGTCGTCGAGAAAGCGTCCGCTGTTGATCTTGCCGCGGAACTGCTTGAGGCCGTTCGAACCGGCGGTGAGCCGCACCTCGCCGCCGAAATCGTCGGTCGGGCGCGCGGTGATGACGTTGATCGTGCCGGCGAGGTTGTTCTTGCCGAACAGCACGCCCTGCGGCCCTTTCAGTACCTCGATGCGGTCGACGTCGAAGAGGTCGAGCATCGTGCTGGAAACGAAGGGTATATAGACGCCGTCGATGATCGTGCTGACCTTCGGATCGGCGTTGGGATCAGGATCCGAGGTGCTCATGCCGCGGATCGAAATCATCGGAACATTCGCCACGAGTCCCTGCGTCTGAAGGACGACGTTGGGCGCTATGCCGTTCAGGCTGGTGATATTGGTGCTGCCGCTCGCTTCGACCATCTCGCTGTTGAAGGCGGCGATGGCGATCGGAACGTCCTGCACGCTTTCGCTGCGGCGCTGCGCGGTGACGACGATATCGGAGCCATAGCTTTGTGCTTCGACCGCGGCGTCCGCGTCGGCGGACGGCGTGTCGGCGGTCTGGGCGTAAACAGGATTTGTAATCAGGGCGGCGCCGGCCGCGGACAGCAAAAGGAATGCGCTTTTCATTTCATCCTCCCGAACCGGCCGTGCGTCATCGCCTTCCTGCACGCGCTATCGCGGCGGAAATGCGGCAGCGCATCCGGCCATCTCTTTTCGTTTCGGGAGTGGGCCGCTTGGCGGCCATGCCAGATCGTCCGAGAGGGCAGGGGGAATTTTCCCCTTTTTACACCCTGTCTTCGCGGACTGAGTCGTCCCGCTCCCGCATCCTTGGTAGCACGGGAAAAAAATACTTCAACTACTAAGTAATTTGCTTTGCTGCCGACGGCGGGCCTTGCGTTTGCGTATCGAGCTTCGATATAAGTTAGAAATCTAAGTAAATTCGGAATGCGCGAATCGGCGCGTTTCGGGGGCATCGAATTTTGGCAGGGGACGCCGAATGGCGGCGGCGCGCACATTATACGACAAGATCTGGGACGCGCATGCCGTCGTCGAGGATGAGGGCGAAACGCTGCTCTATGTCGATTTGCACCTGCTGCACGAGGTGACCTCACCGCAGGCATTCGCCGCGCTCGACGCCGCGCGGCGCCCGGTCCGGCGTCCGGAGCGTGCGCTGGCGCTGTCCGATCACAATGTCCCGACCGAGGG
>CAZSMB010000210.1:0-4103 GCA_964607625.1 uncultured Sphingopyxis sp. | reverse complement strand
GTGGACACCCGTCCCTCGCATCCTGTCTGCCGATCGGTTCGACCTGCTTTCAAGCGGGCTCTACGAGCGGTCGGAGGACGTGCTGAAGCTCCTTGAAAGCCTTTACGAACGCGACGACAACTTTCTCGATCCAGCCTACGTGCTGAGGAATCGCCAGGATTTCGAGCGGGACACCGGGTTGAGCTGGGATGCCGCCGAATGCAGCCTGCGCGATCTCGTTGCAGATCCTGCAAATGCCGTACCCAGCACGATCGCCGATAGCTTCAGCACTCCGGTCACGATCCAGGAGGTCGAGCTGGGATTGCAGCTGGTCGATGGCGATGCGAGCCGCATCGCCGCTCTCTGGCGAGAGGAGAAAAGTTCCGCGTCCCTCCTGCACCGCCTTGCGAAGCGTGGCGATGCCGCGATGGAGCGGGATGACTCGCAGTGGAGCGACCGCGTCGCCGACATGTTTCGCCAGTCCGGAGCACAAATTCAATCCCTGACCCGCAAAGGATCAGCGGATGAACGCTATAGGTCGGAATTTGCGGATTGGGCCAGGGAAGCCCTGCTACGCGTCGTATCGGACGCACCGATGCCGGTCAGCGAGGAACGATCGATACTCGGAGCGGTTTCGCCGCCCCTGGTTGAACGGAGCTGCCTGGGCGCCGTTCGCGCCCTCCTCTCCAGCAACCCAGGCCGTCCGACCCTGCTCTACGGGTCGAGCGGCTGCGGCAAAAGCATACTCTCGCAGCAACTGGCTGACGGGCTGCAAAAGGACGGATGGGCCGTAACCATCATCCGGCCGGGACGCGAAAGACAGAGGCTCGACGCGGAGGGCTTTGCGACCCTCACGCTGCGTACACTGGAGGATCGAGCCTCTGCGCCGCCTGCAGAGGGACATGGTACAGCCGCACTTCGCGAACGGCTGACTCAGGATCTGGAGGGTCGCCACCTTCTGCTGTTCGACGGCATCGATGAGTGCGACTGGCGCGATGCGGGCGAGGCCGTCGCGTGGTTGCCCGATCGACCCGGCCACGGCCTGACCATAGCCGTGACCACCTGCTCGACGGCTATCCGGTCTGCCTTCGAGGATGCCTTCGGCCCCGCGGTCTTGCTGGACCTTCCCGAACTGACAGCAGAAGAAACCCACGCCGCAATCGATCTGTCGCTGCAGGCCGCAGGACGCCGCCTGCAGGACGACCAGCTGCAAACCCTCTTGTCCGGACTGGCCGATATGCCAGCCAAGGCGGTAGCGGCGCGCCTGGCCGGCACGATCGGAAAGTCGACCGCCGCTGGCGTCGCGCTGCCCACTTGCGAAGCGCATTTGTCGGCCTGGGTGGCGCAGTGGGCCGAGCATCTGGAAAGGCGCGAGGGCCACGGGCGCACGCTAATCGACGCGGCGTTCGCCATCCTCGGCTGCGCACGGCGCGGCGTGCCCGAACGGATTCTCTACGACGCGATCAAGAAGGATCCCGGGGTTGTCGGGTGGGTCGAAGCTGCTTTTCCCGATGCGCTCGAAATAGCGGAGTTGCCGCGTACGGCCTTCAGCCGTCTCATGGGATCGATCGACGACCTCCTGGAAACGCGCGAAGTGGATGGAGAATTGCACGTCGCTTTTGTCCATTCCGCGCTGAAAGAGGCGGCCGCCTCCGTTCCTGGTGCGACGCGGCTCGAATGGGCTCGCAAGCGCTTGCTGGCGCTTTATCGCGGCGATTATGCCATGGCAGGCGCTGCGGCGGCGGTCGGGCCTCATCTTTTGTCCGAACTCGCCTTTCAAGCCATCCTGTTAGGACGGGAAGGACGATCCGGGCTGGATGATGCAGTGCGGAATACCGGCTTCATCGCGCTCAAGACTGGCCCCGAAACGCTCGGTGACACACTCGAAGAGCTCAACATGCTGAGCCGGCAAGATTGGCTGGGCTCGCCGCAACTGAAAGCTTTCGGCCGCCTTGTCAGGCAGGAGCGTCACAATCTATCGCGTTTACCCGATTGCAAAGATCGGGTTCGTTATCTGAGACAAAGAATCGATCGCGAGTTCGACAGCAACCCGCTGCGAGGGGGCGGACCACAGCGCAATTCGTCGCGGTCCGGCGGCCGCCTCCTGCTCCGTACGCCCCGCGTGCCCGGACTGGCGATTGCCGACCCGGTACCCTCAAAACTGAAAAGCCACGTCGCGACAATCGGCGGTGACGTGCTGATGGGGGAAGAACAAGGTACATTGGCCATCGCCGACGCCCGGGATGGCCGCCTTCGGGCGCGCCTGCCCGGGCACGGCCGGATTACAGGGTTGGTCCCCGTTCCCGGCAGAAGCCGCGCTATCGCATGGGGCGAGGACGACCACATCTCGCTCGTCTCGGCGCCGGCGGCACGCGAACTCACGCGCTTTTCCTTTGGAAAGGGGCCGGTGCGGCTGGTGGTGCCGCTGGCATCCGGCGGCGTGCTGGCGGTGGGCGGCAGCGAATTGGATATCGTCACCTGGGACGCAAGGGGGAACGAGCAAAGCCGGGCGCGCCTACATAGCGAAAACGCGCCAACCTTCATGCTGGATAACGAAGGCTGGCGCACCGCTGACCCGCTGCCGGCGGCAAAGTTTGCCAGCGCCTTGTTCGATCAAGGCCAGATCAATTCGTTCCAGCTCAGAAGCGACATAGTCGAACTGGAAAACGACCTGGTTGTTTTCCATGGCCTCGCTACCCTCGTACTATGGTCGCTTAGCCAATGCCGGGCCGTGTTCTGTCTGAACCAGTTGCATTCGCAGGAATGGCTTCCCCGGTTTATCGTGCCCGACGGCGACAATTTCATCCTGATAAGCCAAGGCGGAGGAATTGCGCGTCTGCATAGCGATCAAACAGCGCCTCAAATTCTGGCCCATGCGAACCCTATCGGCGGCGCCGACAGGCTTGACGAGACCCTGATACTGACCAGCCGCGCCGTCGAGAACGACGCGATCGAGACCATCACCTTTGACACCCGGAGGCTGGAACAGGGAGCCCCTTTGCGTTGGCAAGGCCTTGCCGGACGCGGTTATTTCCGAAGTGCGGAATCCAGCATGGCTCGGGGGGTGGCAACTCTCGGCGACCGGATTCTTGCGTGGTGCGCGGACGGACTCGCCCTTCTCGATCCCGCGACCGGGCAGGTCGAGCATCGCGATTCCGGAAGCGGGCTGGCGCTGTCCCTTCAGGCAGGAGTCAGCCTCGGCCCTGACGCCGTGATCCTGATCAACAACGAGCGCCCTGAATTGCATACGGCCGCGCAAGCCGGGGTCGTTTCGCTCGACCATCTGTTGCCGCGCGTCGTGGCGTCGGTCGACCTTGGAGAAGGTCGCGCGCTCATCACCCTTCCCGACGATCGCACCGCTTTCTGGAATGCGCGCGAAACGGTCGACTGGATATCCGAAAGCCAGGACGCAACGGCCGCTGGCGCGTTGCTCCAGCGCGGTCACGCAGCACTCCTTTCGAACGGCGGCCTAATCGTGCAAGGATCCGACGAGGCCGATCCGGCGATCGAATTTGCGCGCTATGTCGAAACCGATGACGCCTTGCAGCTTGCGAGCCGCAGCAAGGGTGCATGGCACCCGAAACCACGCCCGAAGCCCGGCTCGATCGAAGCGATGCTGCCCTTTGTCGACCGTCCCTACAGCCATTGGCAAACGATGGGCGATATGCTGATCAGCTATAGCGGGGTACCCGCCTGCGTCGCGATGACTGACGCGCAGGGCGAGCAGGGCCGCTGGCAGCTTCCGTTCGGCGCCCCGTTAACGCAGATGGTCACGGCTGCCGACCCGGGCCTGGCCGGCCATTTTCCCAACCTGGCCTTCATCGCCAGCGACGGGAAACACCTTATCGCGGCGACCTTGGGCAATGGCAATTATCCGGCGGGGCAACTGGCCCTGAAGGGCGAGGTGGACCGGATCATCGCCTTTGAAGGGGCGTTGCTTTTGCAACATGGCGACGGGATCGAGCGTGTCGTTCCCGCCAGTTCGCTCCTGGCAAGAATGGACAGTGCTCCCCTGTTCGAGCTGTCATCGGTCCTCCCAGGCGATCGCACGGGGACGATCCGCATGTCAGCCTGGCTCGCTGATGCCCGCGTGGGTCTCATTCTGGTTTCGCTGGGGCGAAAGG
>CAZSMB010000209.1:0-4115 GCA_964607625.1 uncultured Sphingopyxis sp. | reverse complement strand
GCTTCTTCTTTCAACCACTTCATGCCCACGCCGATGTCGACGATCGCATGTTCGAGCAGAAACTGATCCTCGACCCCGCGATAGCGCGTGTTCCAGCCGAGGAAGCCAAAGCCCTGCCGCGCGAAATAGGGCGCGATATAATGTTCGGAAAAATCGACATTATAGTGGGTGGCGATGATCGCGACTTTCGGGCGCGTGCCGCTTTGCGTCCAGTAGATGCCCTGACACGGGTGTCCGCCCGCCTGAATCCGCGGCGCGGTCGGCGAAACGCGGCCGATGAATTGCGCGTCCAGTCCTTCGATCCCGTTGGGGTCCATCAGTCTCTCTCCTGCTTGCTATATCTTGTCATCGGCGGGGAACATGTCAGCGCGTCGCCTCGAAGGGCAGCTCATATCCCTCCAACCCCGCGCGGATGGCTTTCTTGTCGATCTTGCCGGTCGGGCCGAGCGGGATTTCTTCGACGAACAGGATGTCGTCGGGCATCCACCATCTGGCGATCTTGCCGTCGAGATAGGCCTTGATGTCGTCGGCGCTCGCGCTGGCACCGGGCTTCAGCTGGCACAGCAGGATCGGCCGCTCGTCCCATTTGGGATGCGACACGCCGACCACCGCCGCGACCGCGACCGCGTCATGCCCGGTCGCGATATTCTCGATCTCGATCGAGCTGATCCATTCGCCGCCCGACTTGACGACATCCTTCGCCCGGTCGGTGATCTGCATATAACCCTCGCCGTCGATCGTGCTGACGTCGCCGGTGTCGAAAAAGCCGTCGGCGTCGAGCACATCGCCGCCCTCGCCGCCGAAATAGCCGCGCGCGATCGTCGGCCCCTTGATCATCAGCCGGCCCGGGGTCTTGCCATCGTGCGGCAGGCGGTTGCCGGCGTCGTCGACCAGCTTCATCTCCAGCCCGCAGAGCAGCCGCCCCTGCTTGAGCTTGTACGCCATCTGCTCGGCGTCCGATTTCGCGGCGACCGATGCCTGGGGCACCGACACCGTGCCGAGCGGCGAGGTCTCGGTCATCCCCCAGCCCTGGATGACGTCGACGCCATAATCGTCGCGGAAGGTACGGATCAGCGATTCGGGACAGGCCGACCCGCCGATCGTGACGCGCTGTAGCGTCGTGAAACGCTTGCCGTTTTCCTGCATATAGTGAAGCAGCATCTGCCACACCGTCGGCACCGCCGCCGAGTAAGTGACGCCCTCCGCCTCGATCAGATTATAGATCGACTCGCCATCCATCCGCTGCCCCGGCAACACGAGCTTCGCCCCGACCGCGGGCGCCGAATAGACGACCCCCCAAGCGTTGGCATGATACATCGGCACCACCAGCAGAACCGTGTCGCGCGCCGACAGCGCGAGCGCGTCGCGCTGCAAGGTCATCAGCGCGTGGATATAGTTCGAGCGGTGCGAATAGAGCACCCCCTTGGGATTGCCCGTCGTCCCGCTGGTGTAGCACAGCCCGCACGCGGCGTTTTCGTCGAAATCGCCCCATCGATATTCGGCGGGATGCCCGGCGATCCAGTCGTCGAACGCCACGGCGTCGAAGCTGGTCGCCGGCAGCGACGCACGGTCGCAGAAAAAGATCACCTTCTCGATCGACGGCACCAGCGGCAGCAGCTCTTCGACAAGGTCGGCGACCGCCGGATCGGCAATCAGCAGCCGGTCCTCGGCATGGTTCGCGATATAGGCGATCTGTTCGAGGAACAGCCGCGGATTGAGCGTGTGCAGGACGGCACCCATCCCGGCGGCGCCATACCAGGCCGCGAGGTGCCGCGCGCCATTCCATGCCATCGTCGCCACGCGGTCGCCCGGCTCGATGCCCTCTGCCGCGAGCGCATTCGACACGCGCTTCGCATCGGCATGGACCTCGGCATAGGTCGAGCGGGTCACCCGCCCGTCGGCATCGCGCGACACGATCTCGCGATTGCCGTGCCAGGCGGCGGCATGATCGAGGATGCGATCGACCGTCAGCGGCACATTCTGCATCAGTCCGTCCATGACGAAGCGACTCTCCCTTTCCCGTTCGCGGCCGGATAACGGCTCGTCGATTAAAAAGATAGTATACTAAGCAATTTTCCGATGCAATGCCGCTTCGCCTTGCCTCGCCCCCACCCTTCTTCTAGCGTGAGCCGGTCGGCAATCGGCCCGGCAACAGGGGCTTATCGCGACGGCAACATGCGGACCAATCAACTCATCATCGCACTATTCCAACGCTTCTGCTGGCTCGACGAGGGGTTGCAGGCGCGGCTTCACGATCATGGATGGCCCGACGTCAGCCGTCCGCAATCGATGGTGATGACCAATATCGTCAGCGGCATCGTGCGCCCGTCGGACATCGCGCGCAACCTCGGCCTGTCGCGGCAGGCCATCCACAGCACGATCGGCCAGCTCGTCGAGCTCGGCATCGTCCGGCTGGATGTCGATCCGTCCGACCGGCGGCACATGATCGTGTCGCTGACCGACCTTGGCACGCGGATGCGCCATGATGCGCAGCAGGCGATGGACGCGCTCGCCGAACAGCTCGCCGACAAACTCGGCCACGAACGCTTCGACGCCTTGCTCGAAACGCTCGAGGCCGACTGGGGCGACAACGTCCAGCGCGGCTCCGACGCGGCGCCGGCCAGACGCCGCCGGGCTTAGGGTCGGGCCCCGACTAAGGCACCAGCGCTCCGGCGACCTGAACCAGTCGGGCCGCCGTCATGTCGACGAGCGTCGCGGGCAAGGCCTCCTTCAGACTGCCGTCCTCCTCGAAACCGGCGTGGGCGAGCGGCACCAGGACCTGTTCGGGGATCACGATCATCTGAATCGTCGTCAGGATCTGGCGCAGGTGCATCAGTCCGCGCAGCCCGCCGAACGGGCTGACAGACGCCGACATGATCGCCGCCGCCTTGCCGCGAAACGCGGTCAGCGCGACCGGCCCCTCGTCGCCGGTGGGACGCGATGCCCAGTCGATCGCGTTCTTCAGCAACGCCGGCACCGAGCCATTATACTCGGGCGACACCGCGAGCAGCCCGTCGTGCGCCGCCAGCAGTTGCTTGAGCGCCAGCGCATCGGCGGGGAAATCGGTCTTTTCCAGCCGGTCCGAATAGATGGGCAAGTCGAGCTCGGCGAGGTCGACCGCGGTCACCGTGGCGCCGTGCGCCTGAAGTCGGTCGATCGCGAGGCGCGCCAGCGCCCGGTTGTAACTGCCCTCGCGCGTGCTGCCCACGATTACGGCTATGCTGGTCATCGCTGCTCCCCGAACAAAATGATTAGAATGCTAACCTATGCCCGGATGCTCCTGCAATGCCGTGCCGCTGCGATCAAGCCTTGATTTCTGACAGCACCGACAGTTGCTGCGTCTCGTCGGCAAGGTTGCCGATGACGCGGCGCATCAGCGACTGGAGCTGTTCGACTTCGACATCGGTCATGCCACGCGTCGCGATCTCGTGAATTTCCGCGTTCATGGGGGCGAGCACCAGCTCGAGCTTGCGGGCGTGCGGCGTCAGGAAGATGAAGGTCTTGCGGCGATCCTCGGACGTCTTCTTGCGGGTGATCAGCCCCGCTTTCTCCAGCCCCTTCAATGCGACCACCGTGGTGGGTTCGCGCATCCCGACGCGTTCCGACAATTCGCGCTGGGTGATGCCGTCCTCGCGCCAGAGCTGGCGCAGGAAACGCCATTGCCCCGCCGACACGTCATAGGCGAGCGTCTTGCGCTCCAGCAGGCGGGAAAAGGACCGGAAGACGATGCGGGCCAGATAGCCGATGCTGTTTTCCGGATCGGTGTAATATTCGGCGGGATGCCGGTAGCGTTGTTCTGTTTTGGCCAAATTCATCCTCCCCTGCGGGCGCCCCGGCGTCGACCTTTGCGGTCGCGCCTTGGCAAATCTTAGAGCCCGAAGAATCCGGCGGCAACCGTCTTTCGACCGTCCGCCGTTCGGTAAGGCGGCGATTGCGTTGGACAAATAGCCCTCGGCTATTTACTTAGAATACTAAGTTAGTATCAAGGAGCCTGCATCGATGCAGAAGTTCACCCGGCTGCGCGCGCCCGCCGCGCCGCTGTCGCTCGCCAATGTCGACACCGACATGGTCATCCCTGCGCGCTTTATGAAGGCATTGACGCGCGAAGGTCTCGG
>CAZSMB010000208.1:0-4144 GCA_964607625.1 uncultured Sphingopyxis sp. | reverse complement strand
GCCGTATCGTCACCCTGGTCGGAGTCTTCGGCATCGGCCGCTTCGCCGGCTTCGCTACCCTCGTCGTCACGGCGGCCACGGCGCCCACGGCGGCGGCGGCGGCGGCGTTTGCGGCCTCCCCCTTCGCCGTCACCGTCGCTATCTTCGCTTTCGCTACGCGCCGGACGTTCGGCGGCCTCTTCTTCCTCTTCGTCTTCTTCTTCGACGATATCGTCATCCTCGTCCTCGATCAGCTCGATCGGGGCGAAACTGCGGCGCTGGGTCGGGGGCGGGCCGCCGACTTCGATCGCCATGCGCGCGCCTTCGGTTTCGCCATCGGGCAGGATTTCGACCGAAACGCCGTACAGCTCCTCGATCTCGCGCAGTTCGCGGCGCTTTTCGTTGAGCAGGTAGAAGGTCGCCTCCTGGCTCGCGCGCAGGATGATCTTGCTGCCCTTGCCGCGCGCGGCTTCCTCTTCGATCAGGCGCAGCGCGCTGAGCCCCGCCGACGAGGCGGTGCGGACGAGGCCCGTGCCCTCGCAATGCGGGCACGGCCGCGTCGAGGCTTCGAGCACGCCGGTGCGCAGCCGCTGGCGGCTCATCTCCATCAGGCCAAAGCCCGAGATGCGGCCGATCTGGATGCGGGCGCGGTCGTTCTTCAGCGCTTCCTTCATCGCGCGCTCGACCTTGCGGACGTTCGAGCCGTGATCCATGTCGATGAAGTCGATCACGACCAGCCCGGCCATGTCGCGCAGGCGCAGCTGGCGCGCAATCTCGTGCGCGGCTTCCAAATTGGTGCTGAGCGCGGTCTGCTCGATATTATGTTCGCGCGTCGACCGGCCGGAGTTGATGTCGATCGACACCAGGGCTTCGGTCGGGTTGATGACCAGATAGCCGCCCGATTTGAGCTGCACCACGGGGTTGAGCATCCCCGCAAGCTGGTCCTCGACGCCATAGCGCTGATAGAGCGAGACCGGGTCGGCATATTGCTTCACGCGCCGCGCGTGGCTGGGCATCAGCAGTTTCATGAACTGCTTCGCCGCCTTGTAGCCCTCTTCGCCCTCGACGAGCACTTCCTCGATGTCGCGGTGATAGATGTCGCGGATCGCGCGCTTCACAAGGTCGCTGTCCGAATGGATCAGCGCCGGCGCGCTCGACCCCAGCGTCTTTTCGCGAATCTCGTCCCACAGCCGGGCGAGATAGTCGAAGTCGCGCTTGATCTCGGTCTTGGTGCGGCTCATCCCCGCGGTGCGGACGATGCAGCCCATGGACGGCGGCAAGTTCATCTCGTCGATGATCGCCTTCAGCTTGCGGCGGTCGGCGCCGTTCGAAATCTTGCGGCTGATCCCGCCGCCGTGCATCGTGTTCGGCATCAGGACGCAATAGCGGCCTGCGAGCGACAGATAGGTGGTCAGCGCGGCGCCCTTGTTGCCGCGCTCTTCCTTGACGACCTGCACCAGCATCACCTGGCGGCGGCGAATGACGTCCTGGATCTTGTATCGGCGGCGCAGCGACATGCGGCTTTCGCCATTGTCGTCGTCGCGGCGCCCGCGTCCGCGGCCCTTGCGGCCCCGCCCGCGCCCGCGCCCGCGCCCGCGGCGATCGTCCTTGGCGTCTTCGGCATCATCGGCGTCGTCGCCCTGGGACTCGCCGTCGCCTTCGCCGGCGTCTTCCTCGCCGTCCTCGCCGACCGTGACCGGGGCGGGAGCGTCGCCGTTTTCGTCCTCATGGCCCTCGACCTCGGCGACATCGCCTTCGAGTTCGTCGAGATCCTCTTCGGCGCGCATCGCGGCCTCGGCGGCGTGCTCGGCCTCTTCGCGCAGCAGCGCGTCGCGGTCTTCCTTCGGAATCTGGTAATAGTCGGGGTGGATTTCGCTGAACGCCAGGAAGCCGTGGCGGTTGCCGCCATATTCGACGAACGCCGCTTGCAGCGACGGTTCGACGCGGGTGACCTTGGCCAGATAGATATTGCCCTTGAGCTGCTTGTGCTCGGCGGACTCGAAATCAAACTCCTCGATGCGGTTTCCCTTGGTGACGGCGACCCGGGTTTCTTCCCGGTGACGCGCGTCGATCAACATACGCGTGGTCATTATTATCACTCCAGGCGCGCCGCGGCGCGCCAAACAAAAAGGCCGCAGACGCCCGGGACGGGCGGATGCGGTCGATAGGGTTCGAACGGAAAAAGACGTTATTGCCGCGCGAGGCCCGCGTCCGGTGCTGGACGCGCATGCGGTCCTCCGCCGCGACAAGCGCGGGGGCAAAGGCGCCCGCGTCGCGGAAAGAAGAGGGCATGGCAAGCCTCATGCGGCATCAACCTGTTTCGGGGCGACCGGAGGGCGGGGCGGTCCATCGGAGCGTCCGCCGCCCGGTCATCCGGGTGGACTGGCGGCTTGTCCGCCCATCCTGTCCGGCGCCGGGGTGCGCGATCCGCGATTCGGCGGGACCGGGCCTTCCCCTCGTAAGGCCGGACGGCGGATTGGACGCCGTCAGTGGTCGCGGTGCTAGCATCGGTACGGACCCACGGCAACCTCAACCACCGCAATAAGATAGGATGGAGGGGATGTGTTGCAATCCCGCCGCGTTCCCGCGCGGTGCCGAAACATGCTGAAGGCTCGGTTAACCTTGCCGGTTGACCGGCATTTGACACCCGATGGCTAACAGGCGGTTCATCGTCTTTCGCGGCCGGGGGCTTCATGATTTCGAATAAGCGCTGGACCATCGCGCCCGCCGGGCGGCATAGTCGCATCATGGGTCTGCTCTTCGTCCTGTTGGCGGCGTGGCTTCACGCGCCCTTGGCTCACGCGGGCCAGGTCGGCGCGGTCGAGGTGGGCGAGGGGCGTGTCGTGGTCCGCTTCGACGGCCTGGTGGCGAGTGCCTCGACCTTCCTGCTTGCCGGTCCCGACCGCATTGCCCTCGATATCGCCGGCGCGCAGGCGGGGGCGTCGGCAGGCGGCCGCGGCGTCGTGCAGGCGGTACGCCAGGGGCAGCGCGATCCGGCCACCGCGCGGATCGTGCTCGATCTGGCGCAGCCCGCCCTGGTGTCGGACCCGCGCTTTTCCGACGACGGCCGCAGCCTGTCGTTCAAGCTGCGCCCGGTGTCCGCCGACGAATTCGCGCGCGCCGCCCGCACGCCACGGATCGAACTTCAACCTCCCGCGGCTTTCCGCGCCAAGCCGCCGCAGAAGCGGTACAGCGTCACCGTGCCGATCGGGCAGCCGAAACCCGCGCTGCCGCTGCCGAAGGTCGAGGGTCCCGACAATGATCGCCTGCCGCTGGTCGTGGTCGACGCCGGGCATGGCGGCCACGATCCGGGCGCGATTTCGCCGCATAGCGGGCGGCGCGAAAAGGACATCACGCTCGCGCTCGCGCGCGCGGTGCGCGATCAGCTCGTCGCGAGCGGCCGGGTGCGCGTCGCGCTCACCCGCTCGGACGACCGCTATCTGATGCTCGAGGAACGCTATGGCATCGCGCGGCGGCTGAAGGCCGACCTCTTCATCTCGATCCATGCCGATTCGGCGGAGAATGAAGACGCGCACGGTGCGTCGATCTACACGCTCTCCGAAGTCGCCTCGGACCGCGAGGCCGCGAAGCTCGCCGCGCGCGAGAACAAGGCGAATATCATCAACGGCGTCGATCTGGGCGCACACGACGGCGACGTGTCGTCGATCCTGCTCGACCTGACCCAGCGCGAAACGATGAATGTCGCATCCGACTTTGCCCGCCTGCTCCAGCGCGAGGCGTCCGACCAGGTGCATTTCCGGACCGACGCGCACCGCTTCGCTTCCTTCGTCGTCCTCAAGGCGCCCGATACGCCGTCGGTGCTTTTCGAAACGGGGTTCATCTCGAACCAGGACGACGCCGACTTCCTCGCCTCGAAAGCCGGGCAGCAAAGGATCGCCCAGGGGGTTCGCAAGGCGGTGCAACTGCACTTCGCCCGCCAGATCGCGGCGGTGGCGCGCTAAAGGTCTGCGGCGGTTTCGGGGTGGCCTGTTGCCCTTGCCGTCTTCAGGCATGGTGGGCGGGGTCCGCGTCGTCGTTTCAAAGTTCAGTAAAGGTCAGCCTTATGCGGCCGTCGATGGGTCGCGTTCGGTGAACCGTGACCGCTTTGTCGACTTGCCGGAAGAGCCGGGACGAAGGCTGGCACAGCCGAACAATGTAGGACAGC
>CAZSMB010000207.1:0-4156 GCA_964607625.1 uncultured Sphingopyxis sp. | reverse complement strand
GCGGCATTAGGAGATTATCAAAGTTTCCCTTTTATTCACCCTGCTTGATGGGGGTTTGCCGGTGACAGCCGCGATAGCCCCTGCGACAGACCGATTCGAAGCAGGATGAAGCGATGAGTGCATTCGGACGCCGTCCCGGAACCGCAGGCCGCCCCGCCTTTGGCGTGGCGAAGCCGATGCAGGGTGGCGCCGGCAGCGCCGGCGGAAGCCAGTTCCCCGCGATCGATACCGCGCCGCCGCCCAGCGAGGCGCCGCCGTCGGCCGATGCTCCCGAAATGGAGGCGATGGACCGGCTCAACGCGCGCTCGTCGGCCGAGGCAATGGAGCCCGAAAAGGCGCAGGGATTCGAAGCGAGCGTTCACAAGATCAAGGAACAGGTGCTCCCGCGCCTGCTCGAACGCGTCGATCCCGAAGCGGCGGCGACGCTGTCGAAGGACGAGCTGACCGAGGAATTCCGCCCGATCATCCTCGAGGTGCTCGCCGAGCTGCGCATCACGCTCAACCGCCGCGAGCAATTCGCGCTCGAAAAAGTGCTTGTCGACGAATTGCTCGGCTTTGGCCCGCTCGAGGAGTTGCTCGCCGATCCCGACATCTCCGACATCATGGTCAACGGCCCATACCAGACCTATGTCGAACGCAAGGGCCAGCTCGTCGTCGCGCCGATCCAGTTCCGCGACGAACAGCATCTGTTCCAGATCGCCCAGCGCATCTGCAACCAGGTCGGCCGCCGCGTCGACCAGACCACCCCGCTCGCCGACGCCCGCCTGAAGGACGGCAGCCGCGTCAACGTGATCGTCCCGCCGCTCAGCTTGCGCGGCACCGCGATCTCGATTCGTAAATTCTCGGCCAAGCCGATCACGCTCGACATGCTCTGCCAATGGGGCGCGATGAGCCAGAAGATGTGTACCGCGCTGAAGATCGCGGGCGCGAGCCGCTTCAACATCGTCATCTCGGGCGGTACGGGCTCGGGCAAGACGACGATGCTCAACGCCTTGTCGAAGATGATCGACCCCGGCGAACGCGTGCTGACGATCGAGGATGCCGCCGAGCTTCGTCTGCAACAGCCGCACTGGCTGCCGCTCGAAACGCGCCCCGCCAACCTCGAAGGCAATGGCGCGATCCACATGGGCGACCTCGTCAAGAACGCGCTGCGTATGCGCCCCGACCGCATCATCATGGGCGAGGTTCGCGGCAGCGAATGTTTCGACCTGCTCGCGGCGATGAACACCGGCCACGACGGATCGATGTGTACGCTTCACTCGAACAGCCCGCGCGAATGCCTCGGCCGTATGGAAAACATGGTGCTGATGGGCGACATCAAGATCCCGAAGGAAGCGATCTCGAAACAGATCGCCGATTCGGTCGACCTGATCGTCCAGATCAAGCGCCTGCGCGACGGCTCACGCCGCGTCACCAACGTGACCGAGGTGATCGGGATGGAGGGCGACGTGATCGTCACCCAGGAACTGTTCAAGTTCGAATATCTCGACGAGGACAAGGACGGCAAGATCGTCGGCGAATATCGCGCGATGGGCCTGCGTCCCTACACGCTCGAAAAGGCGCGCCAGTTCGGCTTCGACCAGCCCTTCCTAGAGGCGTGCCTCTAAGACAAGCCGTCGCCTATCGCTGATGCAGCCACACCGCCGCGCTGAGCAGCGCGACCGCGACCGAGAGCATCGCGATCGCACGCCACGGCATGAAGCCGACATCGTCGACGTCGCGGCGGTTGCGGCGGCGCCAGTCGGCAATCTCGGCTAGGCCGAACAGCGCGGCCGCGGCGATGCTCACCGACAGCATGGACACTTGCATCGCGACCTTTCCCTTCGCACTATGGCGGACCATCCCCCCAGCCCGCGAGGTGCCCCGATATGCGTCCTTTCCTTCCCGTTGCAAGTGCCGCGCTGATCGCGCTCGCCGCGTGCAGTGCTTCGCCCGAGCGCGCCACCGCCAGTGAATCCGCCGCCACCGCCGGCGATGCGATCGCCGCCGCGGTCGCCGCGCCGAGCCGCACACCGGCGAACCGGGCGCGCGACCCGTATCGCCACCCCGCCGAAACGCTCGCCTTCTTCGGGGTAGAGCCCGGCGATACGGTGGTCGAACTGTGGCCCGGCGGCGGCTGGTATACCGAAATCCTCGCTCCGCTCGTGCAAAAGGGCGGCGGCACGCTCTATGCCGCAGCGCCGTGGGAGCGCGGACTGAACACGATCCGCAAGTGGCAGGGGGCCGAAACGACGGGCAATCATCCGGTCTACAAGGACATCGGGCTCGCCGAATTTCCCAACACGGGCGCTGGACCGAAAGTCCCCGACGGCAGCGCCGATGTCGTCCTGACCTTTCGCAACGTCCACAACTGGCGCTTCGGCGGCACCGACAAGACCGCCGACGCGTTCCGGCAGATCTATGCGATGCTGAAGCCCGGCGGCGTGCTGGGCGTGGTCGACCACCGCCTGCCCGAGGATATGGATTCGGCGCTCGAGGAAAAGAGCGGCTACATGAAGCGCTCGTCGATCGTCGGCTTCGCCGAGGCCGCGGGCTTCAAGCTCGCCGGCGAGAGCGACATCAACGCGAACCCAAAGGATACGCACGATTATGAAAAGGGCGTGTGGACCTTGCCGCCGACGCTGACGAACAAGGACGTCGACAAGGACACATATCAGGCGATCGGCGAATCGGACCGCATGACGCTGAAATTCGTGAAGCCGGCGTCCTGAAACATATAGAGCCCATCGATCCCGCGCTGCTGCTCAGCGCCTATGCGCAGGGTCTTTTTCCGATGGCCGACGGGGCAGACGACCCGTCGGTGCATTGGGTCGAGCCGCGGCTGCGCGCGATCCTTCCCCTGGACGGGTTCCACCTGTCGCGCAGCCTGAAAAAGGTGATCGTCTCGGACCGGTTCCGCGTCACCACCGATGCCGCCTTTCGCGCGATGATGGCGCTGTGCGCCGAGCCGGCCGACGACCGGCCGACGACGTGGATCAACCCGGTGATCAAGACCAGCTATGAACGCCTGTTCCAGCTCGGCCACGCCCACAGCGTCGAAGTCTGGCAGGGCGACGAGCTCGTGGGCGGGCTCTATGGCGTTTCGCTCGGCCGCGCCTTCTTCGGCGAATCGATGGTCAGCCGCGTCCGCGACGCCTCGAAGGTCGCGCTCGCCCATCTCGTCGCGCGCCTGATCGCCGGCGGATGGCAATTGCTCGACTGCCAGTTCCTCACGCCGCACCTCGCCAGCCTCGGCGCGATCGAAATCCCGCAGGGCGACTATCTCGCGCGGCTCTATTCGGTGCTGTCGTCCGCCGACGGCGCCGCCTTGGGCGCGACCGAAGGCGCGGGCGCCGGGGCCGCGGCCTCCGAACTCCCCTCGCCGCCGTTCGTCGCCGGCGATTGGGGCGCGCTCGACGCCTTGGGCGCCGCAGGCCTCGACGGCGCAACCGGCTCGCCGCCCGGATATGTCATCGCACAGCTTTTGACGAACACGTCATAGATCGGATGCTCGATCACATTGCGGTCGGGACGTTCCTTGAACACCCAGCCCGAAAAGACGCGATACCATTTGTCGTCGCGCTGATCCTGCACGCTCAGCTGGACGAACGCGCCGGTCTCGGGCGGATCCTCCCACGGCGCGGTCTGTTCGCACGCGCGCAGGCGAACGATGGCGCGGCCGACCCGCGCGACTTCGCCCGGCTTCATTTCAAGCTCGCGAACGATCCCGTTGCGCTTGTTCAGCAGGCCCAGCACCGCGACGCGCTCGGCCATCGGGGTCGCCCCTTCGACGCCGCCGACTTCCTTGGGAACATCGTCGGTTCGCTCGATCGCGACCGATTTCGACCCATTGCCCTTGGTCGGGATCGCCCGGTCGCAGCCGCCGAGCAATGTCGCGGCCAACAGCGCGGCAAGCATCGGAGCCGGCGAGCGCGGCATGACGCCGCTCACTCGGCGCCGGGCCGCCAGGCCTCGTAATCGCCGGTTGCCGCCGCGCGGTGGCCGCCGCGCTCGAGCGCACCCGCCGGGCGATAGGCGCCCAGGCTGCCGGTCAGGTTCGGCGTCGGCTCGGCCAGCCAGGGGCGCGGTGCGGGCAGCACATCGGACGGCAGTTCGTCGAAAGTGCCGTGCAGCCAGCCGTGCCATTCGGGCGGGACGCGGCTCGCGTCGTTCGACC
>CAZSMB010000206.1:0-4190 GCA_964607625.1 uncultured Sphingopyxis sp. | reverse complement strand
GCGTCCCGAAAAATGCGGGACAGGCATTTTTGCGACAGCCCGGCGGCGCACGGGCTGCCGACAACGAACCCGACGATCGCTGTCGATGTGATCGGACTGACCGCATGCGACCGAATGCGGCCCTTCCTCTTCTCGTCCCCCCGGACTTGATCCGGGGTCTATTAGGCGCAGCGTCGCGTGAATGGATCCCGGATCAAGCCTGTCCTGAGCTTGTCGAAGGGTCCGGGATGACGAATGCCTGTGAACGACCGGTTGTGGTCCCTTACCAACGTCATCCCGGCGCAGGCCGGGATCTCACCCTGACGGCTTTACGCACCGGCGAGATCCCGGCCTGCGCCGAGATGACGGATAGGGGACAGTCCGCGTCCCACCCCAAAACCGATTTCGCAAAAAACCGCTGTCCTACATCGTTCGGCTGTGCCAGCGTCCGTCCCGGCTCTTTCGACAAGTAGATAAAGGCGATCACGGTTTGCGCATGCGAACGCGAGCCAGCGGCGACCGCACAAGGCTGACCTTTACTGAACTTTGAAACGACGGCGCGGAACCGGTCCGCGACAACCGAGAACGGCAATGGCAACAGGCGCGTCGTCAGCGCGGCCCGATCGTCCCCGCCCTCGCGGGCAGGATGTGCCCATTCACGGCCCGCGCAAGCAAGCGGCGCCTCTCGAACGGCCCCGGCAAATCCCAGGCCGCCGTTGCTTCGGCGGAAAAGCCAAAGAAGCGGCCATAATATTCGGGATCGCCGATCATCATCAATGCGCCGTCGGCCGCCGTTTCCGCGGCCTCCAGCATATGCGCCATCAGCGCGCGCCCGTGCCCGCCGCGCTGGAGGTCGGGGCGCACCGCGACCGGTCCGACCATCACCAGCGGCGTCGCGGTGCCGCCCGGCCCGCGGTGCATCACCGGCCAGCACTGGATCGTGCCCGCGAGTGCGCCGTCTTCGCGCAGCGCAAAGCTGAGCGCCGGAATTTCGGTCATGCCTGCACGGATGCGATAGGCGGTCCGCCCGAAGCGGTCGGCGCCAAATGCCGCGTCGAGCAAATCCTCGACCGCCTGCGGCTCGATATCCGACAAGGGAAGTAACTCGACCAACGCGCACCCTTTCGCTAATGCGGCGGCGCTTTAGGGTTAGGGCGCCCTATTTGAAAGCCGGATAATGGCGCCCGCGTGCAGGATTTTCTTGTGACCGATCAATTGTGGCTCGAGGTGGACGGGCTGACCGTCCAGGTGCTGACCGGCATCTATTCCGAAGAAACCCATCTGCCGCAGCCGCTGCGCATATCGGTGCGGGCGCGGCTGAAGATGGCGGAGCATTACGAGCCGACGACGCCGCTCAGCGCGTCGAAAAACTATATGAACCTGAAATTCGCGGCGACCGAGGGCATCCCCAAGGACGTGCATTTCGTGCTGATCGAAAGCGTCGCCGACCATATCATCGACACGCTGTTCCTGCAGGACGAAAAGGTCGAGGAGGTCGAGGTGAAGATCGTCAAGCTCGCGATCGCCGAGGAGGGCGAACAGATCGGCATCACGATGCGGCGCGCGCGCAAATGACGCAAAGGCTGGCGCTCGTCACCGGCGGCCTGCACCGCGTCGGCGCCGCGATCGCCGCCCGGCTCGCGCGCGAGGGCTATGCGCTGGCGCTCCACAAGCACAGCGTCGCCGATCCCGATGCGGTGCTCGTCGACGCCCTCGCCGAGACAGGCGCCGAGAACCGCCACTTCACCGCCGACCTGTCGGTCGCCGCCGAAGTCGATGCGCTGGTGCCGCAGGTGATCGCATCCTTCGGCCGCACGCCCGACCTGCTCGTCAACAATGCCGCGCTGTTCGCCGAAGGGGACTGGCAGGAGCTGAGCCAGCCCGACCTCGCGGCGATGATGCAGCTCAACCATCATGCCCCGGTGATGCTGGCACAGGCGCTCGTCGCGCACGCCGGCGAGGGCCAGCGGCCCGCGATCGTCAACATCGTCGATCAGCGCGTCGCGCATCCGGTGCCCGACCAGATCGCCTACAGCCTGTCGAAATCGGCGCTGTGGCAGGCGACCGCGACGCTGGCGGTCGCCTTTGGCGGCGCCGCGCGGGTCAATGCGGTCGCGCCGGGGCTCACCATCGCGACCGAGGATTACAGCGAGGCGCAGATCGACCGGATTGCCGCGCGCATGCCGCTCGGCGCGCTGCCGGCCCCGGCGGAGATCGCCGATGCGGTAGCCTGGCTCGCGCGCGCCGAGGCGGTGACGGGGCAGACGATCTTCGTCGACGGCGGCGCGCACCTGACGCCAATGGGGCGCGACTTCGTCTGGCTGGAGCGCGATTGACCACCACGCGGAGGGGGAACCGGATGCGACCGGTTGCGGTCCCTTGCCCAACGTCATCCCGGCGCAGGCCGGGATCTCACCCTAACAGTTTTACGCACCGGCGAGATCCCGGCCTGCGCCGGGATGACGGATAGCGGACAGCCGGCTCCCCGCCCCGAAGCGGCCGTTCGTCGCACCCCCCAACTGGGCCATCATCAGTAAATATGCACCGCCTTGGTGACGAGATAGCTGTCGAGCCCCTCGGGCCCGCTCTCGCTGCCGAAGCCCGATTCCTTGATCCCGCCGAACGGCGTGTCGGGCGTCGAGATGACGAAGCTGTTCACCCCGACCATGCCGCTCTCGATCCCGTCGACGATGCGATTGATGCGGCGGCCGCTCTCGGTGAAGGCGAAGGCGGCGAGGCCATAGGGCAGGCGGTTCGCCTGCTCGAGCGCCTCCTCTTCGCTTCCGAACGGCCGCATCAGCGCCATCGGGCCGAACGGCTCATTGACCATCGCATCGGCGTCGAGCGGTACATCGGCGAGCGCGGTCGGCTGAAAGAAATAGCCCTCGCCCGTCGCTTCGCCGCCCGCGACGACGCGCGCGCCCTTCGCCTTCGCATCGGCGATCATCGCCTCGAGTGCGGGGGCGCGACGCTTGTTCGCGAGCGGGCCCATCTGCGTGTCGGCGTCGAGCCCGCTGCCGATCTTCACCTTTGCCGTGCGTTCGGCGAAGCCCTTGACGAAGGCATCGTAAATCCCTTCCTGCACATAGAAGCGCGTCGGCGAGATGCACACCTGGCCGGCATTGCGGAATTTCTGCATGACGACGCGGTCGAGCGTCGCTTCGAGATCGCAATCGTCGAAGACCAGCACCGGCGCATGGCCGCCGAGTTCCATCGTGATCCGCTTTACCCCGTCGGCGGCCAGCCGCATCAGATGCTTGCCGACCGCGGTCGATCCGGTGAAGCTGACCTTGCGGATGATCGGGCTCGCCAGCAAATGCCGGCTGATCATATCGGGTACGCCATAGACGAGCTGCGCGACGCCGGTCGGAATCCCCGCCTCGTCGAGGCAGCGCATGATCGCGCTGGTGCAGCCCGGCGTCTCCTCGGGCGCCTTGGCGATCACGACGCAGCCCGCGGCGAGCGCGGGGGCGATCTTCTTGACCATCAGATTGACCGGGAAGTTCCACGGGCTGAAACCCGCCGCGGGGCCGACCGGCTGTTTGAGCACCATCGTCCGCTGCCCCGCCGGGCGCTGGAGCACACGGCCTTCGATGCGCTTGCCCTCTTCGGCGAAATAGGCGAGCAGCCCCGCCGCCGAGGCAACCTCGCCGCGCGCTTCGGTGATCGGCTTACCCTGTTCGAGCGTCAGCAGCGTGGCGATCGGTTCGATCCGTTCGCGAATGATGCCCGCGGCCTTGTGCATCAGCGCGGCGCGCTCGTCGGGAGTCTTGGCGCGCCACAGGGGCCACGCCTTGTCGGCGGCGTCGAGCGCCTCGTCGAGATCGGCCACGCTCGCCACCGGCAGCTCGGCGATCGGCGCGCCCGTCGCGGGATTATAGACCGGCGCAACGTCGCGCCCCTCCCCGCTCCGCCACGCGCCCGCGATGAAGAGTTGCAGGTCGGCGTTATAGTCGGCGGTAGTCGCGGTCATGGCGCACTCCTATTTGGTATCGAAGGAAACTATCGCGTCCATATAGGACGCCTCAGCTGTAATTGAAGCTGATGCTGATCCGCTCGCTCTTCGCAGCGTTGATCATCACCTCGTGCCGCAGCCAGCTTTCCCACAGGAAAATGCGCCCCGGTGCCGGCTCGGCATAGAGGAAGGGATGCAGATGCTCGGGTGCGTCGTCGGTCCGCCCCGGCGCCGCCATCAGCATCGGCAGGCGCGG
>CAZSMB010000205.1:0-4244 GCA_964607625.1 uncultured Sphingopyxis sp. | reverse complement strand
CGTGATGCATTTCCTGCATAGCTGAGGCTTACCCCCCTCCCGCTAGCGGGAGGGGCAGCGAGACTTGCGAACTTGTTCGTTAGTCGCAGCGGGGTGGGCCTGCCGACGTCGCTGCCCACCCCTAACCCCTCCCGCAAGCGGGAGGGGAATCAGCACCCCTCGAACGCCGCCAAAATCGGGCACGGCCCCTTGTCGCTCGCCGCGCATTCGTCGGCCAGGCGCGCCAGCGCCGCGCGGGTTTCGGTCATTTGCGCGATCTTTTCGTCGAGCACCGCGATCCGCTGGTGCGCGAGCGCGCGGACGCGGGGGCGGTCGTCGCTCTGTTCGAGGTCCAGCAATTCGCCGATCTCGTCGAGCGTGAAGCCGGCCGCCTGCGCCGAGCGGATGAATTTCAGCCGCCTCAGGTCGCCCGTGTCATAGCGGCGCACCCCGCCGCGCCAGCCGTCGCCGCCGCTCTTCGCCGGCGTCGCGATCAGGCCACGCCGCTGATAATAGCGGATCGTCTCGACCCCGACCCCGCCCGCCGCGGCCAGTTTTCCGATTGTCAGTTGCATCGCTTGACTCCGTACCATGGTACGGACGCTATATGGGGCGCATGACGAACCGGACAAGCACCGCCGCCCTCTATCGCATGGTCATGCCGAGCCATATCTGCCCCTATGGGCTGAAGGCGAAGCATCTTTTGAAGAGCCGCGGCTTCGCGGTCGATGATCATTGGCTGAAAACGCGCGAGGAAACCGACGCGTTCAAGGCCGAGCACGATGTCGGGACCACGCCGCAGACCTTCATCGACGGCCGGCGGATCGGCGGTTACGACGATCTGCGCCGCCATTTCGGGCTGACGGTGCGCGATCCCGACGCGACCAGCTATCGCCCCGTCGTCGCGCTGTTCGCGATGACCGCGCTGATGGCGCTTGCCGCTTCCTTTGCCGCCTTTGGCTCACCCTTCACGGTCCGCGCGGCCGAGTGGTTCGTCTCGTTCAGCATGTGTGCGCTCGCCCTGTTGAAGCTCCAGGACGTCGAAAGTTTTTCGACGATGTTCCTGAACTACGACCTGCTGGCGCGGCGCTGGGTGCCCTATGGCAGCATCTATCCCTTTGCGGAGGGGCTCGCCGGCGTGTTGATGACCGCGCAGGCGCTCGACTGGCTGTCGATCCCGGTCGCGCTGTTCATCGGCGGTATCGGCGCGGTATCGGTGTTCAAGGCGGTCTATGTCGACCGGCGCGCGCTCAAATGCGCCTGCGTCGGAGGCGGCAGCAACGTGCCGCTGGGCTTCGTCTCGCTCACCGAAAATCTCGCGATGGTCGGCATGGCGATCTGGATGCTCGCGAGGCCCATGTGAGCGCCCTTCTCGATCGCCGTTCGCTGCTGGTCGCGGGCGGCGCGGCGGCGCTCGCGCCCTGGCTTCCCGCCTGGGCGCGGCCGGTATCGGCGGGTCTGCCCACGGTCGGCGGCGACGACATTCGCCTGACGATCGCGCGTCAAATGCTGCATCTGGGCGGCAGGATGCACCATGCGATCGGGATCAACGGCACCGTCCCCGGCCCGCTTATCCGCCTGAAAGAAGGACAGACCGCCCGCATCCATGTCACCAATGAACTCGACGAACCCAGCTCAATCCACTGGCACGGCCTCCTCCTGCCTTTTCAGATGGATGGGGTTCCGGGACTGAGCTTTCCCGGGATCGCGCCCGGCGAGACCTTTACCTACGAGTTTCCGGTGCGGCAGGCAGGCACTTACTGGTATCACAGCCATTCGGGGCTCCAGGAACAGCTTGGGCATTATGGCCCGCTGGTGATCGATCCGGCCCATGAAACGGCACCCCATGATCGCGATCATGTCGTGGTTCTGTCCGACTTCAGCGCGCTTCACCCGCACATGATCTTCAAGAAGCTCAAGCAGATGGGCGGCTATTTCAATCGGCAGAAGCAGACGCTGGCGGAGCTGCTCGCCGGTGAAGATCAATCGATCGGCGAGCGCACCGCATGGGGAGCGATGCGGATGGACCCGACCGACATCAGCGACGTCACCGGATCGACCTATACCTATCTCGTCAACGGCCACGGACCGGACGACAACTGGACCGCCCTGTTCGCTCCGGGCGAACGCGTGAGGCTGCGCTTTGTGAACGCGTCCGCCATGACGACCTTCAACCTGCGGATTCCCGGACTGAAGATGACTGTGGTCCAGGCCGATGGACAAGATGTGCGGCCGCTCCCCGTCGACGAGATGCAGATCGCGGTCGCCGAAACCTATGACGTGATCGTCACTCCCGAAGATCGCGCCTACACGATCGTCGGCGAGAGTGTCGACCGGTCGGGCATGGCGCGGGCGACGTTGGCTCCGCGCGCCGGGATGACGGCGCCCGTCCCGCAGCTGCGCGCCCGTCCGCTCGCGTCGATGAAGGACATGGGCATGGACATGGGCAGCATGAACCATGACGCGATGAATCACGGGCCGGACGGCGGCAGGGCGAAGATGGATCACAAGATGCGCGACCTGAGCCTGGCGCCCACGGTCGCCAAAACCCCGACCGTGCAGAGCATTTCGCCGATGCCGGCCGACCGCACCGGCGAACCGGGGCAGGGACTGGAGGGCGTAGCCGGGGCGCTGACCTATCGCGATCTCGTCGCGCTGAATCGCAACCCCGACACGCGCGCGCCGACGCGCCGGATGCAGATCCACCTGACCGGCAATATGGAGCGTTATATGTGGGCGTTCGACGGGGTGAAGCTGAACGAAGTGACGGCGCCGATACCCTTTGCGCAGGGCGAGCGTGTGCGCGTCACTTTGGTCAATGACACGATGATGGCGCACCCCATTCACCTGCACGGCCATTTTTTCGAACTGGTGACCGACAAGGGCGAATATGCACCGCGCAAGCATACGGTGAATGTCCAGCCCGGCGGAACGGTGACCTTCGATGTCACCGCCGACGCCTATGGCGACTGGGCCTTCCATTGCCACCTGCTCTATCACATGCACGCGGGGATGATGCAGGTCGTGACGGTGCGACCGGAGGCGGCCGCATGATCGCGATCGCCCTGCTCGCGATACAGGCATCGACGCAGGCGCCACCGTCTGGCCCCTGCCCCCCCGAACATGCCGCGATGGGGCATTGCAAGCCAGGCGCGTCGGCGGCGGAACCCGTCGAGGCTCCATCACCGCCCTGCCCGTCCCACCATGCGGCGATGGGCCATTGCAAGACCGACGCGGTGCCGTCCCCGTCCGTGCCCGAAGCATCCGTGCCCGATGCGCCCGCTCCGCCGGCGCCGCGCGTCGATGCCGCCGATGCGATCTTCGGTGCCGATGCCATGGCGGCATCGCGAAAGCAGCTGTACGCCGAACATGGCGGCGGCGCCTTTTCCCAAATCATGATCGATCGCGCCGAGTGGCGCACCCGCGACGGACGGGACGGCTATGCGTGGGATGCCGAAGGCTGGTTCGGCGGCGATATCGACCGGCTGACAGTCAAGACCGAGGGCGAAGGCGACCGCGGCGGTCCGTTCGAGGGTGGCGAAGTGCAGGCGCTGTGGAGCCATGCCATCGGCCCCTATTTCAACGCCCAGACCGGCATTCGACAGGATTTCGGCCCCGGCCCGTCGCCGACATACGCCGTTTTCGGCATAGAGGGTCTCGCGCCCTACTGGTTCGAGGTCGAAGGCGCGCTGTTCCTGTCCGACAAGGGGGATGCTTCGGCCCGGGCCGAAGCCAGCTATGACCAGCGAATCACCCAACGGCTGATCCTGCAACCCCGCGTCGAGGCGAATGTCGCATTTCAGGCGACGCCCGAACTCGACACCGGCAGCGGCTTCACGTCAATCGAGGCCGGGCTGCGCCTGCGCTATGAAGTGGCGCGCGAATTTGCGCCCTATATCGGGGTGACGTGGGAGCGAAAGCTGGGCGGAACGGCTCGGCGCGCGCGGGCCGCGGGGGACGACGCATCGCGACCCGCTTTCGTCGCCGGGCTGAGGGTCTGGTTCTGACGGCGGAGCGACAGCTCATTGATCTGGCCGGCGGCTGGTCTATCCGGGACCGACCGATTCGCGTTCAGGAGCTTCCACTATGTTCGATCGCCGCCATTTCCTTGCCGGCGCCACTCTGGCGGGGCTCGCCGCGCCAACGGTCCTGCGAGCCGAAGGGGGGCTGTTTCGCGACTTCCCGTTCAGCCTCGGCGTCGCATCGGGCGATCCGGCGAGCGACGGCTTCGTCATCTGGACGCGGCTCGCACCCGAGCCGCTGGA
>CAZSMB010000204.1:0-4259 GCA_964607625.1 uncultured Sphingopyxis sp. | reverse complement strand
TGCGCGCCTATGCGCAGAAGCAGCCGATCAACGAATATAAGGCAGAGGCCTTTGCCCTGTTCGAGCGCATGTTGCAGAACATCCGCGAGGACGTGACGCGGACCGTCGCACGCATCGATTTCCAGTTCCAGGAACCGGAACCCATGCCGCTTCCCGAACTGCCCGATTTCCTGACGACGCATATCGACCCGTTCACCGGCGAAGACAACAGCGCCGACATCGACGCGGGATCGCTCGGCGTGATCGCCGACACGCTGCCGCCGATGCAGGCGCCGAGGCCGTCGGTGGGCGGCGAGAATCCCTATGCCGACATGGAAATCAGCCGCAATGCGCCATGCCCGTGCGGGTCGGGCCGTAAATACAAGCATTGCCACGGCGCCATGTAAGTCCGCGCGCCCTCTCTCCGAATGGGGAGGGGGCGCGCACGAACCGACACGCCCGCTTGCCAAGGGGGCCGGCGCGGATTAGCATCGCTTCCCATAAGCTTGGTGGCCACGGAGCCGACAGGCACGCAGCAGCAGGGACCTGAGTGCCGCACCCGTTGTGCGGCAGACAATACGTGCTGCGTGGAAAGGGTCGGAGTATCAGCTTCTTCGACGAAATGACGAGCGACGACGGCGGCATACGCCCGCCATATCGCGAATATTTCGATTGGTTCGATGGCGAGGATGCGCAGCGTATTCACCGCAAGGCGCAGCAGGCCGAGGCTTTTTTCCGCACGATCGGCATCACGTTCAACGTCTATGGCCAGGCCGATGCCGATGAGCGGCTGATTCCCTTCGACGTCGTGCCGCGGATCATCGCGGCGAGCGAATGGCGGCGTCTGTCGCGCGGGATCGAACAGCGCGTGCGCGCTCTCAACGCCTTTCTGCACGACATCTACCATCGGCAGGAGATATTGCGCGCGGGCCGCGTCCCGACCGACCTGATCGCGCGCAACGACGCCTTCCTGCCGATGATGATGGGAATGGACCCGCCCGGCGGGATCTACACCCACATCAGCGGCATCGACATCGTCCGCACCGGGCCTGATGAATTCTATGTGCTGGAAGACAATGCGCGCACACCGTCGGGCGTGTCCTACATGCTCGAAAATCGCGAAACGATGCTCCAGATGTTTCCCGAACTCTTTGCGAAGGTGGCGGTGCGCGAGGTCAGCGATTATCCGATCAACCTGTTGAAATCGCTGTCGGCCTGTGCCCCGCCTCTGTGCCAGGGAACTCCCACGGTCGCGGTGCTGACCCCCGGCATTCACAACAGCGCCTATTTCGAACACAGTTTCCTCGCGGACCAGATGGGCGCCGAACTGGTCGAGGGGCACGACCTGCGCGTCGTGGACGGGCGCATCGCGATGCGCACGACGCAGGGCTATCGCGCGATCGATGTCCTGTATCGCCGCGTCGACGACGATTTCCTCGACCCCCTTAATTTCCGTCCGGATTCGCTGCTTGGCGTACCGGGCATCTGGGACGTGTATCGCGCCGGCGGGATCACGATCGCCAATGCGCCGGGGACGGGGATCGCCGACGACAAGGCACTCTATAGCTATATGCCCGACATCATCGAATTCTATACCGGTGAAAAGGCGCTGTTGCCCAATGTGCCGACCTGGCGCTGTTCCGACGAGGAGCATCTGCGCGAGGTGCTCGATCGACTGCCCGAACTGGTGGTCAAGGAGGTCCACGGGTCGGGCGGCTATGGCATGCTGGTGGGGCCGGCGGCGAGCAAGCGGGAAATTTCCGCTTTCCGCAAGAAGCTGGAGGCGAATCCGGGCAATTATATCGCCCAGCCTACCTTGTCGCTGTCGACCGTGCCGATCTTCACGCGGCAGGGCCTCGCGCCGCGGCACGTCGACCTGCGACCCTTTGTCCTGATGTCGCCCCGGGGACTGACGATCACGCCCGGCGGGCTGACGCGCGTCGCAATGAAACGTGGGTCGCTGGTCGTCAATTCGAGCCAGGGCGGCGGGACCAAAGACACCTGGGTGCTGGAGGACTGATGCTCGGGAAGACCGCAGGAGCCCTGTTCTGGATGGCGCGCTACCTTGAGCGCAGCGAGAATAATGCGCGCTTGATCGACGCCGGATTCCGTATCGCCCTGACCCGGTGGCAGACCGCGCCGTCCGAATGGAAATCGATTCTCGAAACGGCAGGGGTCGATCACGCATTCATGGCCGCGCACGACGAGTATAGCTCGGCCCGCGTCGTGGATTTTCTTTTGCGGGATTCGGCCAATCCGTCGAGTATCGTGTCGCTTTCGAAACAGGCGCGTGACAATGCCCGGACCGCGCGCACCGCGCTGACCCGCGAAGTGTGGGAAGCGGTGAATATCAGCTGGATGACGATAACCGGCCTGCTCAAGCGGCAGGTGCGCGAGGACGACCTGCCCGACGTTCTCGCGGCGATCCGGCAGCAGGTTGCCCAGGTCCGCGGCGCATTGGCGGGCACGATGCTGCGCAACGACGGCTATAATTTCGCGCGGCTCGGCACCTTCCTGGAACGCGCCGACAACACGGCGCGCATCCTGGACGTCAAATATTATCTGCTGCTGCCTTCGGTCGCGCATATCGGAAGCTCGATCGACAATGTGCAGTGGGAGACGATCCTGCGCTCGGTTTCAGCGCACCGCGCCTATCGCTGGCTCTACGGCGCCGAAATCAGCGCGCTCAAGATCGCCGAGTTCCTGATCCTCTATGGCCAGATGCCGCGCAGCCTGGCCTTCTGCTGCGACAAGATGCAGGACAATCTCGGCTGGCTCCAGCGCGGATATGGCGAAGAGACCGAGGCGGGGCGGATGGCGATCGCCATCTGCCGCGACAAATTGTCGGCGCCGATCCAGACGATCTTCGATGGCGGGCTGCACGAATATCTGCGCGGCTTCCTGTCGGCCAATGCCGCGCTCGCGCAGCAGATCGAGCGCGATTACCGGTTCGTGGAGTGACGATGCGCCTGTCTGTCGAACATATCACCCATTATCAATATGACGCGCCGGTGGGCTATGCGCTGCAACAGGTCCGGTTGATGCCCAAGGAACGCCCCGGCCAGCAGAGCGTCCACGACTGGACGATCGAGGTCGAGGGCGGGACGAAGCAGCTTCATTATACCGACCATCACGGCAATGGAGTCGACCTGATTGCGCTCGACACCGGCGTCCGGGAACTGGTTATCCGGTGCCGCGGCGAGGTCGAGCTGCACACCACCGATGGCGTGATCGGCGCGCATCGCGGCGCGATGCCGCTGTGGATATTCCTGCGTCCGACGGCATTGACGCGGGCAGGACGCCATGTCCGGTCGCTGACCGCGTCACTGGGGCGCGACTTCGAATCGGATATCGAACAGGCGCACGCGCTGTCGGCGCTGATCCTCGAAAGACTCGCATACAAGGTCGGTGTGACCGATGCCGAGACGAGCGCCGAACAGGCTTTGGCAGGCGAAGGCGGCGTATGCCAGGACCACGCGCATATCTTCATCGCGGCGATGCGCCACCTAGGCTATCCGGCGCGCTACGTGTCGGGGTATCTGCGCATGGACGACCGCACCGAGCAGGATGCGACCCACGCCTGGGCGGAGGCCTATTTCGACCATGTCGGCTGGATCGGCTTCGACGTAAGCAATGGCCACTCGCCCGACGCGCGCTATATCCGCGTCGCGACGGGGCTCGACTATCGCGATGCCGCCCCGGTTCGCGGCATGCGCTATGGTGCGGCGCAAGAAAATCTGGTTGTCCAATTGCAGGTCCAGCAATAATCGGGACCGGACGGGCGGATTTGCGGGGGCGAACAGCGATTCGATGACTTATTGCGTTGGTATGCGGCTTAACAAGGGGCTGGTGTTCATGTCGGACACCCGCACCAACGCGGGCGTCGATGATATTTCGCAGGTTCGCAAGATGCGCAGCTGGCACGTGCCCGGCGAGCGGGTCATCACCTTGATGTCGGCGGGTAATCTGGCCACGACGCAAGCCGTGGTCAGCCTGCTCGACGAGCGCACCAAGGCGCCCGAAGAGCGCCACCCCTCGATCCTCGAATGCCCTTCGATGTTCCAGGTCGCGACGACGATCGGCGAAGTGCTGCGCGGTATCGTCATGCGGCACAATGACGAGGGACCGGTCGCCGAGTCGATCTTTCGCGCGTCGCTGATCGTCGGGGGGCAAATCAAGGGCTCCGAGCCACGGCTGTTCCTGATCTATCCCGAGGGCAATTTCATCGAGGCGGGAGAGGACAACCCCTTTTTCCAGATCGGCGAAACCAAATATGGCCG
>CAZSMB010000203.1:1577-4285 GCA_964607625.1 uncultured Sphingopyxis sp. | reverse complement strand
CCCGACAAGCAGCGCGCCTTTATCGAGGCGCTCGCCGATACCGGATCGGTCGCCACCGCGGCGCAGCGCGTCGATATGTCCGAATCCTCCGCCTATCGCCTCCGCCGCTCGCCCGGTGCCGAAGCGTTCGACCGCGCCTGGTCGGCGGCGATCGACGCCGCGGCCAAGAAATTGCTCGACGCCGCCTTCGAACGCGCGCTCGTCGGTACCGACGAACCGGTGTTCGACCGCGACGGCAACCGCGTCGGCCGACGCTTTCGCCAGAGCGACCGGCTGCTGATGTTCCTGCTGCGCGCTTATGGCCCCGATTGCTTTCGCGAGCGCGGCGCGGCCGGACGGACCGATCCCGCGCCCGTCGCGGTGGCCGAGGCGCTGGTCCATCTGCACCCCGCACCGCCCGCCGCCCCGGAAGCGTTGATGGCGCCCGACGATTTGGCGGTGGCGCTGGAGGTGGCCGATCTGTGCGACGGCGCGCTGCCGCCCTGGCATAGCGACGACCGCGACGACGCCGGTCCGCGCACCCCCGGCGGCGGCGATGCGCAGGGCGCATGAGGCTGAACTTTACTGAACTTTGGCCTCGCCGGGTCGAGCGCCCGGGCCGGGCAATCCGGCGCCGCTCCCCGCCGAACCGATCGCGCGCGGGCTGGCGCCTTTCAATGCAGCGTTTGCGACAGCGGGACCGGGCGCCCGATCGCGAACAGAACCGCGCCGCGCACCGCCTCGGCCGGACCCTCGAGCATGTAGAGCTTCGCCAGCTCGCGCGTCGTTTCGCTGTCGTCGTCGACCACCAGCCGCAGCGAGCCGAGCCCCATCCAGTTGCGCGTCACCACCACGTCGCGGATATTGGCGAGCGGCCACGAGCGGTCGGCGCCGCGATAGAGCCGCACCCCGTCGTGGCGCAGATAGCGGCGGCGCAGCGCGAACACGCGCCCGAACTCGAAGGTCGCATAGGCAAGCATCGCGACGACCAGCGGCCCCGTCAGCGGCCCGAGCAACCGGTAGAAGCCGCTCGCCGCAAAGCCGCCGCCCCAGACCAGCTCCCACAGCGCCCAGACCAGCCCCGCCGCCGCCGCGCCCGCCCAGGCGAGCACCGGCGCCGTGCGCAGCCGTCCCACCACCATCGCTTTCGATCGCCCCGCGTCCATCGCGCCTACATAGTCGCCCGCGCGCGCCGCGCCACCCCGCGCGTGGTCCGGCCGGGCCGGGTTGCGTAACACTCCGCCTCACTGTATTATAGCAGCATTACAGTGAATGGAGGCCCCGCCATGCCCTTTCTCGCCCTCGCCGCCGCCGCCGCGCTCGCCGCGGCCCCCGCCCCCGCCGCACCGCCCGCAGACGCGATGCCGCGGGGCGACGATCTCGAGCAGCGGATCGCCGATCTGGACGCGCGCCTGTTCTGGGCGGGATTCGAAGGGTGCGATCCCGACGCGATGGCGCCGCTGCTCGCGCCCGACTTCCGGATGTATCACGATCTGACCGGCGTCTCGGCGACCGATGCCGACGACATGGTCGCGGGCTTTCGCCGCCAGTGCGACGCGCGCAAGCCGGGGGGCAAGGAGGAAGGCTATAAGAACCGGCGCGAGATCGTGCCGGGCAGCCGCGTGATCCGCCGCATGGGCGACTGGGGCGCGCTCGAAGAGGCCGCGCACATCTTCTTCGAATGGCGCGGCCCCGCCAAGGGCTGGGTGCTCGTCGGCGGCGCGCGCTATATGAACCTGTGGCAATGGCTGCCCGCCGAGCGCCGCTTCGTGCTCAAGCAAAGCTATAGCTACGATCACGCGCCCGCGGCGCCCTATCCCCCCGCCGTCGCGGCGGCGCCTGCGGCGGATTAGGCGCCGGTCCGCGCGCGCCCTGCGACCGGTCGTGCCCGGCGCTTTGCCCGACTCCGCGCCGCCATGCTATGCTGGCGGAAGAAAGGAGAAAGCCCATGCAGGCCGTTACCGAAGGCGACCGCCGCAACGAGGTCCGTTCGCTCCTCGAACAGATCCGGACGCACCCCGAACGCGACTGGACGCAGGCGCGGCGGCGGATCGCCACGCTCAACAAGCTGATCGGCGCCGACCGCCGGCCGCACTGACCCGCCGCATCGACAAAGCCGACCGGACAGCGCGCGCGACGCGGCGGGATTCGTCGCAAAATTTCGGCGGCCCGCCGCGTTGCCGCCGTCGCCTCCGAGCACCAGAACCTTCAACAATCCGTTGATTATCATGGATTTTCAAGGAGCGTCCCTCGGCCACCGCAAAGGCGCCGGCCCGCGCGGCGATGAAACAACTGCGGGTCGCCAGCCGTTTCTCCTGCAACCCGTCCCACGGGACGACCGACAGGAGATTCAGGATGCGCAAGACCATGATCCTTCTCGCCGCGGGCACTGCGGCGATCGCCACCCCCGCCTTTGCTCAGCTCGCCGGCGTGACCGGCAATGTCGCCGGCGACGTCGCCGGCCAGGTCAATCCGGGCCAGGCTGTCGGCGACACGGTCGGTGCCGTGACGCAGCCGGTTGGCGACGTCGTCGACCAGGCCGACGATACGGTCAACGGCGCGGTCGACTCCGCGAACTTGAAGCTCGCGACGCAGGAGCAGGTGCGCGCCGGCGCCAACGTCAGCGATATGAACGGCAACAGCATCGGCACCGTGCAGAGTATCGACGGCAGCAACGCCGTCGTCGTCAGCGGCGGCGAACTCTACAACGTCCCGCTGTCGGAACTGTA
>CAZSMB010000203.1:0-1477 GCA_964607625.1 uncultured Sphingopyxis sp. | reverse complement strand
TCGACCGGCGCCCCGCGCGAGACGGGCACGGCCGCGCGCCCGAACCAGACGTAGCGCGCGGTCGGGCGGGTCAGATCGGCGTCGTAACGCGCGGCGACCCTTGCCGGGTCATAGCCCATCCAGATCAGCGTCGCGGGCAGGATCTGGCTCGTCGAATGCCCCGTGCGCGGCGCATCGGAATAGCGGCGCGCGAGCCGTTCGGGCAGGAATGCGATCAGCGGCACGCGAAATTCGTCGCGCACCGGATCGCGGCTACAGTGCGGCAGCGCCCCGGGCGTCAGATTCTGCCCATGATCGGACGTATAGACGATCGCCACCGCGCCGCGGTCGACCCCGCGCAGCAGGCGGTCGAAAAAGCCCCGTTTCGACCAGGCGAGCGCGGTGCGATACTGAAGCGCCAGCGGCGCGTCGGGCGGCAACGTCCCGGGCGGATAATGGTCGCTATACTGGAAATGCACCCCGCGCAGCACGACGTGGGTAAAGCTGCGGCCGGGCTGTTTCAGTTCGGCATTGAGCCGGTCGGCAATGCGCCGGTCGGTATCGATCCCGTCCGGCATTTCGACCAGCTCGTCGATCAGCGCGCGCTCGGGCGGAAACAGCAGATTCTGGGGCGCGCCCGACGTCTGCCCGTCGATCAGCCGCGTCCGGTAACCGGCGGCCTTTGCATAGGACCAGATCGACGGCGTGCGGCGCAGGTCGGTCCGCGCGTCGGCGTGGCGGACATCGACGCCTGAGCGCAAGGCGACCTGCGACGGCGCGCTGCAATTGCCCATCGATGCGGCGGTCCCGAAGTCTATGTGCGGAACATGCTCGATCAACGGCGCAATCACGGCGTCAAAGGGGGCCGCGGCGACGCTTTCGTCGACCAGCCAGAGGATGTGGCGCGGCGCGAGAGTGCGGCCCGTGGTCGAGGGCGCCCATTCCGGCGCGGCGCGCGGCGGCGGCGGATCGGCGGTCGCGATGTCCCAGCCCAGCGCATAAAGGTTGCGCTCGGCGCTTTCGGGCCAGACATCGACGATGCGGTACACGATGCTCGGCGCGAGCAGCAGGATCGCGATCGCGGCGAACCGCCACCCCGATGCGCGCGGCAACAATCCGCTCCGCCGCGCGGCAAAGCGCGACCCGGCCAACAGCGCGATGGCCGCGAACGCCTGTACGGCGGCCGACAGCAAAGGCGCGGCGAACTCTCCGGCCGCGTGCCCGGCCTGCCGTGCTTCGCCCAGCATCCAGGCCAGCGTCGCGGCGTCGAGCGGCCCGGCAACGGTCTCGCCATACCCCAGGTTCACGAGGATCGACGCCCCGGCCAGGGCCGCCAAGGCGATGAACCAGCGGCGCGGAAGCCACCACAAGGCGATCAGGAACACCGCCGCCTGCGCGGCGAGGAAGGCGAACGCAATGCTCGCGCTCGCCGCATCGTCCGCAGCGAGGCGATAGATCACATCATAGGTCAATTGGAAACGGTTCGCCGCGGCGAACC
>CAZSMB010000202.1:2667-4310 GCA_964607625.1 uncultured Sphingopyxis sp. | reverse complement strand
TTTGCCATCTTGCCCACCGGCATATGCACGCGGTCGCCGTGCACGGCGTCCCACGCGGCCTTCGCGACATCGTCGACCGGCGAAATTTCGAACCTGCTTGCCGACAGGCGATTGCGCGCCGGTTCGTTGCTGTCGGCGCTGACCTGGTCGAGCAGCGGGGTATCGATAAAGCCTGGCATCAGCGAGCGGACCTTGATGCCATATTTGGAAAATTCGATTTCGAGCGCTTCGGTCAGGCCGCGCACCGCGAATTTCGTCGCCGAATAGACCGCAAGCCCCGCCACGCCGTAAAAGCCCGATGCCGACCCGGTGTTGAGGATTGCCGATCCGGGGGTCGCGCGCAGCAGCGGCAGGGCGGCATAGATGCCGTTGACCACGCCGCCGAAGTTGATCGCGATCAACCGGTCGGCCTCGGCGGGAGGCATGTCGACAAACTGCCCGCCCGATCCGATCCCGGCATTGTTGAACAGCACGTCCAGTCGTCCGCCGCTCGCTGCGGCAAATTCGGTGAGCGCGGCCTGCCATTGGTCGCGGTCGCGCACATCCATCGCATGGCGCGACGACGCACCTTCGGGAAGCAGCGCGGCGGTCTCGTCGATGCCTTGCGTGTTGACGTCGGCGATGCCGACGAACCAGCCCTGGCTCGCGAAATGTCGGGCGGTTGCGCGGCCGATGCCCGATCCGCCGCCGGTGATGAAAATCGCCTTTCGCGCCATGGCGCACCCTCCCTTACATTGATGTCAGTGGGACTGAAAGCGATGCCGGTTCAAAGGTCAAGCCGCAATTGCGCCTTGGCAAGGCGCGGCCTCGCTGGCTATCAGGGGCGGCATGACCCATTGGCGCTTGCTGCTCTTCGCCCTTTCCACCTTCGTCCTCGGCACCGCTGCGCCGGCGCAGGCCAAGGTGGTCGTCAGCTTTTACAGCCATGATTTCGGGGAACGCTTTCCCCACGGCTTCATCACGTTGAAGGGGCGGGTCGATTCGACCGGCCAGGCGGTCAACTACAATTACGGCTTCACCGCGCGATCGGTGACGCCGGCGATCCTGCTCGGCGCGGTAAAGGGCTATGTGCAGAGCAAGGAAGAAAAATATGTCACCAAGAGCGACAGGCAGTTCAGCGTGACGGTCGACGATGCGACCTATGGCCGGCTGCTCACCAAGGTGCGCGAATGGCAGGATCGCAAGCAGCCCAGCTATGACCTCGGTTCGGCCAACTGCGTCCATTTCCTGATGGAGATGGCGGTCGCCGCGGGGCTGAAGGTCAACCGCGACAGCAATTATTTCAAGAAGCCCAAGAGCTTCTTGCAGGAGGTCAGGCGGCTGAACCCCGGACTCGACTGAACGATACAAGGGGGGGACAAGGGCATGGTCGCTGCACTTTGGATATTGGCTTTGGTCGCGCCGACAGCTCCGGGCGCAATGGCGGAGGCCGCCGACCTTTCCCAAGCCGGAACGCCGGCCAACAATCCCGGAAGCTGGGTAACCAACGACGATTATCCTGCCGAAGCGATGCGAGCCGAGCATGAAGGCGTTACGGCATTTCGTCTGACCTACGACGCCACCGGCAAGACGACGGGGTGCGAGGTCACGTCGTCGAGCGGTCATGCCGAGCTCGATGAGGCCACGTGCCGGCTTCTCGCGGA
>CAZSMB010000202.1:0-2567 GCA_964607625.1 uncultured Sphingopyxis sp. | reverse complement strand
AGACGCCGGTTGGCTTCCCTCTGGACCTTTTTTCGCTTTCACCCTATGTTCAGCGTCCCGCGGGCACTCAATCGCCTGCCGGATCGACAGAGGGGCATCTCTTGCGTTTATTCCTGACCTTGCTCGCACTTCTGACCGGCCTTGCCGGCGCAGATCGCGCGCAGGCCGCTCCGGCCACGCCGGCGGCGATGGGCGCGCTCGTGATGCTCGCGGAAACCGCCGGCCAATCGGACAATGCCGACAAGGCTCGGCGGCCGGCCGATCCGCCTCCCTCGCGCCGCGCGTCGTGCGGTTGCCGCAAGCCGGTGCGTCCGGCTCCTCCCTATCTGCCGGGCATCCTCGGCCGATCGGACCGCGCGCTCGAATAGCCCCGACCGCCGGGCGCCACGTTCGCGCCCGATCGATTTTCAGCGGCCGCATGCGATGCGGCCGGGCAACCATTCGCGTTGCCGCCTTCAGCATTATCCAAGGAAAACCGCCATGTTCGGCAGCATTGCCAAAAGCCTGTTCGGCTCGTCCAACGAGCGTTACGTTAATTCCATCCGCAAGATCGTCGACAAGATCAACGCCTTCGAGCCCCAGATGGAGGCATTCGACGATGCGGAGCTGAAAGCGCAGACCCCGAAATTCCGTGAACGCCTCGCGGCGGGCGAAAGCCTGGACGACATCCTTCCCGAAGCCTTTGCCACGGTGCGCGAGGCGGCGCGCCGCACGCTGGGCATGCGTCATTTCGACGTACAGATGATCGGCGGGATCGTCCTGCACCGCGGCGAGATTGCCGAGATGGCGACCGGCGAGGGCAAGACGCTGATGGCGACGCTGCCCTGTTACCTCAACGCGCTCGAAGGCAAGGGCGTCCACGTCGTCACGGTCAACGACTATCTGGCGAAGCGCGATGCCGAATGGATGGGCGAAGTCTACAGTTTCCTTGGCCTGACGACGGGGATCATCGTCCCGAACCTCAACGAGACGCAGCGGCGCGAGGCGTATAACAGCGACATCACCTATGCGACGAACAACGAGCTCGGCTTTGACTATCTGCGCGACAATATGAAGTTCGAGCGGTCGCAGATGGTGCACCGCCCGTTCAACTTCGGCATCGTCGACGAGGTCGATTCGATCCTGATCGACGAGGCGCGCACCCCGCTGATCATCTCCGGCCCCACCGACGACAAGTCCGAACTCTACATCCGCGTCAACGAGGTGGTGCACCGGCTCGGCGAAGAGGATTATGAAAAGGACGAGAAGGCGAAGTCGATCAGCCTGACCGAGGAAGGCACTGAGCATGTCGAGCGCCTGCTCGAGGCCGCGGGCCTGCTCCAGGGCAGCAATCTCTATGACATCGAAAACACCCAGGTCGTCCATCACGTCAACCAGGCGCTCAAGGCCATCGTGATGTTTCGCCGCGACACCGACTATATCGTCAAGGACGACAAGGTCGTGATCATCGACGAGTTCACCGGCCGCATGATGGACGGGCGCCGCTGGTCCGACGGCCTGCACCAGGCGGTCGAGGCGAAGGAGGGCGTGCAGATCGAGCCCGAGAACCAGACGCTGGCCTCGATAACCTTCCAGAATTATTTCCGCATGTATCCGAAGCTTTCGGGGATGACCGGTACCGCGGCGACCGAGGCGGCCGAATTCTTCGAAATCTACAAGATGAACGTCGTCACCATCCCGACGAACCGCCCGATCGCGCGGATCGACGAGGAGGATGAATTCTACAAGAACATCAACGACAAGTTCGGTGCGATCGCGCGCACGATCCGCGAAGCGAACGAGCGCGGCCAGCCGGTGCTGGTCGGCACCGTGTCGATCGAGAAGTCCGAACTGCTCTCCTCCTATCTCGAAAAGGAGGGCGTGCCGCACAGCGTCCTCAACGCGCGTTTCCACGAGAGCGAGGCGCATATCGTTGCGCAGGCCGGCCGGACCGGCGCGGTGACGATCGCCACGAACATGGCGGGCCGCGGTACCGATATCAAATTGGGCGGCAGCGAGGAATTCCGGATCGAGGACGAACTCGCCGACATGCCCGAAGGGCCCGAGCGCGAGGCGGCCGAAGCGCGGATCCGCGAGGAAGTCGCGGCCGAGCGCGAGGCGGTGAAGGCCGCGGGGGGTCTGTTCGTACTCGCCACCGAACGCCACGAAAGCCGTCGCATCGACAACCAGCTCCGCGGCCGCTCGGGGCGCCAGGGCGATCCCGGCCTGTCGAAATTCTATCTGTGCCTCGATGATGACCTCTTGCGCATCTTCGGCCCCGACACGCTGTTCGCGAAGATGATGAACAAGAATCTCGAGGATGGCGAGGCGATCGGGTCGAAGTGGCTGTCGAAGGCGATCGAGACCGCCCAGAAGAAGGTCGAGGCGCGCAATTACGACATCCGCAAGCAGGTCGTCGAATATGACGATGTGATGAACGACCAGCGCAAGGTGATCTATGACCAGCGCGGCGAGATCATCGACAGCGAAACGGTCGATGATGCGATGCTGGGTATGCGGGCCGAAACGGTCAACGCAATCGTCGCCGACGCCTGTCCGCCGGGCAGCTATCCCGAGCAGTGGGATAT
>CAZSMB010000201.1:0-4329 GCA_964607625.1 uncultured Sphingopyxis sp. | reverse complement strand
TGATGGAGGATCGCCGACGCCGGCGTGATCGGATAGCCGCCGAAGAACATCGGCAATTCCGCAAGCTGCGCGCCCGCGACAAGGCCGAGCGCGATCGCTTCGGCCCCGGTGAGCGTGCGATACAGGCCGGGTTCGGCGGGTGCGGCGGGCACATGATGCTGCTTGAGCGGCCCCGCGAGCTCGGCGGTCTCGCCATAGGCATGGCCCGCGTTGAGCGCCGCGATATTCGCGTCGGCAAGCTCTGGCGCCTTGGCGAACTTGGCCTTCAGCCAATCGATCAGCGGCTGGCGGTCGCGGTCGAACATCCAGAGCGCGAGCCCCAGCGTCCACATATTCTTGCAGCGCAGCGCTTCCTTGTTGCCGAGCCCGAACGGCTTCACCGCGTCGAGCGTCGCCTGGCTGATGTTGAGCTTCAAGAGCTGCCATTTGGCGAGGCTGCCGTCCTCGAGCGGGTTCGTCTCATATTTCGCCTTGGCGAGATTGCGGTCGTTGAACTCGCCCTCGTCGGCGATGATCAGGCCGCCGGTCTTGAGCGACGGCACATTGGTCTTGAGCGCGGCGGGGTTCATCGCGACGAGTACGTCGGGGGCGTCGCCGGCGGTGTTGATCTCGCTCGACCCGAAATTGATCTGAAACGCCGAGACGCCGAACAAGGTGCCCTGCGGCGCGCGGATTTCGGCCGGGAAATCGGGAAAGGTCGCCAGGTCGTTGCCCGCCAGTGCGGTCGACAGGGTGAATTGCCCGCCGGTCAACTGCATCCCGTCACCGGAATCCCCGGCAAATCTTACTACCACTGCGTCGGAAAGGGGGGCTTCAGGCGTCTTCGCCTTGTCCGCTACCGCTGTCGCCATTCTCACTTCTGCCTTACGTAATCTTTGCGAACCTGTGACATGGGCCTAGGCCTGTCGGGGGCAAGCCGCAATTCAGAAAAAATTGTGCGCCGCAAAGCGAAACGACCCGATCGGTTTCGATTTGCGATTGATTATGCCGCTGCGATGCCGAATAGCTGCGCCGATAACGACAACGCACAACTTGCAAGGGATGATCCAGGATGACCGACGGCACGCCCCCCTTTGTCCGCCCCGACGTGGCTGGCTTTCTTGCGTTTCTGAACGCACAGGACGGCCCGAAGATGGAAGAGCTGCCGCCTGCCGCAGCGCGCGAAATGATGCGCGCGATGGGCCAGCTGGCCGACGTCCCGCGCGGCGACATCGCGCAGGTCGAGGATCGCACGATCCCTGGACCGGCAGGCGACATTCCGATCCGTATCTATGACAGTCGTCCCGATCGCGAAGCCGGGCCGGTCATGGTCTTCTATCATGGCGGCGGCTGGGTGATCGGCGATCTCGACACGCATGATCCCTATTGCGCAGAGGCGGCACGGCAGCTCGACGTGCCAGTGATCGCAGTCGACTATCGTCTCGCGCCCGAACATCCCTTCCCCGCCGCGCCCGACGATTGCGAAGCGGCAACGCGCTGGGTCGCCGACAACATCCCCTGCACGGGCCTTGTCCTGTCGGGGGATAGCGCGGGCGGTAATCTGACCATCGCGACCGCGCTGACCCTGCGCGACAAGCCGGCATCGAAACCGGTCGTCGCGATTCACCCGATCTATCCCGCCGTCACGACGCATTACGACTGGCAGAGCTATCGCGATTTCAAGGACGGCTATCTGCTCACCGAGGGCGGGATGCAGTGGTTCGGCGACCAATATGCCGCCGATCCCCACGACTATCGCGCCGCGCCGATCGACGTTTCAGCCGAAGGGCTGCCGCCGACGCTGCTCGTCACCGCAAGCCTCGATCCGCTCCGCGATCAGGGCCGAGCCTATGCCGCCAAGCTGATCGAGGCGGGCGTACCGACCACCTATCGCGAAGCGAAGGGCACGATCCACGGCTATATCTGCCTCGCTCAGGGCATCCCGAGCGCGGCACAGGATATCCGCGGCAATTTGACGCTGTTGAAGGCGATCATTACCGAAGCGACCGCATGACCGATCACAGCCAACTTCCCTATCGCCCCTGCGCGGGGGTGATGCTTGCCAACCGGCATGGTCGCATTTTCGTGGGTCAGCGGCTCGATACCACCAGCGAGGCCTGGCAGATGCCGCAAGGCGGGATCGATCCGGGCGAGAACGCCGAAGACGCGGCGATACGAGAGCTTGGCGAGGAAACCGGCGTGCACGGTGGGCTGGTCGATATCATTGCGCGCAGCCGCGAGGAATATTTCTACGACCTGCCCGACCATCTGGTCGGCAAGATGTGGGGCGGCAAATATCGCGGCCAACGCCAGCAATGGTTCCTGATGCGCTTCATGGGCGATGACGCCGACGTCGACATCCACACTGCCCACCAGGAGTTTCGGGCGTGGCGCTGGGCCGACCTCGACGAACTGGAAAAGCTCATCGTCCCGTTCAAGCGGGCGCTCTATCGCGGGCTGGTCGAGGAGTTCGGTCCGCTCGTCTGATCGCGCAGGGCCAGCGCGGTACGAAACACATCGGCGAACATTTCGGGCGTCAGCCGCCCCGTGTTCGTGTTGTAGCGCGAGCAATGATAGCTATCGACCAGCATGCGTCCGTCCGGAAGCCGGTGAACGGCGCCATGCGCGAAACGATAGGCTGCAAGGCGTTCGCCAGCGGCTCTCACGGCCGCATCATGGGCGATGCGGCCAAGCGCGATCATCACCTGAACATTGGGCAGAGCGGCGATCTGTGCCTCGAAAAAGGGCCGGCACGCCGCGATTTCGCTCGGCAGCGGCTTGTTCTGCGGCGGGAGGCATTTGACGCTGTTGACGATGATCGCGCCGTCAAGGGTCAAACCGTCGTCGACGCGGCTGTCATAGCGTCCCTTGCTCAGCGCGAATTCGGCAAGCGTTGCGAAGAGCAGGTCGCCCGCATAATCGCCGGTAAAAGGCCGCCCGGTCCGGTTGGCGCCATGCTTGCCCGGTGCAAGACCCACGAAGGCGAGCCATGCGCCGGGGTCGCCAAACGCATGGACCGGCGCATTCCACCAGTCTGGATGCTGCACGCGGCATTCCTCTCGCAGCGCGACGAGGCGCGAACAGCGCTGGCAATCGCGAGGAGGTTCGGTGGCGGGAAGCGGGCTGGATATTGTCACGCGGCTGCGATAGGCGCGGAAACATGGGCGATGCAACACCGCTTCCTTTGTACGCGGTCGGACTTGGTTCGAACCGGCGGCACGCGCGTTTCGGCGATCCGCGCCAGGTCCTTATGGCGGCCCTCGCCGCCCTCGAAAGCGATGATATCGAGCCGGTCGACGCAAGTCCGATCATCGCCAGCGCGCCGGTGGGGCCGTCGCGGCGGCGGTTCGCCAATGCCGTCGCTCTCGTGGCTTCGCCGCTCAGCCCACCCGACATGCTCGCACGACTGAAAGCGATCGAGGCCGCTTTCGGTCGCCGAACCGGGCGGCGGTGGGGCGCGCGGACGCTCGATCTCGACATATTGCTGTGGTCGGGCGGCGCGTGGGCCGATGCCCGGCTCACGATACCGCATCCCGCGATGACGACTCGCGCCTTCGTCCTCAATCCGCTGACGGCGGTCGCCCCCGACTGGCGCCACCCTCTCAGCACCTTGACCGTTCGCCAGCACGCGGCACGCATCGCGTCGGCAAAGCCGGTTGACCGCGCCGCCCCGGCGCTCTAGGGCGACGGCTCACTTTCGCCGGGGCGCCATCGAGCGACCCGCGATGGGCCCTTAGCTCAGTCGGTAGAGCAACTGACTTTTAATCAGTAGGTCGCTGGTTCGAACCCAGCAGGGCTCACCATAAATTCGAAAAACTCTAGGTGTGGCAAGCTTCGCAAAGCGCGTCGATGATACGCTGCATCTTCGGATCAGTCAGGCTGTAGTATCGAGTCTGCGCTTCGCCGCGCAAAGAGACGATACCTTGCTCGCGAAGCCGAGCCAGATGTTGCGAGACGGCGGATTGGGACAGCCCGCTTATCCGCGTCAGTTCCCCGACCGACACTTCGCGCTCGTCCATCTGGCACAACATCAGCAACCGCTCGGGATGCGCGAGAAGCTTCAGATACTCGGCCATTTCATGCGCATCGCGCTTCAGGATCGTGAGGTCGGTGGGCTTTGTCATGGAGAGAGCGTTCCTTCGCGACCATCGTCCCGCAGGACGATGTAGATCGCGGGAATAACGAGCACAGTCAGGAGAGTCGAGGACGCCAGACCGAACAGCAACGATATCGCAAGCCCCTGAAATATCGGGTCGGTCAGGATCGTGGCTGCGCCGATCATCGCCGCGGCGGCCGTCAGCACGATTGGCTTGAAGCGGATCATCCCCGCCTCCAGCAGCGTATCGCGCA
>CAZSMB010000200.1:0-4378 GCA_964607625.1 uncultured Sphingopyxis sp. | reverse complement strand
GCCACCGCATCCTCGCTGTTGCTCCCCGCCGCCTCCAGCAGCCGTTTTTCCAGGCTCTTGACCCGCGCGCCGCCGTCGATCTTGTCGCCGATCAGGTCGGTGACATAGAAGGTATCGACCGCGCGCTCGCCATAGGTCGCGACGTGCGCGCTGTGGACCGTGACCTTCGACTGGAACAGCGCATAGGCGAGCTGGTTGAGCAGCGCCGGGCGGTCCTGCGCATTGACCTCTATCACGGTAAACCGATTGGACGCCTTATTGTCGACGAACACGTTCGGCGCCACCCGAAACGCTTCGGCGCGGGTGCGGGGCAGCGCGCGTGCCTCCAGTTTCGGCAGCAATTTCTGTCGGTTGGCGAGCGCGTCCTCGATCGCGCGGGTCAGCCTCACGATCTGTTCGGCCTCCGCAAAGGGGCGGCCGAGCGGGTCCTGGACGAGGAAATTGTCGAGCGCGAGGCCGTCGCGCGTGGTGTGGATACGCGCGTCGATGATGTTGCCGCCGGCAAGATGGATGCCGCCGGCGATCCGGTAGAAGAGGCCCGGGTGGTCGGCGGCAAGCACCATCACCAAGGTCGCGCCGCGATCGTCGTCGGGCACCGCGGCGATATGCAGCGGCGCGCTGCCCGCCTTCTGGATGTGGAGCAGGTTCGCCGCGATGACCTCGACCGGCTCGGCGATCCAATAGCTTTCGGGCAGGCGCTTCGCGAGCTTGCCGAAATCCCTGTCGTCCATCTGGAGCAGCGCCTGCGCTTCCTCCTTCTTGCTCGCGATCCGCACCTCGCGCCCGCGCTGCTTGTGGCCGAGGCGGAGGACTTCTTCGGCGGCATCGTAGAGTTCAGTGAGGAGCTGGCGCTTCCAGCTGTTCCATACGCCCGGGCCCACCGCGCGAATATCGACGACGGTGAGGACGAGCAGCAGGCGCAGGCGTTCCGGGCTCTGCACGACCTGGGCAAAGTCCAGGATCGTCTTGAAATCGGCGAGGTCGCGCTTGAACGCGGTCGCCGACATCAACAGATGATAGCGCACCAGCCACGACACCGTCTCGGTCTCCGCATCGGTCAGCCCCAGCCGCGGGCACACGCGCAGCGCGAGTTCGGCGCCGAGCACGCTATGATCGCCGCCGCGCCCCTTGGCGATGTCGTGGAGGAGGACCGCGACATAGATGACGCGCCGCGACTGGATCTGGTCCATGATCGCGGTCGACAACGGGTGATCGCCCTTCAGCCGATCCTGTTCGATGTCCGACAGCAGGCCGATCGCGCGGATCGTGTGTTCGTCGACGGTATAGTGGTGATACATGTCGAACTGCATCTGCGCGACGACGCGGCCGAAATCGGGCACGAAGCGGCCGAAAACGCCGGCTTCGTTCATCCAGCGCAGCACCGTTTCGGGGTCGCGCGGGCTGGTGAGGACATCGAGGAAAAGCGCATCCGCGCGCGCGGTGCGCCGCACCTTGCCGTCGATCAGCTTCGCATCGTGGCGCGCCTGGCGCATCGCCTGCGGATGGATTTCGAGCCCGTGCCTGTCGGCGAGCGCAAAGATTTCGAGCAGGCGCACCGGGTCGGCCTGAAAGAAATCGTCCGAGGGTAGCGCGAGCCGGCCGCGGTCGAGCACAAAGCCGTTCAGCTTGCCCGGCCGGCGCCGGATCGCGGGCAGGAAGCGCCGCCCGCGCGCCGCCATCTGTTCGTCGAGATGCGCGAGGAAGGTGCCGGTCAGATCGCCGACGCTCTTCGCGTGCAGGAAATAGAGCTGCATGAACCGCTCGACCGGGCTCTTGCCCGGCCGGTCGGCAAACTGCATCCGCGCCGCGATCTCGCGCTGGAAATCGAAGGTCAGCCGGTCCTCGGCGCGCCCCGCGAGGATATGGAGGTGGCAGCGCACCGCGAGCAGGAAATTTTCGGCCCGCGAAAATTGCCGGAGCTCCTTTGCGGTGAGCAGCCCCGCGTCGACGAGTTCGGGGACGGTGCGGACGCGGTGGATGAACTTGCCGATCCAGAACAGGGTGTGAAGGTCGCGCAGCCCCCCCTTCCCTTCCTTCACATTGGGTTCGACGACGTAGCGCGAATCGCCCATCCTCTTGTGCCGCTCGTCGCGCTCGGCGAGCTTTTCGGCGACGAAGCTGCGCGCATTGCCCGCGACGACCTCTGCATCGAACCGCGCCGCGGCGGCATCGTAAAGATCGCGGTCGCCCCAGACGAAGCGCCCTTCGAGCAGCGCGGTGGTGATGGTGAGATCGTCCTTTGCCGCGCGCACCATCTCGTCCAACGAGCGCGACGAATGGCCGACCTTCAGCCCCAGATCCCACAGCGTATAGAGCTGGGCCTCGATCACCTGTTCGGTCCAGCTCGTCTGCTTGAACGGGGTGAGGAAGCCGATGTCGACGTCGCTGAACGGCGCCATTTCGCCGCGACCATAGCCGCCGACCGCGATGACCGTGATCCGCTCGCCCGCCGAACGATTGCCCGCGGGGTAGAGGTGATCGACCGTGAAATCGTACGATAGACGGACGATCTGGTCGATCAGGAAGGCGGTCGCCTGCGCCGCGATACGCCCCGACGACGGTTGTGCGACCAGGCGGCGCGCGACCTCCGCCCGGCCCTGTTCGAGCGCGGCCTTCAGCTCGTCGACGAGCGCGCGGCGGCGCTTGCCGCTGTCGCTCGTTTCGGCGGCGAGCGCCTCGAGCCGCTCGGCAACCGCGCGCCGGTCGATGATCGCGCGGCGTCCCTCGAGATTGGCGAACAGCTCGCTCATGCCCCCTCCGCCAATATCTGCTTGAGCCGATAGAGCGCCTCGAGCGCCTCGCGCGGTGCCAGCGCATCGGGATCGATGTCGGCGAGCGCGGTTCGCAGCGCATCGGCCGCCTCCGCCGGCGCCTCGGCCAGCGTCGCGGCGAAAAGCGGCAGGTCGTCGAGCCCCGCGGCGAGTCCGCCGGTTGCCTGGCGCCCCGCCTCGAGCTTCGCGAGCACCGCCTCGGCGCGCTTGACGACGCCGGCCGGCACCCCCGCGAGCCGCGCGACCGCGAGGCCGTAGCTGCGGTCCGCCGGCCCCTCTGCAACCTCGTGGAGCAGCACCAGATCGCCCTGCCATTCGCGCGCACGGACATGGTGGAGCGACAGCGCATCGAGCGTCTCGGCGAGGCGTGTGAGCTCGTGATAATGGGTCGCGAACAGGCAGCGGCAGCGGTTGACCTCGTGCACCGCCTCGACCACCGACCAGGCGAGCGCGAGCCCGTCATAGGTCGAGGTGCCGCGCCCGACCTCGTCGAGGATCACGAAGCTGTCGGGCGTCGCCTGCGCGAGTATCGCGGCGGTTTCGACCATTTCGACCATGAAGGTCGAGCGCCCGCGCGCCAGATTGTCGCTCGCCCCGACGCGGCTGAACAGCCGGTCGACGAGCCCCAGCTTCGCCGCGTTCGCGGGAACGAAGGCGCCCGCCTGCGCGAGCACGACGATCAGCGCATTCTGCCTGAGGAAGGTCGATTTACCGCCCATATTGGGGCCGGTGACGAGCCACAGCCGGTCGGCCTCCGAAAGGGAGACATCGTTGGGGACGAAGCGTTCGCCGCCCTTTGCGAGCGCCGCCTCGACCACCGGATGCCGCCCGCCGCCGACCTCGAGGCACGGCTCGTCCGCGAGGTCGGGGCGGCACCAATTGTGGCTCATCGCATGGTCGGCGAGCGCGGCGGCGACGTCGATCCGCGCGAGCACGTCGCAGCTCGCGGCGATCGCCTCGCGGCGCTGGGTCGCCTGTTCGGTGAGCGCTTCGAGATGCGCCGCCTCGGCGGCGAGCGCGTGGACGCCCGCCTGCGTCACCCGGCTCGCCGCTTCGTGCAGATCGGCCGAGTTGAAGCGCACGACGCCCGCGAGCGTCTGGCGGTGGGTAAAACCCGACGTGGGCGCCATCAGCGCGTCGGCATGCTTCGCGGGTACCTCGACATGATAGCCGAGCACGCCATTGTGGCGGATCTTCAAGGAGGCGATGCCGGTGCGTTCGCGATATTGCGCCTCGAGCGCGGCGATCGCCTTGCGCCCGTCGCGCGCGGTTTCGCGCAGTGCGTCGAGCGCGGCGTCATAACCCTCGGCGACATAGCCGCCCTGCGCCGCATCGACCGGCGGCGTTTCGATCAGCGCGCGCGTCAGTTCGTCGACGAGCGCGCCATGCCCGTCGAGTCCCGGCAGCAGCCGCGCCAGTAAGGGCGGCAGATCGCCGCGCCGCGCGAGCCGTTCGCGCAGCAGCCGCGCGCCGCCGAGCGCATCGCGAAGCTGCGCGAGGTCGCGCGGGCCGCCGCGCCCCGCGACGAGCCGGCCGAGCGCGCGCCCGGCGTCGGGCCGCGCGCGCACGTCTCCGCGCCGATCGGGGCGCCCCAGGGGCTCGCGCGC
>CAZSMB010000199.1:0-4405 GCA_964607625.1 uncultured Sphingopyxis sp. | reverse complement strand
GGACCCGCATGACCGCCACCACCCGCAACAAGTCGATGATCCAGACACTCTATAACTGGACCATGGAAAAATCGGCGCATCCGCATGCCGAATATTGGCTGGCGCTGGTCTCTTTCGTCGAAGCGAGCTTCTTTCCGATCCCGCCGCACCCGATGCTGGGCCTGATGTGCCTTGCCGAGCCGAAGAAGGCGGTGCGCTATGCGATCATCTGTACGCTGGCGTCGGTTGCCGGTGGCTGCCTTGGCTATGCGATCGGCTATTTTCTGTACGAAAGCGTCGGGCTGTGGCTGCTCGGCGCGCTCGGGCTGACCGACAGCTTTCCGGCTGCGGCCTGTTACCTGCGCGACTATGGCGCCGAGATCATATTGGTGAAGGGGGCAACACCCATCCCGTTCAAGCTGCTGACGATCACCGCTGGCTTCATTCACATGAACTTCGGGACCTTCCTGTGGGCGAGCCTGGCGAGCCGGGCCTTTTCCTTCCTGCTCGTCGGCATCCTGTTCCGGCTGTTCGGGGCGCCGATCAAGGCGTTCATCGACAAATATCTCGCGTGGGTCGCGGGCGGATTCATCGTGCTGGTCGTCGGAGGGTTCCTCGCCGCGAGCGCATTGTCCGGCGGCGGCGAAAAGACCGCCGACAAATGCAGCCATGCGACGCTGGAGAGCATCGGGCTGGCGCGGGAATAACGTCCAGCCGCAATAGCGCGTGTGTCCCCGCGAAGGCGGGGACCCATCTCCTGCTGGTTCGGAACAGAACAGTCCGGTGATGGACCCCCGCCTTCGCGGGGGCACAGGATATTATATCGCGCCGCCTATTCGTTCGCCGCGGCGTGCAGCCAGTCGGCATGGCGCGGCGCCTTTTTCGTCCGGCTCCATTCCTCGAGCATCAACGGCGCGACACGCGCGAGTTCGGCATATTGTTCGTCGGTGCCGATGTCGCACGCCAGTTCGACGCGGTGGCCGTTGGGGTCGAAGAAATAGATCGACTTGAAGATGCCGTGGTGCGTCGGGCCGAGCACGTCGACGCCGTTCGCCTCCAGATGCGCCTTCGCCGCGACAAGCTCATCGTAGCTGCCGACCTTGAAGGCGAGATGCTGGACCCATGCGGGGGTGTTTTCGTCGCGGCCCATGTCGGGCTGGTTCGGCAGTTCGAAGAAGGCGAGGATATTGCCGTTCCCCGCGTCGAGGAAAACGTGCATGTACGGATCATATTCGCCGGTCGAGGGCACATGATCCTCGGCGAAGGCGGTCGTGTAGGTCATGCCGAGCATGGCCTCGTACCACTCGACCGTCGCCTTCGCATCCTTGCAGCGATAGGCGGCGTGATGGACGCCGCCAAGTTTGATCGGACTGGTCATTCGGCGGGTTCCTTTTCGACCTCCAGCGCGCCGCGGCGGATCTGGTCGAGTTCCATCGACTTGAAAAGCGCGGTGAAATTGCCCTCGCCGAAGCCTTCGTCCTTCTTGCGCTGGATGAATTCGAAGAAAACGGGGCCGATTACGGTCTGGCCGAAAATCTGGAGCAGCAGGCGCGGGTCGCCCTCGGTCGTCGAGCCATCGAGCAGGATGCCGCGCGACTTCAGCGCGTCGACGGGTTCGCCGTGGCCCGGCAGGCGGTCGGCGAGCAGCTCGTAATAGGTTTCTGGCGGCGACGGTGCAAACGGGTTGCCGAGCGCGTCGAGCTTGTCCCACGATGCGTAAAGGTCGTCGCAGGCAAAGGCGATGTGCTGGATGCCCTCGCCATTATAGGCGCGCAGATATTCCTCGATCTGGCCCTTGCCGCCTGCGCCCTCTTCATTGAGCGGGATGCGGATCTTGCCGTCGGGCGCGGTCATCGCCTTCGAGGTCAGGCCGGTATATTCGCCCTTGATGTCGAAATAGCGGATCTCGCGGAAACCGGCGATGCGCTCGTAGAACGCCGCCCAATGCGCCATGCGTCCGCCATAGACATTGTGGGTCAGGTGATCGATGACCTTGAGCCCCGCGCCAACCGGGTGGCGATCGACGCCTTCTTCATAAACGAAGTCGATGTCGTAGATCGACAGGTCGTCGCCGTACCGGTCGATCAGGTAGATGATCGACCCCCCGATGCCGCGGATCGCCGGCAGGCGCAATTCCATCGGGCCGGTCTTGACCTCGACCGGCTCGGCGCCGCGCGCGATCGCTTCGACATAGGCCTTGGCCGCATCGCGGCAGCGCCAGCCCATGCCGCACGCCGACGGGCCGTGCTCGGCGGCGAAATAGGCCGCCGGCGATCTGGGTTCGTAATTGGCGATCAGGTTGATGTCGCCCTGGCGCCACAGCTCGACATCCTTCGACCGATGGCGCGCGACGCGGGTGAAGCCCATGCGTTCGAACACCGGCTCGAGCATCCCCTTTTCGGGGGCGGAGAACTCGACGAACTCGAATCCATCGAGCCCGAGGGGATTTTCGAACAGGTCGGCCATGATCAGTCCTTATATGGTTTCAATTGAAACTATTATGATGGGTCGAGGCGGGCGAGTCAATGCGCGGGTGGTCGACCCTGCCCCGCGTCTTCCCCCGTATTGGCGGCGACCTGCCATTTTGCGGCTTGCGGAAAAAAATAGGATGCGGTCCATTTGTCCCGATCAATGGAGGGCGAAGCATATGAAGTTCGATCTGAGCCGGGTGATCCTCTTCACCGACAACATGGCCGAGATGGAAGAATTCTATCGCGTCGGACTTGGATTGACCGTGGTAGGCAGGGAAACCGGATGGGTCGAGTATGACGCCGGCGGGTGTAATATCGCCCTGCATTCGGGACGGTCCACACCCGGCAACCGGCCCCCGAAACTCACCTTTTTCGCCGATGATGTTGCGGCAGCTCGATCCTGTCTGACAAAGCGGGTATCGACCATGTTCGGACCCGTCAAATCGACGGGCAGCTTCGATATGTGCGACGGCAAAGACCCCGACGGGAATCCGATCCAGATATCGAGCCGCAAAGAATGACGCCGCGATGCGCGGGGCGCCGGCCGGACTGCCGCCCCAAGCGGCCATAGCGTCTCAGGCGGCCGCCTCGATCGCTTCAAGCGCGTCCATCCACGCCGCCTCGACGCTTTCGAGCTCGGAGGCAAGCTTGCCGCGGCGCTGGGCAAGATCCCCCATCGTCAGCTTCGCGAGTGCCGGCTCGGCGCTGTCGGGGTCGAACATCGCGCGGTCGATCGCGCTGATCCGGGCGGCAAGCGCCGCCGCGCGCGCTTCCTGCTCCTTCGCCGCCTTGCGCAGCGCGGCCTGTGCCTCGCGGGCCTTCGCCGCCTCCTGCCGCGCCGATTTCGCGTCCTTGGGCTTTGCCGCGGGTTTCGCGTCGTCGTTGGCGGCGGCGCCCTTTGATGCGCCTTGGCCGAGGATGAACGCGACATAATCGTCCATGCTGCCGTCGAATTCGCGCGCGGTGCCGTCGTCGACCAGCACCAGCCGATCGGCCGACATTTCGAGCATGTGGCGGTCGTGGCTGACGATCAGAACCGCGCCGTCATAGCCGTTCAGCGCCTGAACGAGTGCCTCGCGCGCATCGACGTCGAGGTGGTTCGTCGGCTCGTCGAGGATGAGGAGGTGCGGCGCATCGCGCGTGATCAACGCGAGCGCGAGCCGCGCGCGCTCGCCGCCGGACAGCTTGCGCACCTCGGTCGTCGCCCTGTCGCCCGAAAAGCCGAAGCGCCCCAGTTGCGCGCGCACCGCCCCGGGGGTCTTGCCCGCCATCACCCGCGTCATGTGCGCGAGCGGGGTATCGGCGCCATCGAGTTCCTCGACCTGATATTGGGTGAAATAGCCAACGCGCATCTTGCCCGCGACCGCCATCCCGCCCTCTTCGGGCGCAAGCTGCGCCGCCAGCAGGCGCGCAAGCGTGGTCTTGCCATTGCCGTTGCGGCCGAGCAGCGCGATACGGTCGTCGGGGTCGATGCGCAGGTTCAGGCGGCGCAGCACCGGATTGCCGGGCGCATAGCCGACGCTCGCAAGGTCGAGCGTGATCAGCGGGGGCTTGAGTTCGTCGCCGGGGCTCGGGAAATCGAACACCAGGCTCGGGTCTTCGGTCAGCGCCGCGATCGGCTGCATCCGCGCAAGCTGTTTCGCGCGCGACTGCGCCTGCTTCGCGGTCGAGGCGCGGGCGCTGTTGCGCGCGATATAGTCCTGCAGCTTCGCGCGCTGGGCGTCCTGCGCGGCCTTGGCCGCGGCAAGCTGCGCGACACGCTCGGCGCGCTGGCGCTCGAAGGCGTCATAGCCGCCCGGATAGAGCGTCACCTTGCCGCCTTCGAGGTGAAGGATATGGTCGACGACCTTGTTCAGAAGGTCGCGTTCATGGCTGATCACGACGAGCTGGCCGGGATAGGCGCGCAGGAAGCTTTCGAGCCACATCGTCGCTTCGAGGTCGAGGTGGTTCGACGG
>CAZSMB010000198.1:0-4448 GCA_964607625.1 uncultured Sphingopyxis sp. | reverse complement strand
CGTCGGCGCCGCTGGTGCCGCACAACGACCCGACGCTGATGTTCGTCAACGCGGGGATGGTGCCATTCAAGAATGTCTTCACCGGGCTCGAAAAGCGCCCGTACAGCACTGCGGCTTCGTCGCAGAAGTGCGTCCGCGCGGGCGGCAAGCACAACGACCTCGACAATGTCGGTTTCACCGCGCGGCATCATACCTTCTTTGAAATGCTGGGGAATTTCTCGTTCGGCGATTATTTCAAGGAACAGGCGATCCATCATGCGTGGACGCTCGTCCACAAGACGTGGGGGCTGCCTGCCGAGAAGCTGACCGCAACCGTCTATCACACCGACGACGAGGCGTTCGATCTGTGGCGCAAGATTTCAGGCCTGCCCGAAGAGCGGATCATCCGCATCGCGACGAGCGACAATTTCTGGTCGATGGGCGACACCGGGCCATGCGGGCCGTGCAGCGAAATCTTCTACGATCATGGCGACCATATCTGGGGCGGCCCGCCGGGATCGGCGGAAGAGGACGGCGACCGCTTCGTCGAAATCTGGAACCTGGTGTTCATGCAGTACGACCAGCAGCCGGGACGCGACCGCATCGACCTGCCGCGGCCGAGCATCGACACCGGCATGGGGCTGGAGCGCGTCGCGGCGGTTCTGCAGGGCGTTCACGACAATTACGACACCGACACGTTCAAGGCGTTGATCGCAGCATCGGTCGACCTGACCGGAGTTCCCGCCGACGAGGCGCGCAAGGCGAGCCACCGGGTGATCGCCGACCACCTGCGCGCATCGAGCTTTCTGATCGCCGACGGCGTCCTGCCGTCGAACGAGGGGCGCGGCTATGTGCTGCGGCGGATCATGCGGCGCGCGATGCGCCACGCCCATCTGCTCGGCGCCAAGGATCCGCTGATGTACCGGCTGCTGCCGTCGCTGACCGCCGAGATGGGCGCCGCCTATCCCGAGCTGATCCGCGCGCAGCCGCTGATCGCCGAGACGCTCGAGCGCGAAGAGACCAAGTTTCGCCAGACGCTCGACAAGGGGCTTAGGCTGCTCGACGAGGCGACCGTCGGCATGGATAAGGGCGCGACGCTGCCCGGCGATGTCGCGTTCAAACTCTACGACACCTATGGTTTCCCCTATGACCTGACGGAAGATGCGCTGCGCACACAGGGTATCACGGTCGATCGCACCGGCTTCGACGCGGCGATGGCGCAGCAGAAGGCGGCGGCGCGGGCGGCGTGGAAGGGCAGCGGCGAAAAGGCGTCGGACGAAATCTGGTTCGACCTCGCCGAGGCGCAGGGCAGCACCGAATTCACCGGCTATACCTCGACCGAAGGCGAGGGCGAGGTGATCGCGCTCGTCAAGGACGGCGTGCCGGTCGACGCGGCGCAGGCGGGTGACGACGTCGTCGTGCTGACCAACCAGACGCCCTTTTACGGCGAAAGCGGCGGTCAGATGGGCGACAGCGGTACGATCGCGACGCCGGCGGGGCTGAAGGCGTCGGTGCGCGACACCGGCAAGCCGCTTGGCCGGCTCCACACGCATCAGGCCGTGATCGAAAGCGGCAGCCTGAAGGTCGGCGACACGGTGCATCTGAGCGTCGACGCCGCGCGGCGCGACCGCATCCGCGCCAACCACAGCGCGACACACCTGTTGCATGCGGCGCTGCGCAACCGGCTGGGCGATCATGTGACGCAGAAGGGCAGCCTGGTCGCCGAAGACCGCTTCCGCTTCGACTTTTCGCACCCCAAGGCGCTGAGTGCCGAGGAGATTGCGGACATCGAGGCCGAGGTAAATGCCCAGATCCGCGCCAACGAGCCGGTCACCACGCGGCTGATGACGCCCGACGATGCGATCGCTGCGGGCGCCATGGCGCTGTTCGGGGAGAAATATGGCGATGAGGTGCGCGTGTTGTCGATGGGCAAGGCCGACGACGCGACCTATTCGGTCGAGCTGTGCGGCGGCACGCATGTCCGCGCGCTCGGCGATATCGCCCTGTTCAAGATCGTCAGCGAAAGCGCGGTCTCCTCGGGCGTGCGGCGTATCGAGGCGCTGACCGGCGAAGCGGCGCGCCAGTGGCTGCTCGGCCGCGACGAGGCGTTGAAGGCGGCGGCGGCGGCACTCAAGACCTCGCCCGACGAGGTTCCGACGCGTGTCGCCGCGATGGCGGAGGCGCTGAAGAAGGCCGAGCGCGAACTTGCCGACGCGAAAAAGGCGCTGGCGATGGGCGGCGGCGCGGCGAGCGGCGGCCCTGCGGTCGAAGAGGTCGGGGGCACCAAGCTGCTCGCGCAAATCGTCGAGGGTCTCGATCCCAAGGGTCTGCGCGGTGCGGTCGACGATATGAAGAAGCAGATCGGCAGCGGCGTCGCGATGCTTGTGGCGGTCAACGACGGCCGCGCGTCGGTCGCGGTCGGTGTCGCGGGCGATGCGGCTGCCTCGCGGAGCGCAGTCGATCTGGTCAAGGTCGCGGTAGCGGCGCTTGGCGGACAGGGCGGCGGCGGCCGCCCCGACATGGCGCAGGGCGGCGGCCCCGACGGCGCGGCCGCCGATGCGGCGGTGGCGGCGGTCAAGGCGGCGCTTGCCGCCTGACCCTCAGCGCATCGCCGCCCATTCGACGGCGAGGCGCGCGACCGAGGCGAGGACGGCTTCGTCCTGCGGCCGCATCTCCCGCGTGGCGACCGGACCTTCATAATAGGCAGTGATGAGCAGCGGGGCACCCTGTGGCGGGACGGCGAGCGCGACGTCATTATATTTGTTCATCATCCCCTTTGGCGTCGCGGTCCCGGTCTTGTGGCCGAAACGCCAGGTTTCGGGAATGCCGGCGCGCAGGCGGCGGGTACCGGTGGTCGTGGCGACGCCCCAGTCGACGAGGCGGGTGCGCGATATCGGCGACAGCGCGTTTCCGAGCAGCACGGTGTCGAGCAGGCCTGCCATCGCCGCGGGGGTCGTCGTGTCGCGCTCTTCGTCCCGGCCGACATGGTTCAGTTCGGGTTCGGGACGGTCGAGGCGAGTGACGGGATCGCCCCAGGCACGAAACTGTCGTGTCACCGCGTCGGGACCGCCGACGAGAGGCAGCAACAGATTGGCCGCGGCATTGTCGCTGGTGGTAATCGTCGCTTCGATCAGTTCCTCGACCGTCATCGCGCCTTCGCCGACCCTTTTGCTCGTGACGGGCGAATTGGGGATCAGGTCGTCTTTTCCATAAGCTACACGGCGGTCCAGCGTCAGCTTGCCGTCGTCGACGGCTTTCAGGACCACCGCCGACATTGGCCATTTGAAGGTCGAGCACATCGCGAAACGCTCGTCGACGCGATGGCCGGTCGTGCGCCCACTCTCCGCATCGCGGAAACAGACGCCGAGGCGGCCACCGGCCTGCCGTTCGAGCGCGGCGAGTTTCGAGGCGATCGGGTCCGGCTTGTCCTCGGGCTTCCGTGCGGGCGTGCCGTCCGCTTCGGGCGTGCATCCCGACAGCAGGGTCCAGCCCGCCAGAGCGGCCGCGGGGGTGAGCGAAAGGATGCGGCGGCGCGAAAGAGCGGGAAGGGGCATATCGATATCCTCATGGAGCCAGAACGAGGCAGCGATATTTTCCGTATTTGGCACCGCAGCCAAGCGATGATAGTTCAGCAGCATCATTAGATTTTCTAAGGGGCTTGCATGGCGGTCACCGAAATCTCGCTGAACCTGCTTCGTGCATTCGATGCGGCGGCGCGCCAGGCGAGCTTTACCGAGGCGGCGAAGGAATTGTTCGTCACCCAGGCCGCGGTGAGCCACCAGATCAAGGCCCTCGAAGCGTGGCTCGGCAAGAGCCTGTTCCATCGCACCTCGCGCGGTCTGGTACTGACCGACGAAGGCTTGCTGCTTGCCCCCACCGTCGCCGACGCGCTCGCGCGGATCGAGGACGGCATCGACCGCGTCCGGCACGGCATCGCGCGCGAGGTGCTGACCGTGGGCGTCGTCGGCACCTTTGCGGTCGGCTTCCTGATGCGCCACCTGCCCGACTTCCGGCGGCGACACCCCCATGTCGAGCTGCGACTGCTGACCAACAACAACAAGCCCGATCCTTCGACCGACAGCCTCGACCTTTCGATCCGCTTCGGCGACGGCGCGTGGCGCAGCGTCGACGCGGTGCGCGTGATGGCCGCGCCGATGACGCCGCTGTGCACCCCGCAGATCGCCGCGGCGCTTCAGCATCCGGCCGATCTGGCGCGCTGGCCGCTGCTGCGGTCGTATCGCGCGCAGGACTGGCCGGCGTGGTTCGCGGCCGCGGATACGGCCCCCGTCGTCGCGCGCGGGGCGCAGTTCGACACGTCGACGATCATGGTGCAGGCGGCGCTGCTGGGCGAGGGGGTCGCGCTCGCGCCGCCCGCGATGTTCGAAGCCGAGCTTGCGGGCGGGCGGCTGGCACAACCGTTCGACGCCGAGGTCGATGTCGGCGCCTATTGGCTGACACGCCCGCTGGCG
>CAZSMB010000197.1:0-4470 GCA_964607625.1 uncultured Sphingopyxis sp. | reverse complement strand
GACCTAAAGATAATTGACCGTCAGCGTGAAGGTCCCGCTGTAGTCGCCGGGCGTCTGGTTCGCGGGGACGGTCAGCGTGCCGCCGACATAATAGGTTTGCACCCCGCTGGGGAACAAAGTCGCGCTGGGGCCGAGCAGGGTTATGCCGCCGCCGCTCGTCGAGACCGCGCGCGACAGCGTCGCGGACATCGATCCGCCGCCGGCGCGCGTCAGCGTCACCGCATTGCTGCCGCTGACGAACAGCAACAGGAAGCCGCCGGTGCCCTGGAATACCGCGCGCTGCTGGCCGGCGCCGACGGGAGTCACCCCGCCGCTCGTCGAGCGGGCGCCGGTCACCGGGTCGATCGTCGCGGTGCCGCCGGCCGGTCCGCTGACCAGCGTGCCGAAGTCCAGGTCGTTCGTTTTGATAAGCGTGTTCGGCCGTACGACCGCGGCGGTCGCGGTGCCCGGATAGTCGGCCGCCTGCGCCGGTGCGGCGAGCGCGCCGCCGGCGACGGCTGCGATGACGATAAGGCGGCGCATCGCTGCGCCGCGGCTGCTGGTCCCTCGAATCCCCACGATTCTGCTCCTGTCTGGCACAGGCTATGCCAGACGCGGGTGAGCCGATGATGCACAGCTATGGTAAAGCGCGGCTTTACCTTTGGACGGCCCGGGGGCGATCCGCCCTAGTCCTTGTCGGCGACTCCGCCGATCAGGATGAAGCGCCGGTCGCAATAGCCGCAATCGACGAAGCCGTCCTCCGGGTCGATTTCGAGCCACACGCGCGGATGGCCGAGCGCGGCGTTGGCAAGGCCGTCGCCGGTGCCGTCGCAGGCGATACGGGTCTTCGAGACGCGGAGCGTTTCGGGCGCAGGGGCGGGAGCAGCGTGGGTCATCGACAGCGCCCATAGCAAGCGGCTCGACGCTCGGCAATCGGCTCCGAACAGGCGATTGCGGGCGGGTCCGACGGCACCGGCAAGCGCTCCCCCCCGAAAGCGCAAGTGGTCATCCGGTGCCGTCACCCCCCCACGGTAAAGCGTCAGAGATAGTTGAGCGTGATGCTGAACGTCCCGCTATAGTCGCCAGGCGCCTGGTCGGCGTTGACATAGAGCGTCGCGCCGACCGGGAAATTATAATTGCCGAGCGGGGTCACGATGCGAAAACGCGTCGGGGTCGTCGACAGGGGCGCGGTCGGGGTGCTGCCGATCTCGAAATCGCGTACCCGCATCCGCTGCCCCGGCCCGGTGATCCATATGCTGTTCGCCGACAGCGAAATCAGCACCTGGCGGTTGTAGCTGCCGAGCCCGGCGAAGCGCGCAGGCTCGCCGCCGCCCCCGGCCAGGGTCGCGCCGCCGGTCGCGCTGCGCGATCCGTCGGGCGCGATCCGCACCGTGCCGGCGCTGTTCGATGCGATGATGTCCCCGAAGTCGAGGTCGTTCACCTTGAAGAAGGATAGCGGTCGCAAGACGATCGCCTCGGCCTCGCTCTCGGACGAAGCCTGGGCATGGGCTGGCGCGATAGCGGCGGGAGCCGCGAACAGCGCACAGGCGGCGATGCCGCGCAGCAAGGGCTGCGGGTATAGGGTGTGTCTGGTCCTCACACCCGCCCTGCTAGCCACCACACGCAAATATATGTTTAACGCCGGCGCAACCGCAAAGCGCGCGAGCCCCTTTCGCACCCTTGCCGCCGCGGCTATGAGGACCGCCATGACCGAAGCCGCCATCCGTATCGACGCCGTCTCCAAAATCTATGCGGGCGGCAAGCAAGCACTCGACAGCGTCAGTTTCGACGTGCCGCGCGGGCAGATTTTCGGGCTGCTCGGGCCCAATGGCGCGGGCAAGTCGACGCTGATCAATATCCTGGCCGGGCTGGTCAACAAGACCGGGGGGCAGGCGAGCATCTGGGGCTTCGACATCGACGCCGATCCGCGCAACGCCAAATATTCGATCGGCATCGTACCGCAGGAAATCGTTTTCGATCCCTTTTTCACGCCGTTCGAGACGCTCGAGAACCAGGCGGGGCTCTATGGCGTGCCCGGGGACAGGCGCATCTCCGACGAGCTGTTGGCCGCGGTGCATCTGTCCGACAAGCGCGACGCCTATGCGCGGACGCTGTCGGGCGGCATGAAGCGCCGCCTGCTCGTCGCCAAGGCGATGGTGCATTCGCCGCCGATCATCGTGCTCGACGAGCCGACTGCGGGCGTCGACATCGAATTGCGCCAGCAGCTTTGGGAATATGTCCAGGGCCTCAACGACCGCGGGGTCACGGTGGTGCTGACCACCCATTACCTCGAAGAGGCCGAGGAATTGTGCGATCGTATCGCGATCATCAACCACGGCAAGCTGATCGCGAACAAGCCGACGCGCGAACTCGTCGACATGGCGCGCGAGAAGATCGTCGTCGTGACGCTCGACGCCGACGTTACCGTGCTGCCGACGCACCCCGCCTTCGACAAGGTCGAGCGCGAGGGCGAGCGCGGCCTTGCGATCAGCTATAACAAGGATCGGGCGAATGCGGGCGACGTGCTCGCCGCGGTCAACGCGATGGGACACGGCATCGTCGACGTTTCGACACGCGAGGCGGATCTTGAGGACGTGTTCCTGAACCTGACGCGCAGCACGGCCTGACCGCGCCCGGCTATCGCCGGTAGCGCGCGAAGAAGTTCCACATGGCGTCGTTGTCGGCGACCCATTCGTGGCCGCGTCCGGCGACGATGCGGCCCGCGACCCGCGCGTCGCCGCGGCAACCGGAATATATCTGCTCCCTGGCGACATCCGACGCGGTAAAGGTCTGCGGCCCGGCGCGGCAGTCGTCGAGTTCGGCCCACCGCGCGAGCGCGGCCGCCATCGAATATTGCCAATAGCCCGCCCCGCCGCCCGCGACCGGGTTGGTCGTGTCGGCACTGCCGGCAAAGGCATAGACCGGCATCGATTTCGCCGGCCTGCAGGTCGCGGGGTCGGGGCGCTGCGGATCGCTCGCCGACGGATTTCCGGCGCGCAGCCCGACGACGGGCGCGATCGCGGCAAAGCGGTCAGACGCGACGCAGCCGAGCCACGACGTCATGCGCCCGCCGCCCGACAGGCCGGTGGCATAGACGCGCTTCGCATCGATGCAACGCTGCGCCGCGAGCCAGTCGATCGCGGCAGTCAGATAGGCGACGTCGTCGGGGTCGGCGGCGGTCGGCACCGCGCCGGTCACCGTCGGCACACCGGGGATGTTCCACACGAAGCCCTTGCCGGCCGGGATGCCCGCATCGGGCGCCGCGAGGAGGAAGCCGTGATGGTCGGATGTCGCGGCCAGCCCCGAATGATCGAGCATCGCCTGCCCGTTGCTGGTGCTGCCGTGGAGCAGGAAGACGAGCGGCAACTCGCGGATCGTTTCGACCCCGGCGGGAACGTGGATCAGCATCGACCGCCCGGTATCGCCGACCGCGATACGCTGCGTGGTGCCGGGGATGCCCAGGTCGCACGGCGCCGCGGCGAGGGCGGGCGTGGCAAAGCCGAGGGCGGCAAGCATGGTCAGCAGGGTCAGGCGGGCGAGCAAGTGTGAAAGGAGCATTGAACCTCCCGGAAGACAGCGCAAATGCGCGGATTTTTCTTGACGGTGTGTCCCCGCGAAGGCGGGGACCCATCACCGATCGTTCAACATGTTGCCGATGGGAGATGGGTCCCCGCCTTCGCGGGAGCACACGGCATGGGCTCTCAAGACGGCTTTGGCATAGGCGAGAGAATGCCTCCGCGGCAAGAGTGCGCATCGAATTGAACCGCCGCCGCTTTCGCGTATAGGTGCGCGCATCGAAGGCCGAGAGGAAGCTGCCTTGCCTACCCCGACTCCCCCGCACGACGTCATCGTCATCGGCTCCGGCGCCGCCGGATTGACCGCCGCGATCAGCCTGGCCGACCATTGCCGCGTCCTCGTGCTCGCCAAGGGCGACCTGACCGGCGGGTCGACCGCGTGGGCGCAGGGCGGCATCGCCGCGGTGCTGGATGCGGGCGACACGTTCGAGAATCATATCGACGACACGATGGTCGCGGGTGCGGGACTGAACCGGCGCGAGACGGTCGAGTTCGTGATCGAGAATGCGCCGCACGCGATCGAGCGGCTCGTCGAGATGGGGGTGCCCTTCAACATGGAAGAGGGCGCGCTGCACCTGACGCGCGAGGGCGGCCATTCGCACCGCCGCATCGTCCATGTCGACGACGCGACCGGCTGGGCGGTGCAGGCGGCGCTGCTCAAGACCGCCGAAGCGCATCCGAACATCACCCTGCTGCCGGGGCAGGCGTGCATCGACCTGATTACCGGGCGGCACGAGGCGCGCTATTCGGGCTCCGGGCGCGTATGGGGCGTCTATGCGCTCGACGAGGCGACGGGCACGGTCCACGCCCATGTCGGCCGCGCGACGATCCTCGCCAGCGGCGGCGCGGGGCGCGTCTATCAATTCTCGACCGCGCCGCGCGGTGCGACGGGCGACGGCATCGCGATGGCGTGGCG
>CAZSMB010000196.1:0-4586 GCA_964607625.1 uncultured Sphingopyxis sp. | reverse complement strand
CGGGCGTCGGCAAGACCTCGCTCGGCCGCTCGATCGCGAAGGCGACGGGCCGCGAATTCGTGCGCCAGTCGCTGGGCGGCGTGCGTGACGAGGCAGAGATTCGCGGCCACCGCCGCACCTATATCGGCTCGCTGCCGGGCAAGATCGTGTCGAACCTGAAAAAGGCGGGGACGATGAACCCGCTGTTCCTGCTCGACGAGATCGACAAGCTCGGCCAGGACTTCCGCGGCGATCCCGCGTCGGCGCTACTTGAGGTGCTCGACCCCGAACAGAATGCGAAATTCCAGGATCATTATCTGGAGATCGACGTCGACTTGTCCGACGTGATGTTCGTGACCACCGCGAACTCGCTCAACCTGCCGCAGCCGCTGCTCGACCGGATGGAGATCATCCGGCTCGAAGGCTATACCGAGGACGAGAAGGTCGAGATCGCGAAGCGTCACCTGATCGCCAAGCAGGTCGAAGCGCATGGGCTGAAGGACGGTGAGTTCGAGCTGACCGACGAAGGCCTGCGCGATCTGATCCGCTATTACACGCGCGAAGCCGGTGTCCGTACGCTCGAGCGCGAAATCGCCCGCCTTGCGCGCAAGGCGCTGCGCAAGATTCTCGAGGGCAAGGCGCAGAGCGTGACGATCACGCCCGACAATCTGTCCGAATTCTCCGGTGTCCGGAAATTCCGTCACGGCGTCGGCGATCGCGAGGACCAGGTCGGCGCGGTGACGGGACTCGCTTGGACAGAGGTTGGCGGCGAGTTGCTGACGATCGAGGCCGTGACCGCGGCCGGCAAGGGGCAGGTCAGGACGACCGGCAAGCTCGGCGAGGTGATGACCGAGTCGGTGCAGGCCGCGCTGTCCTTCGTCAAGGCGCGCGCGCCCGCTTATGGCATCCGGCCGAGCCTGTTTGCGCGCAAGGATATCCATATCCACCTTCCCGAAGGCGCCGTGCCAAAGGACGGTCCGTCGGCCGGTGTCGGCATGGTCACCGCGATGATTTCCACCCTGACGGGCATTCCGGTACGCAAGGATGTCGCGATGACCGGCGAGGTCACGTTGCGCGGCCGCGTGCTGGCCATCGGCGGGCTCAAGGAAAAGCTGCTCGCGGCGCTGCGCGGCGGCATCACGACCGTTCTCATTCCCGAAGAGAATGAGAAGGATCTGGTCGAGATTCCGGCGAACATCACCGACAAGCTCAAGATTATTCCGGTGAGTCATGTCGACGAGGTGCTGGCGGAAGCTCTGGCGAGTCCGGTCGAACCGATCGAGTGGACCGAAGCCGACGAACTCGCAGCTTCGCCCCCGCACGCGCCCGGTGCCGACCCCGAGTCGGCGATCCGGCACTGATCCATGTTGGTTTCGAGGCGGCTTTTCATCGCAAAAAGCCCGATTCGGGGCGCTTTTCCCCCTTTTTTGCTTTGACAAGGTGGGGTGAAACGGCGTTAGTGGCGCGCCATGGCACGGCCATGAATCACTAACCAACCACATCACAGGGGTTCCTTAGGCATGAACAAACAAGACCTGATCGCCACCGTCGCTGACTCGAGCGGCCTGACCAAGGGCGATGCGAGCAAGGCGGTTGAGGCCGTTTTCGACGCGATCACCGCGTCGCTGAAGAAGGGCGGCGAAGTCCGCCTCGTCGGCTTCGGGACGTTCTCGGTCAGCAAGCGCAAGGCGTCGACCGGCCGCAACCCGCGCACCGGCGAAACGATGACCATCGCGGCGTCGAACCAGCCGAAGTTCAAGGCCGGCAAGGCCCTCAAGGACGCCTGCAACTAATCGGCAGGGCGTTTCTTTGGTGAAATGCGTTCGGGCCGTGGTGAAAACCGCGGCCCGATTTGCGTCCGCCGGCCGCAAAGCTGCAAATCGGCGTTGCAATCGCCGCCGCAGCGGCTATGGACGTCCCGCTTTCGGATGCCCGCCGCGATGGTGGGGCCGGGACGGGCGCGTAGCTCAGTGGTAGAGCACACCCTTCACACGGGTGGGGTCGCAAGTTCAATCCTTGCCGCGCCCACCATGGCCCAAAGGCCGAACGGTCGCCGAACGGGTCATTCATCGCCTATTCAATGCGTTCGCGTTAGGACCGGGGCATGATCCGCACGCTGACCCTCTCGCTTCTATCCGCGCTGCTGCTGACCGCCGGCGCGCCGGCGCTCGCCCGCGGCGACCGCAACCGCGACCAGGACAATCTGCGCGAGGCCGCGGCCGAGGGTCGCGTGGTGCCGCTCAACAGGCTGATTGCCGATGTCCGATCGCGTCCGCCCTACAACAAGATGACCTATTTGGGCGGCACGCAGTTCGACGCGTCGCGCATGGTCTACACCCTGAAATTCCTCGACGGAAACCGCGTCGTCCAAGTGTTCGTCGATGCCCGGTCGGGCCGCATCGTCGGGCGCAATCCCTGAATATCGCCCGTCGGACCGGCGCGCGCGCAACGACATTTTGCGATGTTCGTTCCGACTTGATAGAGCGAAGATGAACGGACTGCCTGCATCGGCCGGTCCCCGTTGAAAGGCGCATGAATGCGGATATTGATTGTCGAAGACGAGCCCACGCTGGGGCCGCAGCTCAAGGCGACGCTCGAAGGCAACGGCTATGCCGTCGACCTTGCGACCGACGGCGAGGACGGGCATTTCCTTGGTTCGACCGAGGATTATGATGCCGCGATCCTCGATCTCGGCTTGCCGGAGGTCGACGGGCTGACCGTTCTCGATCGCTGGCGCAAGGAAAAGCGCAATTTCCCGGTCCTCGTCCTGACGGCGCGCGACAGCTGGTCGGACAAGGTCGCCGGGCTCGACGCGGGCGCCGATGACTATCTGGCCAAGCCGTTCCAGACCGAAGAATTGATCGCCCGCCTGCGCGCGCTCATTCGCCGCGCATCGGGTAATGCGTCGAGCGAGCTGATCGCGGGGCAGGTGCGCCTCGACACCCGGTCGGGCCGCGTCACGCTGGCGGGCGAGCCGGTCAAGTTGACCGCGCAGGAATATAAGCTGCTGTCCTACCTGCTGCACCACAAGGGCAAGGTCGTGTCGCGCACCGAACTGATCGAGCATATCTACGATCAGGATTTCGACCGTGATTCGAACACAATCGAGGTGTTCGTGACGCGCATCCGCAAAAAGCTCGGCGCCGATATCATCACGACCATCCGCGGGCTCGGCTACCAGCTCGACGACCCGCAGGATTGAGCGCGGCGCCCGTGCCCGACGCGGCGGATCAGGCAGGCGCGGGGACCGGGCCCGCCGCAAAGCCGGCGTTGTTGTCGACGCGCATGACCGGCTCGCTCGCGCGCCGCATGATCGCGATCGCCGCGATCTGGATTTCGGTGCTGCTGATCGGCGGCGGCTTCGCGCTCGACCGCGTGCTGACCGGCGCGATCACGCGCAACTTCGATTCGGGACTCGAATATGTGCTGATCGCGATGATCCGCTCGTCGGAGATCGGTCCCGACGGCGAGGTGCGGTTGCTTCAGCCGCTTGGCGACCAGCGGTTCCTTGAACCCTACAGCGGCCTCTATTGGCAGATCAGCGGCACGGGGCAGGAACCCTATGTTTCGCGTTCGCTGTGGGAACGGCGCCTCGAAACGTCGGACGAACACACGGACGACGACATGCACGTCTATGACAGCAACCAGTTCCCCGACGAGGAACTGCGCGTGCTCGAACGCGACGTGGTGCTGCCCGGAAGCCAGATCAAATGGCATTTCCAGATTGCCGCGTCGCGCCAGTCGCTCGATGAACAGATACGCGCGGTCCGCGCGACCCTGATCCCCAGCCTCGCGATGCTGGGGCTCGGCCTGATCGTGCTGGCGGCGCTCCAGACCTTTTACGGCCTCTGGCCGTTGCGTCATATCCGGCGGGCGATCGCCGCGATGCGCGGCGGGCAGAACCGCCGCGTCACGGCGCCATTGCCGCTCGAGGTTCAGCCGATGGTCGACGAACTCAACGCGCTGCTCGCACATAATGAGAAACAGGCGGAGGAAGCGCGGCTCCATGCGGGCAATCTTGCCCATGCGCTGAAGACGCCGCTGACCGTTCTGGTGAACAGCGCCACCGGCAACGACAGCGACCTCGCCGAAACGGTGCGCCGCGAAGCGGCGACGATGCAGCGACAGGTCGAACATCATCTGGCACGCGCAAGGGCGGTCGGGCGGCGCGGCGCGGCGCAGGCGCGCGCCAATGTGCGCGACAGCGTCGACAGTGTCTCGCGCGCGGTCGCCGCTCTCTATCCCGACGTCCGGCTCGACGCGGCGGGCGACAGGGATCTCGTCGTCTGCGTCGAGCGGCAGGATCTCGACGAACTCGTCGGCAACCTGCTCGAAAATGCCGCCAAATATGGCGGTGGCAGCGTATTCGTGACGATCGGGCGCGAAGGCAAGATGGGCGAAATCCTGGTCGAGGACGACGGTCCCGGCATCTCCCCCGCCGACCGCACCCGCATCTTCGACCGCGGCGTGCGGCTCGACAGCGGCAAGCCGGGAACGGGTCTGGGCCTCGCGATCGTTCGCGACGTGGCGGAGATTTATGGCGGCAGCATCGCGCTCGAAGAGAGCGAGGATCTGGGCGGATTGCTGGTGCGACTCAGGCTTCCGGC
>CAZSMB010000195.1:0-4600 GCA_964607625.1 uncultured Sphingopyxis sp. | reverse complement strand
CACGCCCGCGGGTTCCGGCGCATCGGCGGGCCTGCGCTCATAGACCGGCGGCAGCCCGCGCGAGAGCAGCACCTTGCGGCGAATCTCCAGCTCTTCGGGCGTTTCGTAACAGGCATAGACGCGTCCCGCTGCCTTGAGGCGCTCGAACTCGGCCTCGTAGAGCGCGAAGCGCGCCGACTGCCGCTCCTCGCCATCGACGTCGAGCCCCAGCCACGCCAGATCGGCGCGGATCGCCTCGACATACTCTTCCTTCGATCGCTCGATGTCGGTGTCGTCGATGCGCAGCAGGAAACGCCCGCCCGCCTTCCGCGCCCACAGCCAGTTGTGGAGCGCGGTGCGGACATTGCCGACGTGCAGGTGGCCGGTCGGCGAGGGGGCGAAGCGGGTGATAACGGTCATGCCGCGCCTATAGCCCGATTCGCGCGCGATGCGAGTCATCGAGCAAACCGGTGTGAGGGCGAGTCAGGCCGTCCGGAACCCGTGGGTGATCGGATAGCGGCGGTCGCGGCCGAAGTTGCGCGTCGACAGCTTGACGCCCGGCGGTGCCTGGCGGCGCTTGTATTCGGCAATCGCGAGCAGGCGCTCGATCCGCGCCACCGCATCGCGGTCGAAACCGTAGCGCTGGACCACATCGTCGACACTCGCCTCTTCCTCGACGAGCATATGCAGCATGCGGTCGAGATCCTCATAGGGCGGCAGGCTGTCTTCGTCCTTCTGGTCGGGCCGCAGTTCGGCACTCGGCGGCTTGGTGATGATGCGATCGGGCATCACCGGGAACACCGGATTGCGCGAGAGGCGCGGCGCGTGCGCGTTGCGCCACTTCGCGATCGCGAATACCGTGGTCTTGTACGCATCCTTCAGCGGATTATAGCCCCCCGCCATGTCGCCATAGATGGTCGCATAGCCGACGCTCATTTCGCTCTTGTTGCCCGTGGTCAGCAGCATCGGGCCGAACTTGTTGCTGAGCGCCATCAACGTCACGCCGCGGATACGCGACTGGACATTTTCTTCGGTGGTGTCGACGTCCCTGTCGGCGAAGCTGCCTTCGAGCATCGTATCGAACGCCTCGACCGCTGGCGCGATCGCTATCGTGTCGAGCCGGCAGCCGATCATCTCGGCACATCCGCGCGCATCGTCGAGACTTTCCTGGCTGGTAAAGCGGCTCGGCAGCATCACGCACCAGACCTTGTCGGGGCCCAGCGCGTCGGCAGCGATCGCGGCGCAGATCGCCGAATCGATTCCGCCCGACAGGCCGAGCACGACGCCGGGGAAGCCGTTGCGCTCGACATAGTCGCGCAAGGACACCAGCATCGCGTGATAGATATCCGCGGGGTGCGCGTCCCATTCCGCGACCGCGCCCGGCGCGCAGACCCAGCCCCCGCTGGCGTCTTTGGCCCAGTGGGTGACGCGCTCTTCCTCTTCCCAATCGACGAGCCGGTGCGCCGTCGTCCCGTCGGCATTGAGCACGAAGGAGCAGCCATCGAAGACCAGCTCGTCCTGCCCGCCGACGCGGTTCAAAAAGGCGAGCGGCAGCCGGTTCTCCGCGACGCGCGTTCCGAAGACCTGGCTCAATCGGCGGTCGTCCTTGTCGATTTCGTACGGGCTGCCGTTGACCGAGACCAGCAGTTCGGCGCCCTGCTTCGCGAGATGGCGGCAGACCGCCGGCAGCCAGCCGTCTTCGCAGATCGGCAGGCCCAGCTTCACCCCGCGCCATTCGACGATGTCGGGCAAGGGTCCCGGCGCAAAGACGCGCTTTTCGTCGAACGTGCCGTAGTTCGGCAGCTCGTGCTTGCGCCGTATCGCGACGACCTCGCCACCGTCGAGCAGGGCGACGATGTTATAGAGCTTGCCCCCGGCGTCGCGCTCGACCGAGCCGACGAGCATCGCGGGGCCGCCGTCGGCGGTGTCGGCTGCCAGCTCGGCGAGCATCGCCGCGGCGCGTGTCGCGAGCGCGGGCTTGAGCACCAGGTCCTCGGGCGGGTAGCCGATCAGTTGCAACTCGGGATAGAGGATCAGGTCGGCGTGCCGGTGACGCGCGCGGACGGCGCGCATCGCTTCGGCATTGGCGGACAGGTCGCCGACCGCCTGCGTCATCTGCGAAAGGACGAGGGTGAGCGTGTCGGCGGGAGCGGTCATGCTTTCGCGTTTACGACGAACCGCCCCGATTTCAACCGAAGACGAGCGACCATAGCGTCCGGCCCGGCGCCATCGCGAGCAGACCCGCCGCGATCAGCCCGAAATAGACCCCGCGCATCATCTTCAGATGGCGGTCGATCTGTCCCGCCCGCGCGAGCAGGATGGCGCGCGGAATCTGGACCAGCACGATGATCGAAAAAATGTGGATCGGTCCGATCGTACCGGTGACGGCACGGATCCAGAAGCTGTCGACCGCGGTGACGAGCATCATCACCGCCCACAGCCGACCGCCGATCCGGTGCGCCAGGTCGCCCTTTCGGGCGCGCCACAGCAACCAGGCGCCAAGCGGCACGGCGGGCACGACGGTCGCGAGATGCACCCATATCGCCCACATGGGCGTCCGATAGTCCGAACCCACGAAGCTGCGCGCCGCGAGCGCGGCCAGCACCGCGGCGACGATGAGCAGCGCCATCAGCGCGAAACGGCGAAGGCGATCCGCGGGGAGCTGGCTGGTGTGCGTGGCGGAGGAGAGGGGGCTGGTCATGCGGGGCGTTTCCTGTTGCAGTTGGTCCGGGTGGATCGGCGATGGCCCCTTCCTGTCGCAGCGCCGTTGACGAACAACCCCGGCTTCGCAGGCGCGGCAGGAAAGTTCGCGAACCGGGGCATCCAGCCCATTGACGCTTCGTGAAATGGCACGCAGACATCGCTGCATGGCAAAGCGACTGGCGATCGAGATATTGGCGATGGTCGCAATCGGCCTCGTCATCGGGCTGCTCGGCCCCTTCGGAACCTTTGCCCTGCCGCCCGCATTGCGGATCCTGAACTGGATCGCCTGGTTGCTCGCCGGCTATGCCTTTTTCCGTCCGACGGGAATCGTCGCGGGGTGGCTGTGCGAGACGACCGGACTGCCGCGCGCCGCGGGGGACTTGGTTGCGCTTGCCGTCGCAGCACTGCCGGTTACGCTGGTCATCGTCCTGTTGACGTCGCCCCTCGACCTGGCCGGGGCGCTGCGCTGGCGCGGCTTCTGGACGATGTACCTCTATATTCTCGTCATTGCGGTCGTCGTCGTCGTCGCGATGAAGGCGCTGTTCCGGCCGTACGGCGACGCGGTACAACCAGTCGTCGCCGCAAAACCCCCGCCGCCCGCGCCCGCCGATCGGCCCGCGATGGACCTGCCGCCCGGCTTTGGCGCCGTTCGCGCGCTGAAGGGAGAGGATCATTATGTTCGCGTGATCGGCGACGTACGCGAAGAGATGATCCTTATGCGGATGCGCGACGCGATCGAGCGGCTCGGCGACGTCGACGGCCTGCGCATCCACCGCAGCTGGTGGGTCGCGAAGGACGCGGTCGCGTCAATCCGCCGCGAAGGCCGAACCGCCGTCGTGACGCTGGCGACGGGGCACGAGGCGCCCGTGGCGCGCGATGCAATGCCGGCTTTGCGGGCCGCCGGGTGGATTTGACCCTTTCCCTATCCGCGTGCGCTGGCTAAGGGGCGCGCATCCATCCCCAACCGGCGACAAGGGGCAGCGCATGAAACTCATTTCCGGCAACAGCAACCTTCCTCTCGCCCGCGCGATCGCGGACTATCTGGAGCTGCCGCTCGCCGACACGAGTGTTCGCCGCTTTGCCGACGAGGAAGTCTTCGTCGAAATCCACGAAAATGTCCGCGGTCAGGACGTGTTCGTCATCCAGCCGACCAACTTCCCCGCGAACGACAATTTGATGGAGCTGCTGATCATCACCGATGCGCTGCGCCGCGCGTCGGCCAAGCGCATCACTGCGGTGATCCCCTATTTCGGCTATGCGCGACAAGATCGCAAACCGGGGCCGCGCACCCCCATCTCAGCCAAGCTCGTCGCCAACCTCGTTACCACTGCGGGCGCCGACCGCGTCCTCGCGATCGACCTTCACGCCGGACAGATCCAGGGCTTCTTCGACATCCCCACCGACAATCTCTATGCCGCGCCGGTGATGAGCGCCGACATCCAGGCACGGTTCGGGGGCAAGAATCTGACGGTCGTGTCGCCCGACGTCGGCGGCGTGGTCCGCGCGCGGGCGCTCGCCAAACGGCTCGACAACGCCCCGCTGGCGATCGTCGACAAGCGCCGCGAGCGCGCCGGCGAATCGGAGGTGATGAACATCATCGGCGACGTCGAAGGCCGCTTCTGCGTCCTCATCGACGATATCGTCGATTCGGCGGGCACGCTCTGCAATGCGGCCGCCGCGCTCAAGGCGCAGGGCGCGGAGGGCGTCGTCGCCTATTGCACCCACGGCGTCTTGTCGGGTGGCGCGGTCGCCCGCGTCGATGCGAGCGAGCTGACCGAACTCGTCATTACCGATTCGATCCAGCCGACCGATGCGGTGAACGACAGCACCAAGGTGCGCGCCCTGACCGTGGCGCCTTTGCTCGGCGAAGCGATCAAGCGCATCGCCGACGAAACGAGCGTCTCGTCCCTGTTCGACT
>CAZSMB010000194.1:0-4616 GCA_964607625.1 uncultured Sphingopyxis sp. | reverse complement strand
CCTTCGCCAAGCCGCGCTTCGCCGTGCGACAGCGTGTCGATGTCGATATGAAGTTCGGGATGCTGGCGCCGCAGCGCGGGCAGGCGCGGGAAAAGCCGCTGCTGCGCGAACAGCGGCAGGACGTTGAGATGCAGGCGCAGCGACGCGTCCGGGCTACCGATATTGACGATGACGCCGCGCAAATCGTCGAGCAGCGGCGCAAGCTGTTCCTGTAGCGACCGTCCCGCTTCGGTGAGCTTGAGGCCATGATGGTGGCGATTGAACAGCGGCCGCCCGACGGCGTGCTCGAGCGTCTGGATCCGGCGCGACAGCGCCGGCATCGACAGGCCGAGCTCGCTCGCTGCGGCCTTCACGGTCCCGTGACGCGCGACTTCGAGGAAGGCTTCCATGCTGCTGAGGGGAGGGAGGCGTGCCATGATCGTTCCAGCGGGCGATGATGACATGGCTATGGGCGGCGCGCCAGATACTTTTGTGCGCTGCGGTATAAATCATGCTTGCGCCGGGGGCTCGAAAATCGGGAACGCGGCCCCTATCTCCGGCATTCTGACCATTTTGCGGGAGACACGCCTTGGCCGATGCACCGGTTAAAGAAAAACACGTCAAGTTGCAGGTCGCGAATGCCAGGGCCGAGGAAAGCGGCGGCGGCATCGCGCGCATTCCGCGAGCGGCGATGGCCGAGCTGGGCGTGACCGAGGGCGATGCGATCCAGATCACCGGCAAGCGGGAAACGGTGTCGCGCGTGATGGCCCCCTATGCCGAGGACGAAGGCCTCAGCGTCATTCGCCTCGACGGCCTGTTGCGAGCCAACGCCGGAGCCGGTGCTGGCGACATGGTGGCGCTGAGCCGGGTCGAGACGCGGCCCGCGACGCGGGTCGTCTTTGCGCCCGCGCAACAAAATCTGAGGCTTCAGGGTTCGGCCAATGCGCTGAAGCGCAGCTTCTTCGGCCGCCCGCTTCTGCCCGGCGACACGGTGGCGACCGCGGGGCAGCAGCGGCTTCCCGCCGGCGACATGCCGCCGCAGCTTCGCCAGATGCTCAACGCCCCGGCCTATGCGCTCGCCGAAGTGCGCCTGATCGTTGTCTCGGCCGCCCCGAAGGGTGTCGTGACGATCGACGAGAATACCGAAGTCGAACTGCTCGCCGAATATCAGGAGCCGCAGGATGCGCGGCGCACCGACGTCACCTATGACGACCTTGGCGGGCTGGGCGAGACGATCGACCAGCTACGCGAGATGGTCGAATTGCCGCTGCGCTATCCCGAACTGTTCCGCCGCCTGGGTGTCGACCCGCCGCGCGGGGTGCTGTTGCACGGCCCGCCGGGAACCGGCAAGACGCGCCTCGCCCGGGCGGTCGCGAACGAAAGCGACGCGCAATTCTTCCTGATCAACGGGCCGGAGATCATGGGCAGCGCCTATGGCGAGTCCGAAAAGCGACTCCGCGAAATCTTTGAACAGGCGGCCAAGGCCGCGCCGTCGATTCTGTTCATCGACGAGATCGACTCGATCGCGCCGAAGCGCGGACAGGTGACGGGCGAGGCCGAAAAGCGCCTCGTCGCGCAACTGCTGACGCTGATGGACGGACTCGAACCGCGGACCAACCTTGTCGTGATCGCAGCGACCAATCGTCCCGATGCGGTCGACGAGGCGCTGCGCCGCCCCGGCCGCTTCGATCGCGAGATCGTGATCGGCGTTCCCGATGAAAGCGGGCGGCGCGAGATATTGGGCATCCACACGCGCGGCATGCCGCTGGCGAGCGATGTCGACCTGGCCGAACTGGCGCGCACGACCTTTGGTTTCGTCGGTGCGGACGTCGCCGCGCTGACGCGCGAGGCCGCGATCGAGGCGGTGCGGCGCATCATGCCCAAGCTCAATCTCGCGGAGGGAACGATCCCGCCCGACGTGCTCGACGAGTTGAGCGTCACGCGCGACGATTTTCTGAATGCGCTCAAACGGGTCCAGCCATCGGCGATGCGCGAAGTGATGGTGCAGGCCCCGAAAACGCGATGGAGCGACATTGGCGGCCTCGATGCCGCGCGCGACAAGATGGTCGAAGGCATCGAACTTCCGCTCAAACATCCCGAAGCGTTCCGCCGGCTCGGTATTCGTCCGGCCAAGGGTTTCCTGCTCTATGGCCCGCCGGGCACAGGCAAGACGCTGCTGGCCAAGGCGGCGGCGCGCGAATCCGACGCGAATTTCATCGCGATCAAATCGTCGGACCTGCTTTCCAAATGGTATGGCGAGAGCGAGCAGCAGATCGCCCGCATGTTCGCGCGGGCGCGGGCGGTCGCGCCGACGATCATCTTCATCGACGAACTCGACAGCCTGGTGCCCGCGCGCGGCAGCGGGACATCGGGCGAACCGCAGGTGACCGAGCGCGTCGTCAACACGATCCTGGCCGAGATGGACGGGATCGAGGAGATGCAATCGGTGGTCGTGATCGGCGCCACGAACCGCCCCAACCTGATCGATCCGGCGCTGCTCCGGCCAGGGCGTCTCGACGAACTCATCTATGTGACCGTTCCCGACGTCGGCGGCCGAAAGCGGATATTGGAAATCCACACCGGCAGGATGCCGCTTGCCGGCGATGTCGACCTGGAGGAGCTCGCAAAGCGGACCGATCGCTTTACGGGCGCCGACCTCGAGGATCTGGTCCGCCGCGCCGGTCTCGCGGCGCTCAAGCGCTCGATGCAGAGCGATACGGTGACGATGGACGATTTCGAGGCCGCGCTGAAAGATACCCGCGCTTCGGTTACCGAGGCGATGGAGCGCGACTATGAAAAGATCCAGGGGGAGATCAAGCAGAAGGCGATGAGCGTCGACCCGATCGGCTTTTTCGCGCCCGGGATGTTGAAGCCCGTCCGCGACCAGAAGCATGGCGAGGACGAACCGAGCGGTTGATGCCGGCGGTGCTATCGCCCGTCACTTGCGGGCTGGTCCTGCCGCAGCGCGGACCAGCCCCAGGCGACGAGCCAGGTGCAAAAGGCCGCCATGAGACCGTAAGCGACCATCGCATGCCAATTGTAGAGCAGCACGCCGATCGCCGGCGAGATGATATAGGCCGATCCGTTGATCGACGCGGTCATTCCCGCGACGGCACCCTGATCGCGCCGCGGCACCGATAGCGATGCCCCGGCCGTGAAGCCGGGCCGGAACAGGCCGAAGCCGAGCGAGCCGGTCGCGAAACCGATCACGATCGCGTGGAGATCCTGCGAAAGTCCCGTCATAACCGTGCCGACCGCACCGAGCGCCGCGCCCACGAGCACCGTCGTGCGCGGCGTCAGCTTGAGCAGCGGAATCAGGCCCCATTGCGCCAGCAGGGTGGCAAAGGCGCCTGCCATCAGCACGATTCCCGTGATTGCGGCCCCCTCGTCGGGGTTGGAGCGCAGATGCAGGCGGTCGAGGATGAGGAACCCGATCACCCCGAGCATCATCGCCTGCGCCTGGCCGCCGAAGAGGCCGGCAAGCAGCCACGGCCGTACCCGGCCGTCGGTCCAGCGCAGGGGAGGGTGCGGCGCACCTTCGTCATCCTCTTCGTCGTCGCTGCGCGCCGGGTCGGTGGTGCCCGAGGTTGGATAGGGCGCGATCGACCCACGGGCGGCGAAGCGCGGAGTGTCGTTGGGCAGGCGCCAGCGCAGCATGACGAGCACGACGATGCCGATCAGCGCAAAGACGATCAGCGGACCCGACAGCCCGAGGACGGGGAGGATGAAGAAGGGTGCGACCGCGGGGCCGATCACGGTGCCGAGGCCGAAAGAGGACGAGACGAGCGAAAGCGCCTGTGTACGTTCGTCGGGGTCGGTGCGCGCCGCGACATAGGCCTGCACTGCGGGCGGCGCCGCCGATCCGAGCGAGCCATAGAGGCTGCGAAACAGCGCGAAGAGGATGAAGGTCGGACCCGCTGCGAGCCAGCCCGAAAGGCCCGACCAGAGCGTCAGCCCGCACAGCGCCATCGACGACAGGAAGCCGACAATGCCCAGCGCCATGAGCGCGCGGCGCCCGCGCTTGTCCGATTGGCGCGCCCAGTGCGGCGCGGTGAGCACCCACAGCAGCGCCGACCAGCTGAAGGCCAGGCTGACCCATACGTCGGGGATGTGCAGCTTTGCTCCGATCGCCGGCAGGATCGATTGCATCGCGGTGTTGCCTGCCGCGGCGACGAGCATGATCGCGAAAAGGACGGCCATGCGGTCGGAGGGAATCGAGCGCGATATCGTCGACAATTCAGTCCCTCCCGCCGGCTCCGGTCGTCGTGCCTGCGCCTCTCCCTACAGACCGGGCGACGCGTGTCCAGCGTCAAGCGTGACTCTTTTCTTGCGTGGCGGCGTCCTTTTTGCCACGCATTCATGAACCGCAACAACGCGAAAGCCATCATGACCAATCCGCGGGCCCAGGCCCAAGAATCGAAGATCGCGACGTCCCGCCGGATGCGCGAACGGCTGAAACGCATTTTCGGACCGTGGGGCATGTTCGTCCGCGGCTTCATCAAGCACCCGGTGATGGTCGGGTCGATCGTGCCGTCCTCGCCGACCTTGATCCGCCACATGCTGCGCCCGGTGGACTGGAAAAATACGAAGCTGTTCGTCGAATATGGCCCCGGCGTCGGCACCTTTTGCCGCCCGGT
>CAZSMB010000193.1:0-4621 GCA_964607625.1 uncultured Sphingopyxis sp. | reverse complement strand
ACGGTTTCGACCGTCCGGCCCTCGGCGCGCGCCGCGCGGACCTCGGCATCGCGCGCGCGCAACTCGGCGTCGTGCGTCGCGATTTCGTCGCGGCGACGCTGGCGCAGCGCGTCATAGCTCCAGCGCGTATTGCCGTAGCCGAAGAGGCAGAGGAGACCGCCGGCGATCGCCAGATTCTTCATCGCCATCATCGCCTGCATGGGATCGGTGAAGTCGCGATGGAAGAACAGGATCGTCAGGAGGACGAAGCCGGCGAGCAGGATCGACCACAGCCGCGTTGCGACGCCGAAGACCAGGCAGATACCGGCAATCAGTTCGAACAGGCCGGTGGGGATCGCCAGCCCGGGGGGCAACCCTGCGCCGGCGATCATGGCGCTGGTGTCGTTGACGTGGATCAGCTTGTTGATGCCCGACACCAGAAAGATGACGGCGATGAACACGCGTCCGATGAAGACGGCAATCATGGACATGGGATGGTCCTCCACTTTGGTGCGCCCCGTCCGCCCTTGCAGTCAGGACGCCGGACGCGCGCAGAGGTTCCGCGGATCAGAGGCGGGGCAGGGTTACGCCCTTTTGGCCCATATATTTGCCGGAACGGTCGGCGTAGCTCGTTTCGCAGGGCTCGTTGCCCTGAAGGAAAAGAAACTGGCATGCGCCTTCATTGGCATAGATTTTGGCGGGCAGCGGCGTCGTGTTCGAAAATTCGAGCGTCACATGGCCCTCCCAGCCGGGTTCGAGCGGGGTCACGTTCACGATGATGCCGCAGCGGGCATAGGTCGACTTGCCCAGGCAGATGACGAGCACGTCGCGCGGAATGCGGAAATATTCGACCGTGCGGGCGAGCGCAAAGCTGTTGGGCGGAATGATGCACACGTCGGTTTCGCGGTCGACGAAGCTGTTCGACGCGAAATCCTTGGGATCGACGACCGCGCTGTCGACATTGGTGAAGATCTTGAATTCGGGCGCCACGCGGGCGTCATAGCCATAAGAGGACAGGCCGTAGCTGATGCACCCGTCACGGCGCTGCGCCTCCACGAACGGTTCGATCATGCCCTGCGTCCGGGCGGCGTCGCGAATCCAGCGGTCGGAAAGAATGGCCATGGCTTCTCTTGTCGGCCCGCTGCGCTTTGCGCAAGCGATCAGTCGGGGATCATCCCCAGATCCTTTGGCCCGAAAGCGGCCGGCAACAATTCGCTGAGCCGATAGCTTTTCACCGCCTTTCCGTCCCCAGAGGCACAATGGATCCACAGGTCGGTCCGCGACCGTTCGGCGGCCTCGTTCAATATCTGGCGGCACCGTCCGCACGGATTGACCGGCTCGCCGCCGATCAGCGCCTCTCCGTCGGGTCGGCCCCCGACGATCGCGACCGCGGCGAGTTCGCCGATCCAGCCCTCGTTCGCGATCTTCGCCACCGCCACGGTCTCGGCGCATAGCGCCAGGCCATAGCTTGCATTCTCGACATTGGCGCCGGTCACGATATCGCCATTCTTGAGCAGCAGCGCCGCGCCGACATGAAAGTCCGAATAGGGGGCATAGGCGCGGCTGGCGGCGTCGCGCGCCGCATCGATCAGCGCATCGCGTTCGTCATTGCTGTTCATCGCTCATTCCTTCGGGGCGGACCACGTTCCAGCCGACCGTACCGTCGGCGCCGGCCAGCCGCACATAATTATTCGCCTGCCACATCGCCCACGGATGCGCGCCATAATCGGGAGGGAAGAAGTCGCGGCGCAGCCAGGTGGTGCGTGCGATCCCGCTCGTCACCCGGTAGTCGGCCTCGAAATTCGGGCCCGGGGCGATCAGGCTGCGCTTGCCCATGTGGGCCTCGATCTGCGCCAGGAACGTCGCGAGTTCGCTGAGCAGCAGCGCGCGCGTCGGGCGGTCGGCGCAGCGGTCGTCATAGTCGAGCCAGACGACTGCCGGCAGTGCGTCGGCACGGCGCGGTACGTGACGGATGAAGTTGGCGGCCTGGTCGGTCGCGAGCCGGCACAGGCTATAGCGATGGATCGGTCCGGTGCGGATGCCCGCCGCGCGCGCGGCCGCCATGTTGCGGGCGTAATTCGGATCGACGCCTGAATCGCCGTCGGTCGCGAAAATATAGCCGAAATCGGCGCCGGCGGCCTTGATCGACCCCCAATGGACGACGCCATTGCCCGCGTCGATCGTCACCCCTTGCAACGGATATCTGTCGCGCGGCGGCGTCCACCGGGCGGCCCACCACAGCGCGACGCCGACGGCAAGCAAAAGCAGTGCGGCGAGCGCGGCGATCCGGCGCATCCAGCGTACGAGAGCCGTGCGCCATTCGCTCGTGCCGCGCTTCGAAAATGTCACCCCCATCGCCATTGTCAGCTCTTGATATGGAGGACGCAGATCAGCGTGAACAGGCGCCGCGCGGTGTCGAAATCGACCGCGATCTTGCCGTCGAGACGATCCATGAGCATCTCCGCCGCCTCGTTGTGCAGCGCGCGCCGGGCCATGTCGACGGTTTCGATCTGCTGGGCCGTGGACGTGCGGATCGCCTGGTAATAGCTGTCGCAGATGGCGAAATAGTCGCGGATGGGCCGCCGGAAGCGACCGAGGCCCAGGATGACGCCTTCCAGGGGCGAACCGTCCTCGCGTGCAATCTCGAAGATCAACCGTCCGTCCTCGACGCGCAGTTTCAGCCGGTATGGACCGGCGTAGCCGTCGGCATGGCCGCGCTGCGGCACGAACTTGTTGTCCTCCAATATGTCGAAGATGGCGACACGCCGCTCCTGCTCGACATCGGGGTTGCGCCAGACGATCGAGCTTTCGTCGAGGTCGATCGAAATGATGCGCTGTTTCGGGGGATCGAAGTCGGCCATGCTCCCCGTGCTTCTACTTTGCCCCGCATGAAGGGCAAGGGGGTGACGCGCTGCTCTCTTTTGCGGCGTCTTGGTTGTCATCCCGGCGAAAGCCGGGATCTCGCCGGGGCATTACAGGGCAACGTCGCGATTCCGGCCTTCGCCGGGATGACGATTATGCTGCTATAATCCGAAGGAATTTCGACTTATCCCCAGAAGCGCCCCCGGTGCCGGGGATGGCCGCGACCAAGCCGGTTGCGTGCCAACCGCGAACGGCGCATTATAGGTCCCCATGCCCGAACTCGCCCTCATCCCAGCCCCGGCCAACGCCGGGGACGAACGCCAATTGCCGCGCAATATCGAGGCCGAAGCCGCCTTTCTGGGCGCGATTCTTATCGATAACCGAGTCGTCGAGGACCTTCCCGTACAGTTGCACGCGGCGCATTTCTTCGAACCGCTGCATGGGCGCATCTTTGCGCAGACGATGGCGCTGATCGAACGCAACAGCATCGCAACGCCGGTGACGCTCAAACCCTATTTCGAGGCCGACGAGGCGATGAAGGCCGTGGGCGGCGTCGGCTATCTCGCCCAGCTCACGGGCAGCGGCGCGGGCTTGATCGGTGCGCGCGACTTTGCGCGGCAGATTTACGATCTCGCGTTGCTGCGGGAACTGGTCGACGTCGGCCGGACGATGGTCGATGGTGCGCTCGATACCAGCGAAAGCGTCGACCCCCAGGCGCAGATCGAGGAAGCCGAAACCGCGCTCTATCGCGTGGCGGGGGGCGAGGCCGAGATGGGGTCGGTCAAGAGCTTCAACACCGCGAGCCTGACCGCGCTGCAAGCCGCCGAACGCGCGCTCAATTCGGGCGGCCACCTGTCGGGGATCACCACGGGCATCGGCAGCATGAACGCGAAGATCGGCGGCATGCACAATTCCGACCTGATGATCCTCGCGGGCCGTCCGGGCATGGGCAAGACCTCGCTGGCAACCAACATCGCCTATAATGCCGCCGAACGCTTTCGCCGCGACGAGGAAGACGGGATTCCGCCCGAAAAGAATATGGGCGCGAAAGTCGCCTTCTTCAGCCTTGAAATGTCCGCCGATCAGCTCGCGACGCGCGTGCTCGCCGAGCAGTCGGGCGTGTCGGGCGAGGCGCTGCGCATGGGCAAGATCAGCAAGGAACAGTTCCAGCAGCTGTCCCGCGCGGCGCAGCAGCTCCAGACGTTGCCGCTGTTCATCGACGACACGCCGGGTCTGACGATCGCCAGCTTGCGCACCCGCGCGCGCCGGCTTCAGCGCCGCCACGGCATCGGCTTCATCATCGTCGACTATCTCCAGCTGCTTCAGGGTTCGTCGCGGAGCGGCGATAACCGCGTGCAGGAAATCTCCGAAATCTCACGCGGTCTGAAGACCTTGGCGAAGGAACTTAATGTGCCGGTGATGGCGCTGTCGCAGCTCAGCCGCCAGGTCGAAAGCCGCGAGGACAAGCGGCCGCAGCTCTCCGACCTGCGCGAATCGGGCTCGATCGAGCAGGACGCCGACATGGTGCTGTTCGTGTTCCGCGAGGATTATTACGTCGCGGCGCGCGAGCCCAAACGGCCGATCGAGGGCGACGACGTCAAGATCCACGCCGCGCACGAGGAGTGGGCGGCCGAGATGGAGCGCGTCTTCGGCCTTGCCGAAGTCATCGTCGCCAAATCGCGCCACGGTTCGACCGGCAAAATCCGCCTGCACTTCGAGGCGAAGACGACCAAGTTCAGCGACCTGGCCGACGAGAGCCAGGCCTATGCGGATTATGAGT
>CAZSMB010000192.1:3031-4638 GCA_964607625.1 uncultured Sphingopyxis sp. | reverse complement strand
GACCCCCGGCGCGATCCACGCGCTGATGGCCTATGGCACCGAGGAGCAGCGCCAGGTCTGGCTGCCCAAGCTCGTCACCGGCGAGTGGAACGGCACGATGAACCTGACCGAGCCCGCCGCGGGCAGCGACGTCGGCGCGCTGCGCACGGTCGCCGAAAAGGTGACCGAGGGCGAGCACGCCGGCCTCTACCGGATCAAGGGGCAGAAAATCTTCATCACCTTCGGCGAGCACGACCTCACCGACAATATCGTCCACCTCGTCCTCGCGCGCACCCCCGGCGCGCCCGAGGGGACGCGCGGTATCTCGCTGTTCCTCGTCCCCAAATATCGCCTCGATGCCGACGGCAAGCCGACGCTTTCGAACGGCGTGCGCTGCGCGTCGATCGAGCACAAGCTCGGCATCCACGGGTCGCCGACCGCGGTGATGATCTATGGCGAAGACGAAGAGTGCCTGGGCGAAATCGTCGGTGAGGAAATGGGCGGCATGCGCGCCATGTTCGTGATGATGAACAATGCGCGACTGATGATCGGCTGTCAGGGCATCCAGATCGGCGAGCGTGCAACGCAGCAGGCGACCGCCTTCGCCGCCGAGCGCGTCCAGTCTTCGCTCGCGGGCAGCGCAGATCGCACCCCCGTTACGATCGACCAGCACCCCGACGTGCGCCGGATGCTGTGGCGGATGCGCGCGCAGACCGAGGCGGCACGCGCGCTCGTCTATTATGCCGCGGCGCAGGTCGATTTCGGCAAATTGGGCGACGAGGCCGCGGCGATGCGCGCCGAAATCCTGACCCCGCTGGCGAAGGCGCACGCGACCGACATCGGCTGCGAGGTCGCCAGCCTGGGGATTCAGGTCCACGGCGGCATGGGCTTCATCGAGGAAACCGGGGCGGCGCAGCATTATCGCGACGCGCGCATCGCCCCGATCTACGAAGGCACCAACGGCATCCAGGCCGCCGACCTGGTCGGACGCAAGCTGGGCATGGCGGGCGGCGACCTGATCCGCGGCCTGATCGACGATATCGCCGCGGGCGCGGGCGAGGATTTCCCCGAACTCGGCCAGCTTGCCGAGGCGTGCCGCGCGGTGACCGACTGGATGGCGAACGCCCCCGTTCCCGACCGGCTCGCGGGCAGCTATCCCTATCTCACGATGCTCGCCACCGCGACGTGCGGGTGGCTGATGGCGCTCCAGCATCGCGGTGCGAAGGCGGCGATCGAGGAGGGCACGGGCGATCCCGCCTTCCTCGAAGCGAAAATCGCGTCGACGCGCTTCTACCTTCAGCAGATCGTTCCCGCCGCGGCGGGCCTCGCTCCGTCGGCGCTGGCGGGCGATGCGGCGCTGCCCGCGATGCGCTGAACGCGGCGCGCGGCGGGTGCAAGCCTTCGTTCATAATTAACGCGATGCTAACCATCGAGGGCTAGTCCCGTCCGGCAATTGCCGGAGAAGCGCGCGTGCCGCTTGCTATTAACAAGATGATCATCAGCTGGCGCTCGTTCGCGCTGTCGGTCCTCTTGTGCGTGGTGGTGGGCCTGTCGAGCCTCGCCGAACCGCTCGACATGATGGTCGATTTCGCGGTCGGACGCCTGGGGACGCGCCCCGTCACGGGCGA
>CAZSMB010000192.1:0-2931 GCA_964607625.1 uncultured Sphingopyxis sp. | reverse complement strand
TCGCGCAAGCGGCGGCGCTTTTCCGCCCAGCGCGAGAACCCGGTGTCGGGCCTGCCCAATTTCGAGGCGATGCGCGGACAGCCGCCCTTTGGCAGCGCGACCGTGATCGCCGCCAAGCTCGTCAACTTCGGCGATCTGGCCGCGTTCCTGCCGGGCGAAGGCAGCGAACAGCTCGTCGAGCAGGTCGCGCGCCGCCTGACGCTCGCCTGCCACGGGACGCAGCTGCATCACGATCTCGACGGCAGCTTCGCCTGGCTCGTTCCCTATTATCAGCACAGCCAGATCGAGGGGCATCTTGCGGGGCTCGCCGCGCTGTTCAATTCGCCGCTGACGATCGGCGAACTCAAGATCGACGTCGCGATCGCCTTTGGCGTCAACGACGAATTCGAAGGATCGAACGCCCAGCGCCTCGCCGCGGCGCTCGTCGCCGCCGAAAAATCGATCCGCACGCGCGCGCTGTGGACCAAATATACGCCGCGCGAAAAGGACGATGCCGGCTGGCAGCTCAGCTTCCACTCACAGCTTGAGGATGCGCTTTCGGGCGGCGACATCTGGGTCGCCTTTCAGCCGCAATATGAAATCGGGTCGGGACGCCTTGTCGGCGTCGAGGCCCTTGCGCGCTGGACACACCCCACGCGCGGGCCGATCCCGCCCGACGAATTCATTGTCCAGGCCGAAAAGAGCCAGGATATCTATCGCCTGACCTTGTTCGTGATGGACCAGGCGATCCGCTCGGCTGCTCAGCTTCGCGACCGCGGGCTTGCGATCAACATGTCGGTCAACCTGTCGGCGGCGCTGCTCGATCACAACGATCTCGTCGGAACGATCCGCGTCATGCTGACCGCGCATCACCTGCCCCCCGAACTGCTGACGATCGAAATCACCGAAACCGCGCAGATCGAGAACAGCCGCCAGGCCCGCCAGACCCTCGCCCAGCTTCGCCGCGCGGGTATCCGCCTGTCGATCGACGATTATGGCACCGGCCAGTCGAACCTCGAATATCTGACCGAGATCGAAGCCGACGAGATCAAGATCGACAAGCGCTTCGTGATGACCATGCGCGATTCGCAGCGCAACTTCGAAGTCGTCAAGTCGACGATCGATCTCGCGCATCGCCTCGGCGCCGTCGCGGTCGCCGAAGGGATCGAAGACGCGCCGACAATGGCGCTGCTCGCCCAGCTCGGATGCGATGTCGGACAAGGTTACCACCTTGGTAAACCACAGCTTTTCACCGATCTGGCGACCACCCTCCTCGCCTCCCCGCACAGCCGCACCGCATAACTGCCAGTTCGGCAGCATTATATTAAGGTTAAGACTCGATTTACCATGTCAATTAAGGTATATGGTCCGTTAACTGTCCTGCGATGACAGTGCGCATCAGGAGTTTTTGATATGGCATGGATTTGGAGATGGGTTGGCGGCGGCGGCACCGGTAGCGGTGGCGCTCCGGCCTAAGGCCCCAAGCATTTAGAGAAAGGGCTCCGGCATTGCCGGGGCCCTTTTTCTTTGCGCCCTAGCTCGTTCGCCGACCTCGCGATCGGCGGCTCCCGTCTCCACCCCCAACATCTTGTGATCGCAGTCTCGCGCCGGATCGGGCCGGACCAAATTTCTTCGGGTCCCCTGCGCCGGCCCATTCCACGCCCGCAACCCCGCACAAAGCCGCGCCCGGCGGCTGGTGAAACGCCCCCTGCATACGACGAGGCGAATCGGAATAGCGACGAGTTGAGTCGTCAATCTGTCATTTACCGTCTTGCATCGCGCGCCCGACGTGGCACTATAGGTGGTGGGTCAGCCGAAGGGGGCACCCCAAGCATTAGTATTTGGCCGGAAATGGCGGAATTCCGTCGCCCATTGCACGTGGGCTTCGGAAAGACCCTTTCGCGCCCAAAAAAAGTCCCACGAGGGGGGCGTAAAATGTTAGGCTGGGGCTTCGCCCTGCGAGTCGAACAAGACGGGAACAGATCGCGTGGAGACGCGCTGCAGAAAACGGGGTGAACCAATGGATTTTCGGGAAACGGACCGGGTGGAGACGAACGACGTGGCGACGATGGAACTGGCGAAAAACGACGCGCCCGAAGCGACCGAATCGAAAAGCGATTCGGGCGCGGGCGCGGCCAAGCTGAACGACGGCGGCGAGCCGAAGGTTCACGCGCGCCGGTTCGAGGTCGAAACCGACGCCAGCCGCGACGCGCTGCTCACCGATTTCGGCAAGGAAACGCTGAAGGATCGCTACCTCCTTCCCGGCGAATCCTATCAGGATCTCTTCGCCCGCGTCGCGTCGGCCTATGCCGACGATGCCGAGCATGCGCAGCGGCTCTACGACTATATCAGCCGCCTGTGGTTCATGCCCGCCACACCGGTGCTGTCGAACGGCGGCACCGGACGCGGCCTGCCGATCAGCTGCTACCTCAACAGCGTCGACGACAGCCTGGAGGGTATCGTCGGCACCTGGAACGAGAATGTCTGGCTCGCGAGCCGCGGCGGCGGCATCGGCACCTATTGGGGCGCGGTGCGCGGGATCGGCGAGCCCGTCGGCCTGAACGGCAAGACCAGCGGCATCATCCCCTTCGTCCGCGTGATGGACAGCCTGACCCTCGCGATCTCGCAGGGCAGCCTCCGCCGCGGTTCGGCGGCCTGCTACCTCGACATCTCGCACCCCGAGATCGAGGAGTTCCTCGAGGTCCGCAAGCCGTCGGGCGACTTCAACCGCAAGGCGCTCAACCTCCACCACGGCGTGCTGCTCACCGACGAGTTCATGGAAGCGGTGCGCGACGGCGCCGAATTCAACCTGCGCAGCCCCAAGGACCAGAGCGTGCGCGGCACCGTCGACGCGCGCAGCCTGTTCCAGAAGCTCGTCGAGACGCGGCTGGCTACCGGCGAGCCCTACATCATCTTCATCGACCAGGTGAACCGCATGATGCCCAAGCATCA
>CAZSMB010000191.1:1440-4639 GCA_964607625.1 uncultured Sphingopyxis sp. | reverse complement strand
TCGACCGGCGATGGCTTGATGTCGGCGCCATGCACTTCGGCGCCAAGATCGACGAGCGCCCGCGCGCACGCTTCGCCGGTCCCCGAAAAGCAGCCCATGACGACGACGCGCTTGCCTTTATATCCCAGAATATCCTTCGACATGTTGCTCACCTTTCCCATTTCCGTGATCTATTCGAGCGGGGCGAAGCGGGTCGCGGCGAGACCGCCCATCGCGTCGGCGAGCAGCGCCGCTTCGCGCGCTTCGTGCGCGTTGCAAAGGATGATCGCAGTGTCCGCACCGATCCGGCCGTTCGCCACAGCGTCGCTAAAGGCCGCCCAGGCGGCGGCATGATCCGCGAAATCGTACCCCAGCGCCGCCCCCAGCTCTGCACGCTCCACCTTGTGAAACCCGGGCTGATACCGTTCGATCGCGCGCCACCATTTGACGAGGCGCGCCATCCCCTTGGCCTTTGTCGCCGCCTGTTGGTCGGCGAGCCGCGGGACGATCGTATCGCGGATGTCCTCAAGCGCCACCGCAAAACTTCGGTCGTGTGCGCCCGGCGGCGCGTCGGGAAGCGCCACCGGAGGCAGCATGACGCCGGCGACTTCGGCCAGCGCTTCGGAAAGCACGCGCCGGTGGATCGTTGAATAGACGAGGTTCATGCCAAGGTTGGGCGGGGGTGGCGCGTCGGGATCGTCGTAGCGCGAGCGACGCGCGAACGCCGTCTGGAACAGGAGTCGCCAATACCGCAGCCGAGCCAGGTCGACGCGATGCCCTCCCGCCGCTTCATAGGCGGCAAACGCCTGCGGCAAAGGCACGAAGCCTTGGAAGAGCATGCGCAAGCTCAGCATCGCGAGATCGGCCATCGGATCGCCATAATGGACGAGCTCCCAGTCGAGGAGCGCGGTGACACAGTCACCTTCATAGAGAAAATTGCCCGGCCCTGCGTCGCCGTGGACGATAACCGGAGCGGGCATGTTCGTGGGCATGTTCGCTTCGAGCCAGTCCAGCGACAGGTGGATCAGCGGGTCCCACGCGTTTCCGCTGTTCCCCGCGCGCAGATTGGCAATCCGACGGCGTGCGAAGACTTCGGCGGGTTCGACCGGCCCCATGCCCTCGACTGGCTCCGCCGCGACGTCGATACGGTGAAGTGCGGCGAGCTGTGCCATGAAGTCCGCGGCGAGCGCGTCGCGCTGCGCCGCGTCGGTCAGAGCGCCAAAGCGGTCACGCCCTGAAATGAGCCCGCACACGAGCGCGCGCTGCGCCGGCACCGAGGCATAATAGGGTGCAACGCGCACCCCCGCCGCCGCGAGTGGCCCCGACAACGCACGCAGCGCCGCCGCCTCGCGCAGGAAAGCTGCATCGTCTCCGGCCCCCGCCTTGTGGACGTCGTAGTTCATATAGGCGCTGGCGGCGCCGCCATCGGCCCAGACGAGATCGAGCTCGGCACCTTCGCGTGACGCGCCACCGCCGCCGCGCGGGCGGACCGCGACGATCCGCGCGCCGCTCGCCGCCTCAACGGCTGCAGCAAGACCTTCAGGAAGCAGGGCCGCGGGAACCGCGGTCAACCGACGATTCCCTGCGCCCGAAAATCGGCAATCTCGGCGTCCGAATATCCGATCTCGCGCAATATTTCGTCGCTATGCTCGCCGACCGCCGGGCAGCAATATTTGAACGATACGGGCGTATCGACGAAGTTCCAGAAGGCGCCGGGCTGCTCTACCATGCCATAGAGCGGCTGCGGCAGCACCGAGACAAGCCCGAGGTCGCGGTTGAGCGGATCGTCGAAGAAGCGGTTCATCGCGTCCTCGAAATTTACGCGGTCGCAGGGCACGCCCGCGGCTTCCAATGCGGCGAGCAGCCCGGCAGCGCCTCGCTTTCTTGCGACCGCCACGAAGTCGGTGTCGTCCTCCCCAAAGACCGCGCGCATCGCCGCACGCTGTGCTGCCTTATGTGCCGCGACCGCGATCCATTCGCCGTCGGCACATTCATAGATACGGTGCCAGGGTGAAAAGCCGGTTTGGTCGCTCGTAAGATGATAGGTTTCGCTGAGCGTGCCGTCGGGGCCGATCAACCGCTCCCCCTGAGTGAAGGTGGCGAGGCCGAGCAACGACGTCTGCGTCGTGTAGCCCCTTCCCGTCGTCCGCTTTGCATAGAGCGATGCCATCAGCTCGACGAGGCAGCTCTGGGCAGTCGACACGTCCATCGTGCCGGGACGGTTGAAGATCGGGCGATTGCCCTCCCCCGCATTCTCGAATTCCCAGCCAGCAATCGCGTTAAAGATCGAATCATAACCCGGCCAGTTGCCGCGCGCGCCGCGCTGGCCATAGGCGCTCGAATAATTGAATGCGACGTCGGGATTGTGGGCGCGAATGCCAGCCTCACTGAGTCCGAGCTTTGCCGCACCCTTGAAGCGCATATTGTGGTGCACGACCTCCGCCCATTCGAGCAACCGCTTCAGGATCGCTTGCGCCGCGGGCTTGGTCAGGTCGAGCGCGAGGCTGCGCTTCGAGCGCGCGGCGGCCTGATAATAGCGATGCATGAAGCGGATCCGGTCGCCCGTCAGCGCCTCGACCTTGATCACGTTCGCGCCCATGTCGCCCATCATCGAAGGCCCCATCGGACCCGCGAGGAACATGCCGAGGTCGAGCACGCGCACGCCTTCGAGCACTTCGGCGGGAGCGGATCCACCGCCGCGCGCTGGCTTCGGAGGCAAGGTCTTGTCGCCGCCCTCGCCCAGCCGCGGCGCGGGGCGGCCTTGCGGGAGGTCGGCGTCGCTGTGGAACGGCGTGTTCGGCTGGCGCGTCCTGCCGAGTTCGGGGTCATCGACCTCTATGACATAGCCATTGGCGATCGCATCCTCGTGTCGCAGCACTTCGCCCATCGGAAAGGCGGGCTCGGCGGCGATGTCGGCGGCGCGCAGGTCGGCGAGCCACGCGGCGAGCGGGCGGCGGCGAAACGCCTCTTCGACCCCCTCCGCCGTCTCTAGGTCGACATCGGCTTCGGTCATCACCTCCCACATCGTCGGCATCGACGCATAGTCGAACTGACGGGTCGGATCCATGATCTGCAGCCAGTCGCCGCCCTGGCACTGGAAAAGTTGTTGCGAAATCGGGCGAGGCTCGTCGGGCGGATAGGTGACGGGATTGGGCATCGGCCCTTCGCTGTTGCGCGCCCAGACGAGCGGCAGCGTCGAAAGATAGCCCTGAAAGATCGA
>CAZSMB010000191.1:0-1340 GCA_964607625.1 uncultured Sphingopyxis sp. | reverse complement strand
TGCCAGAAGGGTTCGGTATCGGGGTTGGTCGTGATGCGGATCTGATCGCCGGGAAGCAGGCGCGCGGGGCCATAGGCCATGTCAGTCCCTCCTCAGGATCAGGCTGGAAACGGGAAGCGCGGCCGGGCCGCCCGATGCGAGCGCGAATTCGGCATCCGCGACCTGATTGATCGCCGTGCCACGCACCTGCTCGACCGCCTCGACCAGGTGCGTCATGCCGATGATATAGGCTTCATTGAGGTTGCCGCCGTGGGTGTTTACCGGAACGCCGCCATTCGCCTTGCCCCCCATCGCAGCATCGTAACGGATCTTGCCCGATAGGACATAGTCGCTCCCCTCCCCACGCCCACAGAAACCATAGTCCTCGAGCTGCATCAGCACCATCGGCGAGAAATGATCGTAGAGCAGCGCGACGTCCATATCCTGCGCCGTCAGGCCCGATTGCGCCCAGATGCAGTTCGCGGTGAATTCGTGTCCCGCGCTCGCAAAATAGGGGTCAGGCATGCCCATCCACGCGAAGGCGCGTCCCCATTCGCGCTGGCCGCCGTGCGCGCAGGCGTGGATCAGCGCCGGCTTGTGGCGGCAATCCTTCGCTCGATCGGTGGTAGTGGTGATCACCGCGACCGCGCCGTCGGTTTCGAGGCAGAAGTCGAGCCGCCGCAGCGGGTCGGCGAGCATTGGCGAGTTCCAATATTCATCGTCGGTCAGTCCGTTCTTGCGCACCGCTTTCGGCCGGTTGTGCGTGTTGGCACGCGTCGCCTGGACGATCTCCTTCAGCGCCTCGGGTTTCGTCCCGTAGAGATGCATGTGCCGCCGCGTCAGCATCGACATCAGATGCCCTGGGCCGACGAGCCCCGACGGCTGGAGGAAGCTGTTTTCGGGGCTGGGGGCCGCCGCGCCAAACACGACGCCGAGTCGATGCTGCGGCAATTGCTGCAGCGCCATCAGCGTGACCGTATATGTGCAGTCCTCATTCATCAGCCCTGCGGTCGCGAGGCCGACCGCACCGACGCAACCGCCGCCGCCGCTGGTCAGCGTCGCCGAGAAGCTGATATGCGGCATGCCAAGCGTTTCCATCAGGCTCGCGGTATCGAACTTGTCGAGATAGCCTGCGCCCGCCGTCGAGTAATAGGCGAAGCCGTCGATCTGCTTGTGGCTGATCCCGGCGTCGGCACAGGCGTTCATGATCGCCTCGGCAGCCATGTCGTTGATGGTTCGCGGCCAGCTCTTGCCGCGAACATAATAGTCGGTCGCCCCGACGCCGACGATGGCGCATTTATCCCGATGTGCCCAGGCCATCCGCTTCCTCTCTACTTATATAACTAGGTTTGATATGAAGA
>CAZSMB010000190.1:0-4667 GCA_964607625.1 uncultured Sphingopyxis sp. | reverse complement strand
GCTTACCACCCCAACGCTACCGATGAGGCGGGTAGTCTAAACGCAATCAATCCACCCCGTCGGTGCGCCGGATGAAGCCCGCGACATCGTCGTGCATCTCGGCCAGCAGCGGCACGTTCACATAGACCATGTGGCCGGCGGGATAATATTTGTACGCGATGTTCGCTTGCAGGTCCTTGGGCGCCGGCAGGTGCTGCAGCTCGTACCAGCCCGCGAAATAGGGGGTCGAGATGTCGAAATAGCCGCCGGTCACCAGCAGTTTCAGCTTCGGGTTCTGCTTCATCGCCACCGCAAGGTCGGGAAGGACGTTGGGGAGCGCGATCAGCGGCTGGCCGGCGCCGGGCGGCTGGTGCTTGTAGTCCCAGCTGCCATAGACATCGAGCCCGCCCTCATAATGGGTGCCCGCGCCATAGCCGAGCGTGCCGCGCACATAGTCGTTGAACGCCGCGGTATAGGCGGCGCCGATCGCGCTGCCCTGCGGGTCGTTCGATGCGACTTTCGAGAGCGGGTCGAGCGTTGCACCGGTGAAGCGCGTGTCGAGCGTGCCGGTGGTCAGCCCTTCGTCCGCGAGCAATTCCTTTTGCAGCGCGCCATATTCGATGCGCAGGTTCGTCTTGAGCAGATAGTCGACCGGCAGGCCGGTGTAGCCGTGGAGCTTCGCCGCGATCGCCCGTCGCTCGGCATCGGGCAGATTATTGCCCTTGAGCAGCGCGAGCGCATAGTCTCCGGTCGCGAAGGCTTCGACCTCTTTCAGGAAGGGTTCGAGCTCGCGTCCGGCGCCCGCGCGCTTGTGATACCAGGCGGTCGCGGCATAGCTCGGCAGCGAGACCATATAGGGCAGGTCGACCCCCGGATTGACCTGCGGATCGTCGGGGATCAGGTCCCAGTTCAAGATGTCGGAGAGCAGGATCACGCCGTTGAGGTCGATGTCCTGCCGTTGCAGCGCCAGCGTCATCCCGGCGGCGCGCATCGTCCCATAGCTTTCGCCATACAAATATTTGGGCGATTTCCAGCGGCCGTATTTCGACAGGAAATCGCGCACGAAGACGGTGAAGGCGTGAATGTCCTGGTCGACGCCGTACCACGCCTTTGCCTTGTCCTCGCCGACAACGCGGCTGAAGCCGGTGCCGGGGGCGTCGACGAAGACGAGGTCGGAGACGTCGAGCAGGCTCTGGTCGTTGGGGACGGTGCGATAGGGGGCGCTGCCGTGGGCAAGGTCGGGGGTTTCGACGCGGACCGGGCCAAAGGCGCCCATGTGCAGCCACAAGGTCGGCGATCCGGGGCCGCCGTTGAACAGAAAGGTGATCGGCCGGCTGGCGGCGGGTGCCCCCTCCTTGAAATAGGCGGTGTAGAACATCGACGCTTCGCTGTCGGGGACATCGCTCGCGGCATCCGCGTCGCGCTTGCGGTCGACCGGCACGCTGTCGTCCCAGCCCCGCGGATGGACGACCAGCGTTCCGGCGACGGCGCGATAGGGGATGGCGACGCCGCCGAGGGTCACCGACCCCCGGCTTTCGACCTCGGTGGGGGTGAACATCGGACCGCTCGCGGCGGGATTGTCGGCGGCCGCGCGCGGTTCGTGCGATTGCGCCGTGGCGCAGCCGGCGAGGGTGAGCGCGAGCGCGGCGATAAGCAGCGGCTTGGTCATCATTTTCCCCTTTTTCGCGTTCCTAGCGGAACGACGCCATTCCCGCACCGTCGATATTGAGTTTCTGCCCCGAACAATAGGGGTTGGCGTCCGACACGAACCACAGCACCGCCGCGGCGACATCGTCGGGAGTGGGCACGCGCCCGAAGGGGAATTTGGCGTCGAGGTGGTGGATGTCCTCCTGCCCCGTGACCGCCCGCGCGAGCCGCTCGCCCATGTCGCTGACGGTCAGCGACGGCGCCACGATGTTGACGCGCACGCCGTGCGTCAGCTCCTCTTTCGCAAGCGTGAGCGCGAGCGCCTCGCCCGCCGCCTTCGCCATATTATAGGGTGCGCCGTTCGCGGCGTGGTGCAGCGTCGCGACGCTCGAGATGACGACGATGTCGCTGCGGTCGTGCCGGCGAAGCTGGGGCAGGCAGAGGCGCGACAGCCGATGCGCGCCGACCGCATGGACGCCGAGCAGCTTCTCGACCTCGGCGGCGTCCGTGTCGGCAACCGCCTTGCCGCGGCTCGCGATGCCGGCGTTGTTGATCAGGATCGACAGCGGACCGAAATCGGCCCCGATCGCGGCGACCATCTCGGCGCTCGCTTCCTCGTCGGCGACCGACGCGCGATAGGCCTTCGCCTTGCGGCCGAGCGCCCGGATCGCGGCGACGGTTTCGCCCGCCGCTTCCTCGTCGCGCGTATAGTTGACCGCAATATCGGCGCCCGCCCCCGCGAGCGCGAGCGCGATCCCGCGGCCGATCCCGCGCGAGGCGCCGGTGACGAGCGCGGTGCGGCCCGTAAGGTTCATGTCCGCCATCATTTTTCCTCTTCCATCAGGTCGTCATAGATGTCGTCGTCGCCGCGGCTCGCGGCATTGCGCCATTTGGGCGCGGCCTTGCGGTTGAGCACATGGCCGTCCGCGTCGAGGATCGCGACGGTCGGCGTCCCCTTGATCCTGAAGCGAAAGCGTTTCGGCACCTCGGGGTGGCGGACGAAATCGGCTTGCGGCATGCCGATGTCGGCAAACACGATCGCATAGCGCGCGCGCACCGGGGCGAAGCGGTCGGTCGCGAGCAGGTTGGCGAGCCACGCGCTGTCGTGGCAGCTGTTCGTGCCCATGACGAGCAGCACGCGCTTGCCCGAGGCGTGTGCCGCCGCGAGCGCCGCGTCGATCTCTGCCATCGGGTCGGCATCGGGATCGAAGGCGTCGGTTTTGAAGGGCTCGGCGACGCCGGCCATCGTTCGCGCGGGTGCTGCGAGCGCGGGCGGGGCGGTGAGGAACAGGGCGGCGACGGCGAGCGGGAGGCGGCGGATCATCGCGCGACGGTAGCAGGGGAAAGAAGGAGGGCAAGCACCAACCCCTCCCGCTTGCGGGAGGGGCAAAGAGGCTTGCCAGCTTGCTGGCTAGCCGCAATGGGGTGGGCGGCACGGCCTTTTTTGCGCGGCCCACCCCGCTGCGACTAGCGGGCAAGCCCGCAAGTCTCGCTGCCCCTCCCACAAGCGGGAGGGGTCTCCGCACTTTGCGAATGACGTTTCCGTCAACGTCAGTTAGCGTTGGTTCCATGAGCTGGAAGAAAGACGTGGACGAGCTCGCCGCGCGGCGGGCGATGGCCGAGAAGATGGGCGGCGCCGAAAAGGTCGCGCGCCAGCACGGCCGCGGCAAGATGGATGCGCGGGCGCGGCTCGCGGCGATCGTCGATCCGGGCAGCTTTCGCGAAATCGGCAAGATCGCCGGGCGCGGGACCTATGGCCCCGACGGCGAGCTGGACGACCTCGCGGCGTCGAATTTCATCTTCGGGCGCGCCAATATCGACGGGCGGCCGGTGGTCGCCAGCGCCGACGATTTCACCGTGCGCGGGGGTGCCGCCGATGCGGCGCTGCACCGCAAATTCGTCCAGTGCGAGGCGATGGCGCACGAATATCGCCTGCCGCTGATCCGCATGATCGACGGCACCGGCGGCGGCGGGTCGGTCAAGACGCTCGAGGATATGGGATATACCTATATTCCCGCGGTGCCCGGCTGGGACCGGATCATCGCCAATCTCGACACGGTGCCGGTGGTCGCGCTCGCGCTCGGGCCGACCGCGGGGCTCGGCGCGGCGCGCGTCGTCGCGAGCCACTACAGCGTGATGGTGCGCGGACTGTCGCAGCTCTTCGCGGCGGGGCCGGCGGTCGCGGCGGCGATAGGCGATACATTGGACCGCGAGGAATTGGGCGGCACCGACGTCCATACGCGCAACGGCGTCGTCGACGACGAGGTGGCGAGCGAGGCCGAAGCCTTTGCGGCGGCGCGGCGTTTCCTGTCCTATCTGCCGTCCTCGATCCACGAGCGCGCCGCGCGCACCGCGTCCAGCGACCCGGTCGGGCGGCGCGAGGAGGCTTTGCTGTCCATCGTCCCGCGCGAGGCGAAGCGCGTCTATTCGATGCGGCGCATCGCCGACGCGGTGTTCGACCGCGGTAGTTTCTTCGAAATGGGCGCGCGCTGGGGCCGCGCCGTCATCACCGCTTTCGCGCGGCTCGACGGCTGGCCCGTCGCGGTGCTCGCGAGCGACCCCTCCTATCTCGGCGGGTCGTGGGACGCGAAGACGAGCGAGAAGGCCGAACGCTTCGTCAAGCTCGCCGACCAGTTCCGCCTGCCGATCGTCCACCTCGTCGACAATCCGGGCTTTATGATCGGCGGCGAGGCCGAGCGTAGCGGGACGATCCGGTACGGGGTACAGGCGATGAACGCGATCTACCGCGCGAGCGTGCCGCTCGCTTCGGTCGTCGTGCGCCGCGCCTATGGCATCGCGGGCAGCGCGATGTCGAACGCCGAGCGCTTCCAGTACCGCTTCGCCTGGCCCTCGGGCGACTGGGGCAGCCTGCCGATCGAGGGCGGGGTCGAGGTCGCGTACAAGAGCGAGCTGGAGGCCGCCGAGGACCCGGCGGCGCATCTCGAGGCGATCCGCGAGCGGCTGAACCGCGTCCGCTCACCCTTTCGCACCGCGGAGAAATTCGGGGTCGAGGACATCATCGACCCGCGCGACACGCGGCC
>CAZSMB010000189.1:0-4668 GCA_964607625.1 uncultured Sphingopyxis sp. | reverse complement strand
TGAGCAACAGCGGGCGGTTCCTGTTGTGGGCGATACGCGGCTGGACGCAGGCGGCCGAGCGGCGCGACTGTCCGCCGCGGGCACTGCACCGCGGATTCGCCCTGATGGGGGCGCATGGCGTGCTGCCCGATTTCCATGTCGCGATGGCGCTGCTCAACCGCGACGCGCTGGCCCCGATGACCTTCGCCCCGATCGCCGGCTCGCGGATCGTCGAGGACGAAGCGGTGCTGCTCGCGCTGTGGGGCGATGCGGCGCGCTGGCGGCCCGAACGGGCGCAGGACATGCTCACACTGCTCGTCGGCCGCGGCGCGGTGGTGCCGCTCGCGACCGCCATCGGCAATGCGACCCGCGGCTTCGCAGGCGTCGGCCTCGACCTCGGCGACCTCGCGCCTCCCTCACCCATCCATCAGGAAAGATCCCGTCCATGAGCGACCGTATCGCTGCCGCCGCCAGGCTGGCCCCCTCCGCCTCGTTGACCGTCGAGCAAGTGCTGCGCGTCCACCATTGGAACGACCATCTGTTCAGTTTCTCGATCAGCCGCCCGCCCGCCTTTCGCTTCCGGTCGGGCGAGTTCGTGATGATCGGCCTGCCCGGCGAGGGGCGGCCGCTGCTGCGCGCCTATTCGATCGCCAGCCCCGCCTATGCCGACGAACTGGAGTTCCTGTCGATCAAGGTTCCCGACGGGCCGCTGACCTCGCGCCTGCAAAAGATCCGGCCGGGCGACGCGCTCTATCTTGGCCGCAAGCCGACGGGGACGCTCGTCGCCGACGCGCTGCGCCCCGGCAAACGCCTGTTCCTGCTGTCGACGGGGACCGGCCTGGCGCCCTTTCTCAGCATCGCGCGCGACCCCGACATCTACGACCGCTTCGGCCAGGTCGCGCTGGTCCATTGCGTGCGGCAGGTCGGCGACCTCGCCTTTCGCGACGCGCTCGAAAGCCAGCTGGCGGGCGACCCGCTGGTTCAGGATCAGGCGCTGCTCCAGTTCCATTATCTGCCGACGGTGACGCGCGAGCCGTTTCGCATCACCGGGCGCATCGACGCGCATGTCGACAGCGGGCGGCTGTTCGGCCACCCGCTTACCGGACCCGCGGCGTTCGACCCCGCAACCGACCGGATCATGCTGTGCGGCAGCATGGCGATGATCAAGGGGTTCCAGAACCGGCTCGAAGCGCTCGGTTTCGCCGAAGGCTCGAACGCCGCGCCCGGCGATTTCGTGATCGAGCGCGCCTTCGTCGGTTAGAGTCTGATTCAGCTTCGCTGAATCGCGCGGCACCGGCCCGCTCCCCACCCGGCCTACCTGACGATAGCAGGCTATGGGAGGCCGGGTGGGGGAGCGGGCCGGCGCCGCCTCCACGTCAGTGGATCAAACTCTAGCGCAGCGGCAGTTCCGTCGTCGACTTGATCTCCGACAGGGCGACGGTCGAATTGATCTCCTGCACCCCCGGCAGCTTGCTCAACTGCTCGAAAAAGAAGCTTTCATAGGCGTCGATGTCCTTCGCGACGATGCGCAGCATGAAATCCATCGAGCCCATCAGCACATAGGCGTCGAGCACCTCGGGAAAGGAGCGGATCGCCGCGCTGAATTCGTCGAGGTTGGCGCGCCCGTGGGCGTTGAGCTTCACCTGTGCGAAGACATGCGCGTTGAGCCCCACCTTGCGGCGGTCGACCACCGCCACGCGCTTGCGGATATACCCCTCGCGCTGCAACCGGTCGATGCGGCGCCAGCACGGCGACGGCGACAGGCCGACGCGCTCGGCGATCTCGGCCGTCGTCAGGCTTGCATCGCCCTGCAATTCGCGGAGGATCTTCACTTCAAAGGGATCGAGATCGGTCATTCTGACCTCTTACACGCATTTTTTGGGAATGAATATCCTCAAACCTGCGCGATATGCGCGAAGTTAGAGAAAGTTTCTCCTCTCCTCCGGTGCAACAATGCCCGTCACTATCCAGAGGAGAAAATCATGGTTGCCCGCCCCACCCGCCTGACCCCGCCGGTCGAATGTATCCGGCTGTTCGACGCCGATGCCGGGCTTGACGGGTTCATTGCGATCCACTCGACCGCCCTCGGCCCGGGTGCAGGCGGGTGCCGCTTCTGGAGCTATGCCGATGCCGACCATGCGCTCGCCGACGCGCTGAGGCTCGCCGAAGGCATGAGTTACAAGAACGCCCTCGCCGGCCTGCCCTTCGGCGGCGCGAAGGCCGTGTTGCGCAAGCCGGCCGGCGGGTTCGACCGCACCGCGCTGTTCCGGGCGTTCGGCCGCGCGGTTGAATCGCTCGGCGGGCTGTACGTCACCGCCGAAGACGTCGGCACCTCGGTCGCCGACATGCAGGATGTCGCGAGCACGACCCGCCACGTCGCCGGCTTGCCGCCCGCAAACGGCCGCGCCGGCGGCGACCCGTCGCCGTGGACCGCAAAAGGCGTATTCGAATCGATGCGCGCAGCCGCGCGCCACGCGCTGGGCAGCGACCTCGACGGCCTGACCGTGGCAGTGCAGGGGACGGGCAATGTCGGCGCGGACCTCTGCCGCCGCCTCGCCGATGCGGGCGCGAAGCTCGTGATCGCGGACCCGAATCCCGCGCGCCGCGACCGGCTTGCCCATATCCACGGCGCGCAAATTGTCGACGTCGATGCGATCGCCGCGGTCGATGCCGACATTTTCGCGCCCTGCGCCCTGGGCGGCGCGCTGACCGCCGAAACGGTCCGCACGATGAAGGCGCGGCTGGTGTGCGGCGCCGCGAACAACCAGCTCGCAAGCGCCGAAGTTGCCGACCTGCTGCTCGCGCGGGGTATCGCCTATGCTCCCGATTATGTCGTCAATGCCGGCGGCATCATCAACGTATCGGCCGAATATCTGGGCGAGGACGAGCGAGGGGTCGACGCGCGCGTCAGCGCCATCGCTCCCCGCGTTGCCGCCTTGCTCGACCGCTCGGCGCGCGAGGGCCGTTCGCCGGCGGTCGTCGCCGACGAAATGGCCGAAGAGGTCATCGCGAACGGCCAGCGGGCGGCCGCCTGACATGCACCTGTTTCGCATCGATGCGCTCGCCGATCCCCAGTCGCTCGCCCGCGTGGCAGGCTTTTTCGCCCAGCGGTCGATCATTCCTTCGGGAATGTCGGCGGCGCGCGACCAGGGCTGGATGCGGATCGAGGTCAGCGTTGCGGGGCTCGCGTCGCATCAGGCGTCGGTGATCGCCGCCAAACTCGGAGAGGCGGTCGCCGTCGCAGCGGTCGAACTGGAGGAACGGATGGAATTGGCGGCCTGACCCCGACCGCTTACGTCCCCTGTGCTGCCAGGACGCGCAGGATATTCCCGCTCCACATTTTTTCCAGATCGGCGTCCGAATATCCGGCCTCCTTCAGCCGCTCGGTGACCTTTGGCAGCGCGGTGATGTCGTCGATGCCTTTCAGGCCGCCGCCGCCGTCCCAGTCGGCCCCGAAGCAGATATGATCGACGCCGCCGACCTCGATCGCGCGCAGCACCATCTTCATATAAGCCTCGAAGTCGGCCGCCCACATCTGCTCGGTCTTGTCGAGTTCGCGCCACTGGCGCACCAGGTCGGCCTGCGCTTCGGGGCTCAGGTCGCCGATATGCTCATATTCGCCGAACAGCTTCGCGCGCGCGGGCGACATGTTCATCTCGGACATATAGATGGTCGAGATGCACATCGCCCCGCCCTTTTCGGCGAGCTTCTTCAAGCGGCCCTCGTCCAGGTTGCGCGGGTGGTCGTGTGCCGAGCGCAGGCTCGAGTGCGACAGCAGGATCGGATATTTCGACAGTGCGAGCAGCTGGTCGAACGTCGCATCGGACGAGTGGCTAGCGTCGATGACGATACCGAGCCGGTTCATCTCGGCCACCCATTTCTTGCCCAGCGGGCTGAGCCCGTTCCATTTCGGCTTGTCGGTCGCACTGTCGGCGAACTGGTTGTTGAGTCCGTGGACCGGCCCCGCAAGCCGCACCCCCTTGTCGTAAAACTCCTTGAGGAGTGACAGGTCCTCGCCCAGCGGATAGCTGTTTTCCATCGACTTGAAGGCGATCAGCTTGCCTTCCTTGTTGAGTCGCCGCGCGTCGTCGGCAGTACGCGCGGCGCCGATGACATCGCTGTTGTCGGCGATCATCTTGTCGATCTCGTCCGACCGCTTGCGGGCGTGCGCGAGCGCGTCGGCATAGCCCTTTGCGGTCAGCGGCCCCTGGTCGGTGTATATCGCAAAGAAGCCGCCATCGAGATTGCCGTCCTTCATGCGCGGAATGTCGAGCTGGGACAGGTCGGTCGCCAGTTCGTGCCGGTCGGCGAAGCTCCAGCCGGCGCGCGAGAAGTTCATCGGCGAATCGAGATGCGTGTCGAGCGTCAGCAACCGGCTGTGCAGCGGCTCGGCCGGTGCCGGCGCCGTGTCGTTCGCGCCCGAGCAAGAGGCGAGCGCCGTTGCGGCGAGCAGGATTGCAAGCGTCTTCATTTCTTGTCCTCCACGGGTTTCAGGTCGAGGTCCTGATAGTCCCAGCTGAAATCGGCGATCTTGCTGACCGGCTTCATCGTCACCCCGGTGACCTTGCCGTCGGCGTCGAGCGCAAAGGTGACATAGGCGGGCTCGATCGCCGGATCGTCGAAATCGGTGACGAAGCTGTCATATTGCCAATGCTTGAGCCGTCCGGCCATGCGCGGCGTCGAGGTGAA
>CAZSMB010000188.1:0-4714 GCA_964607625.1 uncultured Sphingopyxis sp. | reverse complement strand
TCACCGAATCCACTCCCCGCTGTTCTGAAATTCGTCGCGGATCTGGCCCGACTGGTTGAGGCGGGGATCGGTGTAGGTCGGGGCGGGGGCCGCCGGCTGTGCGCCGGGGACGGGGCTGCCGATGTCGCGGTTGGTCTGGGCCATCGCGTTCGGCATCGGGGCGGGGGCGACGTCGGGCAGCGGCGCGGTCACGCTGCCGCTGCCTTCGGGAAGCAGCGCCGTCGGTGCGGCGCCCTTTGCCCGCGCGGCAAGCTGGTCGGCGACCGGCAGGTACGGGCCCGGAACGGGCTCGCGGCCCAGATAGGGAACGCGGAACGCATCGGGCATCCCCCAGCGGCCGCGCCAGCGGTGAAAGATGTGCGCGCCGACGATATTGGTCATCACCAGGCTCTTGCCCCAGCGCGGCCAGATCGCGGTTGTGTGGTAATGCGTCGCAAGCCCGACGCCGGGGAAGACCGCACCGCCGAGCGCGGCCGAGGCGACGCGGCTCGCACGCAGCCAGCCGGCGCGGTTCGGCGCGCGCGCCATCGCGCCGTCGCAGGCAAAGGTGAACTGGCACACGCCGGCGCGTTGCGATCCCTGGAAAACGACGCCGCACACGCTGTTCGGGAAGCTGGGGTGGCGAACGCGGTTGAGCACCGTCTGGGCAACCCCGCGCATCCCGTCGTCGCTTTCCGACGCCGCTTCGTAATAGATGGCGGCGGTCAGGCAATAATGGGCGCGTTCGCGATCGGTCGCGCTCGCGCCGCGAAAGACATAGGGCCTGGCGGGCGGGCCGACGAACGCCTCGTCGCGCAGCTCGGCGGGATCGGCGGGCGGCAGGGCGGTCGCGTCGGCATAATCGATGCTGCGTGGATCGGGCAGCGACGGGTCGATCTTCAGCGCGTCGGTATAGCTGTCCGCATTCATGATCGCCCAGCGTTCGGGGTCATAGGGCTTGAAGGCGAGCGGAACGCTGACGCTGTAGGGTCCGAAGCCGCGCGGCCGCACCTGCCCCGATGCGAGCAGCATCGCCAGGCATGCGACGACCACCGCGGCGATCAGCCCGGCCCAGAAATTGCGCCCCGGCCCCGCCGGCCGCACCGGTGCCGCATCGCGCCAGTTGGGCCGGCCGATCTGTTGGGTCAGGTGCAGTTCGGGCTTCATGCGCGCGCTATAATCCAATTGCATCGCCAGGCGAATGATTCGCGGGCGAAACCGTCCCCTTTCCTTATGCCGCGAGTTGCGAACAAAAGATTGAGCGCCGTTTGTGCTGTCCCGCTGCGGGACAGGCCCTAGCTCTCGATATCGGCGTGATACCAGTCGCCGCGCCGGCGCACCGCGATCGGCAGGTCGAACAGCGCGCTCAGCGCCTCGTCGGTCAGCAGGTCGGCTTTCGCCCCGTCGCGCACGAGGCGGCCGCCGCGCAGCATCACGATGCGGTCGATCTCCGGCAATATTTCCTCGATATGATGGGTGATCAGCAGCAAGGCGGTGCCGCCGCGCGCGACGCCGCGCAGCATGTCGAGGAAATGGTGGCGCGCGGCGGGGTCGAGCCCGGCACAGGGTTCGTCGAGCAGCAGCGCGCGCGGCCGGTGCGCGAGCGCGCGGGCGATGAGGACGCGGCGCGCTTCGCCGGTCGACAGGCTCGCCATGCTGCGCCCGACCAGATGCGCCGCGCCGACCTCTTCGAGCGCCGCGCGCGAGACGTCGATCATCTCCTGCGTATAGTGCTGGTGCGCCCACAGCCCGCGCGAGGCGAAGAAGCCCGACACGACGCAGTCGAGCACTTCGAGCGGGGGCTCGGCGTCGAAATCGAGCTGCATCGTCGACGATATGATACCGAGCAGCTTGCGCAAGTCGAAGACGTTCCAGCCGTCCTGCCCGAAAATGCGGACGTCGGCGCCCCACACCGGATAGAGCTGGCGCGCGATCAGCTTGACCAGCGTCGACTTGCCCGAGCCGTTGGCGCCGAGGATCGCGGCGCTTTCGCCGGCGCCGATCGCCAGCGCGGGAAGGTCGAGGATGCACGTCTCGTCGACCATGACGCGCACGCCGGACAGGGTGAGGAGGGGAGGGTCGTCGGTCATCGCCGCGCCCATCAGCATGGCGCGGGGCAAGAGGGAAGCGAAAAATGCCCGCAGGGGACCCGCTGCGGCCTGGCGTGCGTCCGGGTCAGTCAGGTCTTGCCACCCCCGCCGCGCCGGGCGAAAAAGGGGGTATGACGCTGACCACCCAGCTTGCGCTCGCCACCCTGATCGTCGCGGCGACCGTGATCGTCCACCTGGCGGGGATCGCCCTGTTGCTCGCGGTGCTGCGCCGCTATCGCCGCGCGTCGCGACGAGCGCTGGTGGTGCTGATGAACGGCGCGGCGATCCTGGTTGCGGCCTTTGGCCTGTTCGCGCTTCATTCGGTGGAAATCTGGATCTGGGCCGGGGTGTTCCAGGGGCTCGGCGCCTTTTCGGATTTCGAACATGCGCTCTATTTTTCGACCTCGACCTATGTCACGATCGGCTATGGCGACATCGTGCTGCCGCAGGGCATGCGGATATTGGGCGCGATCGAGGGTGCTAGCGGGATCATCCTGATCGGCTGGTCGACCGCTTTCTTCTTTTCGATCGTCGACCGGATGAAGCTGCTCGAACGCCATTTCGACAGCGACCATTTGCGCTAGGCGTCGCCCACGCGCCGGCTGCGGACGGACACGGCTGGGAGATCGCGTTCAACCCGTCATGGCGCAACGTCGGGGCGCAGGAAGCGATCTTCGCCCTTCACATCGGCGGCTGCGCGGGGTCCGCGCGGTGGGGCGCCGGGGGTGCGGCGCCCTGGGCGCGCGCGGCTGCCGGGAGCAGCGCGACGGCGGGCGCTGCGGCAAGGAGGGTGCGGCGATCCATGATGATGTCCCCTGGCAAAACGCCAGTCTTGCGGTAGGGGAGTACCGATGCAAGGGGCGATTTGGGGCGCGCCCGGACGAGGGGCGATCCGCGCCCGGATTTCCCCACGCATTCCCCCTTGCCGCGCGCCGCCAACGCGCCTATATGCACGCTCACTCCTAGACATGGTTAGCCAGTTGGGACGTCGGGGCCGCGGGCCGCGGCGGCCAAAAACGCATGGCTTTCCGGTCTGCAACCTTGGGACGAGCATTTGGTCGATTTCGACGCCCTCAACGCGATCATCGCGCCCGAAGCCGAGGCGATGGGCCTGGCGCTCGTGCGCGTCGCCTTCTTTGGCGGCGACAGCGATCCGACCTTGCAGGTGATGGCCGAGCGGCCCGATACGCGCCAGCTGACGATCGACGATTGCGCCGATCTGTCGCGCCGCATCTCGGAAAAACTCGATGCGCTCGAGGAAGCGGGCCAGGATCCGGTCGACGGCGCCTACCGGCTCGAAGTGTCGTCGCCCGGCATCGACCGGCCGCTGACGCGGCGCGCCGACTTTGCCGACTGGGCGGGGCACGAAGCGAAGATCGCGCTCAAGGAAAAGATGGACGGGCGCCAGCGTTTCAACGGCACGCTCGTCGGCATCGACGGCGACACCGTCACGATTTCGGACAAGGAAGAGGTCGAGCACAAGCTGCCGTTCGACGCGATCGACACGGCGAAGCTCGTCCTCACCGACAGATTGATAGCCGCAACCGTCCCGCTTTCGATGGAAGGCGCCGACGACATGGAAGAAGAAGGACAGGACTGATGGCCACTGCCATTTCCGCCAACAAGGCCGAGCTGCTCGCGATTGCCAATTCGGTCGCCAGCGAGAAGATGATCGACAAGGGCATCGTCATCGAGGCGATCGAGGAAGCGATCCAGCGCGCCGCCCGCGCCCGCTACGGCGCCGAGAACGACATTCGTGCGAAGCTCGACCCGCAGACCGGCGACCTGCGCCTGTGGCGCGTCGTCGAAGTGGTCGAGGCGGTCGACGATTACTTCAAGCAGGTCGACCTTTCCGCCGCTCAGAAGCTGCAGAAGGATGCGAAGATCGGCGACTTCATCGTCGATCCGCTCCCCGCGGTTGATCTCGGCCGCATCGATGCGCAGTCGGCGAAGCAGGTCATCTTCCAGAAGGTGCGCGAAGCCGACCGCGAGCGTCAGTTCGAAGAATATAAGGACCGCGGCGGCGAGATCATCACGGGCGTCGTCAAGTCGGTCGAGTTCGGCCATATCGTCGTCAACCTGGGCCGCGCCGAGGGCGTGATCCGCCGCGACCAGCAGATCCCGCGCGAACTGATGCGCGTCGGCGATCGCGTCCGCGCGCTGATCCTGTCGGTGCGCCGCGAAAATCGCGGACCGCAGATTTTCCTCAGCCGCGCGCACCCCGACTTCATGAAGAAGCTGTTCGCGCAGGAAGTGCCCGAAATCTATGACGGCATCATCGAGATCAAGGCGGCGGCGCGCGATCCGGGCAGCCGCGCCAAGATCGGCGTGATCAGCTATGACGGTTCGATCGACCCCGTCGGCGCTTGCGTCGGCATGAAGGGCAGCCGCGTTCAGGCGGTCGTGCAGGAAATGCAGGGCGAAAAGATCGACATCATCCCCTGGTCCGAAGACACCGCGACCTTCGTCGTCAACGCGCTCCAACCCGCGACGGTGCAGCGCGTCGTGATCGACGAAGAGGATGGGCGCATCGAAGTCGTCGTCCCCGACGACCAGCTTTCCCTCGCGATCGGTCGCCGCGGCCAGAATGTTCGCCTGGCGAGCCAGCTGACCGCCAAGCAGATCGACATCATGACCGAGGCCGA
>CAZSMB010000187.1:0-4756 GCA_964607625.1 uncultured Sphingopyxis sp. | reverse complement strand
GGATCGCCTTCACCTCGTCGAAACAGCCTTCGACATCGTCGTTGATCAGCACATAATCATAGCCGTCCCAGTGGCTGATCTCGTTCGCCGCGCGCGCCATGCGCGCCGATATCACCTCGTCGCTGTCGGTCTTGCGCGCGCGGAGGCGGCGCTCGAGTTCGTCCATCGTCGGCGGCAGGATGAAGACGCGCACGACGTCGGGGCCGGCCTCTTGATACAGCTGCTGCGCGCCCTGCCAGTCGATGTCGAACAGCACGTCCTTTCCCGCCGCGAGCAATTCCTCGACCCGCGCGCGGGGCGTGCCATAGCGGTGGCCGAAGACATGCGCCCATTCCAGGAATTCGCCGTCGGCCGCCATCGTCTTGAAGGTGTCGACATCGACGAAATGATAATCGACCCCGTCCTTCTCGCCCGGCCGCATCGGGCGCGTCGTGGCCGAGATCGACAGCGCGATGTCGGGATCGCCGGCCAGCATCTTTTTCGAAATGGTGGTCTTTCCCGCGCCCGACGGGGAGGATAGGACGAACAACACGCCGCGGCGATCGAGATGCATAGATTCAGCCATTGGGGCTATTTGCGCGAGGGAGCGCGGCGGTCAAGCGCGAAGGGGCACGATCATCTTCGGAATTTCACGCAAGGGCTGGCTCGTCGCGGCGGCGCTGATGCTGCTTTTCACCGCCATATTGTTCGCGATGGGGCGCCCGCCGATCTGCCCGTGCGGCACGGTCAGCCTGTGGCACGGCACCGTCCAGTCGAACCAGAACAGTCAGCAGGTGTCGGACTGGTACAGCTTCAGCCACATCATCCACGGCTTCATCTTTTTCGGCCTGTCGCGCTGGCTGATGCCCCGCGCGCCGTTGGGTGCCGCGCTGGCGCTCGCGATCGGGGTCGAGGGCGCGTGGGAGATATTGGAAAATTCGCCCATCATCATCGACCGCTATCGCGAGGTGACGATGGCCTATGGCTATGCGGGCGATTCGATCCTCAATTCGGTGAGCGACGCCGGTTTCATGATTCTCGGCTTTCTCGCCGCAAGCCGGATGCGCTGGTGGGCGACGCTGGCGATCGCGATCGTCTTCGAACTCTTCACCCTCTGGACGATCCGCGACAATCTTACGCTCAACGTGCTGATGCTCGTCTCGCCGGTCGAGGCGGTGAAAGAGTGGCAGGCAGGCGGCTGACCCGTCAGTGAACCGATGGCGGGGGGGCGCCGTTCGCCTCGACGGGAATCGCGGGCGGCAGGGCGTCGCCGATCTGACGACCGTCGGGTTCGTCGATGCCCGCGTAGACATCGACCACGCCCTCCGACGCCGCTTTCGGGTCGGCCGCATGCGCCGCTTCGGCGGCGCGGCGCGCTTCGGCGCGATCGGCCCACTTCTTGGTCAGATAGGCGGCGGCGGCGGTCGCCGCGATCACCGCATAACGCTGGGGGAACAGACGCCGTGCCGCGAACAGCGTGCCGGCGCCGATCATCGCCCCGGCCACCGGATGTCCCTTTTCGTGCCCGATCCCGCGGCCGAGCAGGCTGCCGACGATGCGTGCCATCATTGTCACTCTCCTTCGACGCTATCAATCCGCGACGGGCGATTCGGGTTCCGAACCCAGCATCGTGCGCGGATCGACCAGACGGTCGAACGTCGCCGGGTCGACATAGCCCAGGTCCAGCGCCGCTTCGCGAAGCGTGGTGCCGCGTTCGTGCGCCTGTTTCGCGATCTTGGCGGCCTTGTCATAGCCGATTTCGGGCGCCAGCGCGGTGACGAGCATCAACGACCGATCGACCAGATCGGCGATCCGCGCCTCGTTCGCCTCGATCCCCTCGACGCAGCGCATCGCAAAACTCTCCATGCCCGTCGCGAGCAGGTCGATCGAGCGCAGCACGTTGGCGCCGATCAGCGGCTTGAAGACGTTGAGTTCGAGATGACCCTGCATCCCGCCGACCGTCACCGCCTGGTGGTTGCCGATCACCTGGGCCGCGACCATCGTCAGCATTTCGCACTGGGTCGGGTTGACCTTGCCCGGCATGATCGAGCTGCCCGGTTCGTTCGCGGGCAGCGACAGTTCGCCGAGCCCCGCGCGCGGTCCCGATCCGAGCAGGCGAATGTCGTTGGCGATCTTGGTCAGCGCGACCGCCAGCGTGTTGAGGCGCCCCGACAGATCGACGAGCACGTCGTGGCTGGCCAGCGCCTCGAACTTGTTCGGCGCGCTCATAAAGGCGACACCGGTGATCGCCGCGATTTCGGTGGCAAAGTCCTCGGCGAACCCGGCGGGCGCGTTGAGCCCGGTCCCGACCGCGGTGCCGCCCTGAGCGAGCCGGGTGATCGCATGTTCGATCATCGGTTCGGTGCGTGTCCGGCACAGCCTGAGCTGCGCGTAATAGCCCGAACATTCCTGCCCCAGCGTCAGCGGGGTCGCGTCCTGCAAATGGGTGCGGCCGATCTTGACGATCCCGTCCCACGCCTTTGCCTTGGCGAGCAGTGCGTCCATCAGCCGATCGAGCGCGGGCATCAGCCGGCGCCGCATGGCCAGCGTCGCCGCGACGTGCAGCGCGGTGGGGAAACTGTCGTTCGACGACTGGCTGCGGTTGACGTCGTCGTTGGGATGCACGGGCGCCTTGCCGCCGCGCGCGCCGGTCAGCATTTCATTGGCGCGCCCCGCGATCACCTCGTTGACGTTCATGTTGCTCTGGGTACCGCTGCCGGTCTGCCAGATGACGAGCGGGAACTGCTCGTCGTGCCTGCCGGCGACGACTTCCTGTGCCGCCGCCTCGATCGCGTCGGCCTTTTCGGCCGACAGGCCGTGCTTGCGGTTGACGCGCGCCGCCGCCTGTTTGACCAGCGCGAGCGCGTGGACGATCTCCACCGGCATTCGCTCGCGCGCGCCGAAGGGGAAATTCTCTATCGATCGCTGCGTCTGCGCGCCCCAATAGGCGTCGGCCGGCACCGCGATCTCGCCGATGCTGTCGCTTTCGATCCGCGTTTCGCTCATCCCAATATCATCCTCGTCACCAGCACCGCCCCGACCCAGATTGCCGCGACCAGCCCCAGCATCTGCCAATAGCCGCCGTCACCGACGCGCCGTTTCAGCCATGCCGCCGCGACCCAGACGAGCAGCAGCGCGGGGGTCAGGGCAAACAGGCTGAACCGCAACAGGCCGTCGGCGATCTGTCCGCGCGGATAATGGCTCTCGATATAGGCATAGCCTTCGGCCCCCCACCAAAAGGCGGCGGTCAGCACCACCATCCCGGCGAGTGCCCAATATTGCCAAAATCGGCTGGGGGGCCAGGACGGGCCCGCCACGCTATTTCCGCTTGCCGAAATCCACCGTCACGACGTTCGATCCGTCCTCGCTCGAAACGTCGGGACGGTCGTTGTCGGGCTCGTCATGCGGTTCGGGATCGGCCACCTCGTCTTCGCTCACCTGGAATTGCAGGCCGAAATCGACCGACGGATCGACGAAGGCGGTGATCGCCGCATAGGGAATGGTCAGCATCGTCGGGGTCTGGTTGAACGACAGGCCGACGCTGAAATGATCGTCCTCGACCGACAGGTCCCAGAAACGGTTCTGGAGCACGATGGTCATTTCGTCGGGGAATTTGGCGATCAGATGCCCCGGAATCGCGACGCCGGGCGCCTGCGTCTTGAAGGTGATATAGAAATGATGCTCGCCGGGCAGGCTTTCCTGGCCTTCGACCTGGCTCAGGACGCGGCCGACCACGGCGCGCAGCGCGTCCTGCACGATTTCGTCATAGGGAATCAGGCTGTCGCGAACGTCTTCACTCATGGCGGTGGGGGATGAACGGCGCGCGTTCGCTGGTCAAGAGGGGAGAGTCACCTTGCGCGGCGAAAAGTGAGTGCTATGGGGGCGCCATGCGAACCGCCACCGTCCAGCGCACGACCAAGGAAACGGATATCGCCATCACCGTCAATCTCGACGGAACCGGCGACTATTCGGTGTCCACCGGCATCGGTTTCCTCGACCATATGGTCGAACAATTGTCGCGCCACTCGCTGATCGACATTGCGATGCAGGTAAAGGGCGACCTCCACATCGACCAGCACCACACGGTCGAGGACAGCGCGCTCGCGCTGGGCGAAGCGGTGGCCAAGGCGCTCGGCGACAAGCGCGGCATCGCCCGCTATGGCGAGGCGCATGCGCCGATGGACGAGACGCTGACGCGCTGCGTCCTCGACATTTCGGGGCGCCCGCATTGCGTCTATAAATCGGCCTTCTCGCAGCCGCGTCTGGGCGAAATGGACACCGAGCTGTTTCCGCACTGGTTCCACAGTTTCGCGCAGACCGCGGGCATCACGCTGCACATCGAAACCCTGTATGGCGAGAACAACCACCACATCGCCGAGAGCCTGTACAAGGCGCTGGCGCGCGCGCTGCGCCAGGGCGTCGAGATCGACCCGCGCAAGGGCGACGCGATCCCGTCGACCAAGGGGGTTCTTTAGGATTCGCCGATGAGCGCCATTGCCCTGATCGACTATGGCGCCGGCAACCTTCGTTCGGTGCACAACGCGCTTGTCGCGGCGGGCGCCGAGGATGTTGCGGTGACGGCCGATCCCGATCTCGTCGGGCGGGCCGACCGCATCGTGCTGCCCGGCGTCGGCGCGTTCGCGGCCTGCATGAACGGGCTGGCCGCCATTCCCGGACTGATCGAGGCGATGGACCGGCGCGTGCGCGGCGAAGGCGCGCCCTTCCTGGGCATCTGCGTCGGCATGCAATTGCTCGCCGACGCGGGCGAGGAACATGG
>CAZSMB010000186.1:0-4763 GCA_964607625.1 uncultured Sphingopyxis sp. | reverse complement strand
CTGCCCCGATCAAGACCTGGTCGCGTCGCTCCACCATCCTGCCGCAGTTCGTCGGCCTGACCTTCAACGTCTACAATGGCCGCAAGTTCGTGCCGGTGTCGGTGAACGAGGACATGGTCGGCATGAAGCTGGGTGAATTTGCGCCGACGCGCTTCTTCCCCGGCCACGCGGCCGACAAGAAGGGCAAACGCTAATGGGCAAGGAAAAGTCCCCCCGCCGCGTTGCGGATAACGAGGCGCTTTCGGTCGGCACGCAGATTCGCGGCTCGGCGCAGAAGTTGAACCTCGTCGCCGCGCTGATCCGCGGCCGCAAGGTCGAAGACGCAATGAACATCCTCGCCTTCTCGAAGCGGGCGATGGCGGTCGACGTGCGCAAGGTTCTCGCCAGCGCCGTGGCCAACGCGGAAAACAACCACAACCTCGACGTCGACGCGCTCGTCGTCAAGGAAGCGAGCGTCGGCAAGGCGTTCACGATGAAGCGCTGGCACGCACGCGGCCGCGGCAAATCGACTCGGATCGAAAAGCCGTTCAGCCGCATCCGTATCGTCGTGCGCGAACAGGAAGAAGAGGCGTAAGATGGGCCAGAAGAGCAATCCGATCGGCCTGCGCCTGCAGGTCAACCGCACCTGGGACAGCCGCTGGTTCGCCGAAGGGCAGGACTATGGCCGCATGCTGGTCGAGGATCTGAAGATCCGCAAGTCGATCTTCAAGAGCCTGCCGCAGGCCGCGATCTCGAAGGTCGTGATCGAGCGTCCCGCGAAGCTGTGCCGCGTGTCGATCTATGCCGCTCGTCCGGGCGTCATCATCGGCAAGAAGGGCGCCGACATCGAAAAGCTGCGCAAGAAGCTCGGCGAGATGACGGGCAGCGACGTGTCGCTGAACATCGTCGAGATCCGCAAGCCCGAAGTCGACGCCAAGCTCGTCGCGCAGGGCATTGCCGACCAGCTCGAGCGCCGCGTGGCGTTCCGCCGTGCTATGAAGCGCGCGGTGCAGTCGGCGATGCGCCTCGGCGCCGAGGGCATCCGGATCAACTGCGCGGGCCGTCTTGGCGGCGCGGAAATCGCGCGCACCGAATGGTACCGCGAAGGCCGCGTGCCGCTGCACACGCTGCGCGCCAATGTCGACTATGCCGAGGCCGAAGCCCACACCGCCTATGGCGTGTGCGGGATCAAGGTCTGGATCTTCAAGGGCGAGATTCTCGGCCATGACCCGATGGCGACCGACCGGCTGATGCTCGACGCGCAGACGTCGGGCGTGCGCCCGGCGCGCGATGACCGCCGCTAAGGAACGCTGACATGCTGCAACCGAAGAAAACCAAGTTCCGCAAGGCCTTCAAGGGCCGCATCCACGGCAATGCCAAGGGCGGCACCAGCCTCAACTTCGGCTCCTATGGGCTGAAGGCGATGGAACCCGAGCGCATCACCGCGCGCCAGATCGAAGCGGCCCGCCGCGCGATCAGCCGTGCGATCAAGCGCCAGGGCCGCCTGTGGATCCGCGTGTTCCCCGACGTCCCCGTGTCGTCGAAGCCCGCCGAAGTCCGCATGGGCAAGGGCAAGGGTGCCCCCGAATATTGGGCGGCGCGCGTCAAGCCCGGCCGCATCCTGTTCGAACTCGACGGCGTCCCCGGCCCGGTGGCCGCGCTGGCGTTCGAGCGTGCGGCGATGAAGCTGCCGATCAAGACGAAGGTCGTCGCCCGCCTCGGCGACACCTCGCACCTGGAGGGTTGAGGGCCATGGCCAAGACCGAAGATGTGACCAAGAAGACCGACGACCAGCTCGCCGAACAGCTTGGCGAACTGAAGCGCGAGGCGTTCAACCTCCGCTTCCAGGCCGCCACCGGCCAGCTCGAAAAGGCGTCGCGGGTCAAGGACGTGCGGCGTTCGATCGCCCGCATCAAGACCGAGCAGACCGCGCGTGTTCGCGCGGCTGCCGCGAAGTAAGGAGACTGTCATGCCGAAGCGCATTCTGACCGGCACGGTGGTGTCCGACAAGGGCGACAAGACCGTCGTGGTGAAAGTGGAGCGGAAGGTGAAGCACCCGCTCTACGGCAAGATCATCCGTCGCTCGAAAAAATATCACGCGCACGATGAGGACAACGCCATCAAGGCTGGCGAAACCGTCCGCATCGAGGAAACGAAGCCGTTTTCGAAGCTGAAGACCTGGAAGGTGCTCGACAAGGTCGAAACCTCCACCAAGCCGAAAGCCGCGGCGGCTCCGAGCGAAGCCGAAGCGTAAGAGTTTCACGGAACCGCCGGGACGGCCCGGTAGGCCAAGGAAGAAGGAAATGCATCGATGATCCAGATGCAGTCACAATTGGAAGTCGCCGACAACAGCGGCGCGAAGCGCGTCCAGTGCATCAAGGTGCTGGGCGGCTCGAAGCGTCGCACGGCCGGCGTGGGCGACCTTATCGTCGTCTCGATCAAGGAAGCCCAGCCGCGCGGCAAGGTGAAGAAGGGCGACGTGCATCGTGCCGTCATCGTTCGCACCGCCAAGGACGTTCGTCGTGCCGACGGTTCGGTGATCCGTTTCGACAGCAACGCCGCCGTGCTCGTCAACAAGAATGAAGAGCCGATCGGTACCCGTATCTTCGGCCCCGTCGTCCGCGAACTGCGCGGCAAGGGCTATATGAAGATCATCAGCCTGGCGCCGGAGGTGCTCTGACCATGTCGATGGCCAAGATCAAGAAGGGTGACACCGTCGTCGTCCTGTCCGGCAAGGACAAGGGCAAGACGGGCGAAGTGACCCAGAGCCTGCCCAAGGACGGCAAGGTCGTCGTCGCGGGTGTCAACATCATCACGCGCCACAAGAAGCCGAGCCAGCAGGACCCGCAGGGCGGCCTCGAGCGCAAGGAAGCGCCGCTGCACGTCAGCAAGGTCGCGGTCGCCGACCCCAAGACGGGCAAGCCGACGCGCGTCCGTTTCGAAACCAAGGACGGCAAGAAGGTCCGCGTGGCCGTGAAGTCCGGGGAGACCATCAATGGCTGACAAATACACCCCGCGCATGAAGTCGCGCTATGACGACATGATCGTCAAGGCGATGACCGAGAAGTTCGGTTACAAGAATGCGATGGAAGTTCCGAGGATCGAAAAGATCACGCTCAACATGGGCGTGGGCGACGCGGTCCAGGACAAGAAGAAGGTCGAGACCGCCGCTTCGGAAATGGAGCTGATCTCGGGTCAGAAGCCCGTCATCACCAAGGCGAAGAAGTCGATCGCCGGCTTCAAGCTGCGCGAAGGCATGCCGATCGGTTGCAAGGTCACCCTGCGCCGCGAACGCATGTACGAGTTTCTCGATCGCCTGATCACGATCGCCATGCCGCGCATCCGCGACTTCCGCGGCGTGTCGGCGAAGAGCTTTGACGGCCGCGGCAACTACGCTCTTGGCCTCAAGGAACAGATCATCTTCCCCGAGATCAACTATGACCGCATCGACACGGTGCGCGGCATGGATGTGATCGTCACCACCACCGCTCGCACGGACGAAGAGGCCCGCGAACTGCTCAGGCTGTTCGGCTTCCCCTTCCCGATCGAAGCGCAGGAAAAGGAAGCCGCCTGATCCCGCAGGGACCAGGCCGTGCTCTCTTAACAAAGGAAAGAGAACTTAAGTCATGGCGAAACTGAGTTCGGTGAACAAGAACGAGCGTCGCAAGAAGCTGGTGAAGAAATATGCCGGCCGCTACGCGAAGCTGAAGGCCATTGCGGCCGACACCTCGCTCGACGATGGCGAGCGCCTGATCGCGCGCCTGAAGATGGCGGAAATCCCGCGCAACGGCAATCCGACCCGCATCCGTAACCGGTGCGAGCTGACGGGCCGCCCGCGCGCCTATTATCGCAAGTTCCGGCTGTGCCGTGTGCAGCTCCGCGATCTGGCCAACAAGGGCCTGATTCCCGGCGTTGTGAAGTCGAGCTGGTAAGGAAGACGCAAGATGGCAATGACCGATCCTTTGGGTGATATGCTCACCCGCATCCGCAACGGCCAGCAGGCGAAGAAGGACAGCGTCCTGACGCCGGCTTCGACGCTGCGCGTCCGCGTTCTCGATGTGCTCCAGCGCGAAGGCTATATCCGCGGCTACAGCGAAGAAGTGCTGGGCGCCAAGGGCCAGCACAAGGGCATCCGCATCGAACTGAAATATTTCGAGGGCCAGCCGGCGATCCGCCACGTGGCCCGCGTGTCGAAGCCGGGCCGCCGCGTCTATTCGGGCTCGAAAGAGCTGCCGATCGTGCGCAACGGCCTGGGCATCACCATCGTGTCGACCCCGCGCGGCGTCCTTTCGGATGCCGAGGCTCGCGAGCATAATGTCGGCGGCGAAGTGCTGGCGGAGGTGTTCTGATGTCGCGCATCGGTAAAAAGGCAGTCGCGATCCCCGGCGGTGTCACCGCCGCGATCGACGGCGGCGAGCTGTCGGTGAAGGGCCCGAAGGGCACTTTGGCGATGCCGCTGTCCGACCTGATCAAATATGAAGTCGGCGAGGGCGCCATTTCGGTGCAGCCCGCGAACGACAGCCGCGAAGCGCGTGCCTTCTGGGGCATGCAGCGCACGCTGGTGCAGAACCTCGTCACGGGCGTGACCGAGGGCTTTACCAAGGTGCTGGAAATCAGCGGCGTCGGCTATCGTGCCAACTCGCAGGGCAAGACGCTGAAGCTGCAGCTCGGCTACAGCCACGATGTCGACTTCGCGGTGCCCGAGGGCATCGAGATCAAGACGCCGGACAACACGACGATCGAGATCAGCGGCATCGACAAGCAGCAGGTCGGCCAGGTCGCGG
>CAZSMB010000185.1:0-4774 GCA_964607625.1 uncultured Sphingopyxis sp. | reverse complement strand
TCGTTCCGTTGATCGGCACCTCGGTGAACGGCGCCCAGCGCTGGATCGGCAGCGGCATGTTCCGCCTCCAGCCGTCGGAGTTTCTCAAACCCTTTTTTGCCGTGTCGCTCGCATGGATTCTCTCGATTCGCCTGCACGACCAGAGCCTTCCGGTCGTGCCGCTGTCGGTCGTGCTCACCGGCATCATCGCGGTGCTGCTGATGGGCCAGCCCGACCTGGGACAGACGATCATTTTCGCGGCGACCTGGTTCGTGCTCGTACTCGTCGCGGGTTTGTCGATGCGGATCATGGCAGGTCTCGGCGTTGCCGGGCTCGCGGGCATCGTACTGGCCTATTTCTTCTATCCGGTGGCGCAGCAGCGCATCAACATCTGGCTTTTTGCCGAAGGCGACAGCTTCCAGGTCGAAAAGGCGCATGCGACGCTGACCGCCGGCGGGTTGATCGGGACCGGCCCGGGCGCGGGGCTCGCAAAGTTCCAGCTGCCCGAAGCGCACACCGACTATATCTTTTCGGTGATCGGCGAGGAGTTCGGGATCATCGCCTGCATTGCGATCGCGATTCTCTATCTCGCGATCATCGTGCGCGTCCTCGTCCGCCTGCTCGATGAGGAGGACAGCTTCCTCATTCTGGCGGTGACCGCGCTGATTGCGCAATTCGGGGGGCAGGCGATCATCAACATGGCGGTGAACACCCAGCTGTTTCCGTCGAAGGGCATGACGCTGCCTTTTATCAGCTATGGCGGCTCGTCGTTCATCGCGCTGTCGATCGGCATGGGTTTGCTCTTGTCGCTGACCCGGCGGAACCCCTATGCGGCGCGCGTATCGATGACCCGCAACTGGAACAGAAAATGAGCGCCACCCGCCACTATCTTCTCGCCGCCGGCGGCACCGGCGGCCATATGCTGCCCGCCTATGCGCTCGCCGGCGTGTTGATCGCGCGGGGGCACCGCGTCGCGCTGGTCAGCGACGACCGCGGGCTGAAGATCCCCGGTGCCCCGGCAGCGCTCGAAACGCATGTCCTGCCCGCCGGGCGTGTCCACGGCGGCCCGGTCGGCTGGCTGAAGGCCGCGCTCGCGATCCGCAAGGGGCGGCGCATGGCGATCGACCTGATCCGGGATTTCGACCCGGCCGTCGTCGTCGGCTTTGGCGGCTATCCGTCGCTTCCGAGTCTGCTCGCGGCACGCGCGACGAAGACGCCCGGCGTGATCCACGAACAAAATGCCGTGCTCGGCCGCACCAACCGCCTGATGGCGCGTCAGGTCGATGCGATCGCGGTGGCGTATCGCAACATCGACCGCTTCCCCGAAAAATGCGCGATGAAGCGCCACCTCACCGGCAATCCGGTGCGCGAGGAGGTGATTGCGATCCGCGAAGAGGGCTATCCGCCGCTGCCCGAGGACGGCATCCTGCGGCTGCTCGTCGTCGGCGGCAGCCTTGGCGCGACGATCCTTTCCGACGTTGTCCCGGCGGCGGTCGCGATGCTGCCGAAGGCGCTGCTCGAACGCTTGCAGGTCGTCCAGCAGGCGCGCGAAGAGGATCTGGACACGGTACGCGGCAAATATGCCGAGCTCGGCGTCGCGGCCGAATGTGCGCCCTATATAGCCGACCTGCCCGAACGGCTGCGCTGGGCGCATCTGTTCATCGGCCGCGCGGGCGCGTCGACGGTCGCCGAACTCGCCTGTGCCGGACGTCCGGCGATCTTCGTGCCCTATCCGCACGCGATGGACGATCACCAGACGTGGAACGTCGTCGATCTGGTCGAGGCGCACGGCGCGCTGTCGATCGCGCAGCCCGACTTCACACCCGCCGCGCTTGCGAAGCAGATCCAGCGCATGGCGCTCGAACCCGGCGCGCTCGAAACCGCGGCGGAAAATGCCGCGAACTGCGGTCTGCCCGATGCGACCCGCGACCTTGCCGACCTGGTCGAAAGCTTCGCACCGCCGCCGCTGATGGACGTGATCCGTGTCGGCGCGAGCGCGCCGCGGGCGGCGGCGAGCGGCGTCAGCGCCGCTCGGGAGGCAAGCTGATGCGCGGCGTCGCAACCGACATCGGGATCATTCATTTCATCGGCATCGGCGGCATCGGCATGTCGGGGATCGCCGAGGTGATGCACAATCTCGGCTATCAGGTGCAGGGCAGCGATATCGCCGACAGCTATGTCGTCGAAGGCCTGAGGAAGCGCGGCATCAAGGTCGCCATCGGCCATGCCCCCGAAAATGTCGACGGCGTTGCGGTCGTCGTCACCTCGACGGCGGTGAAGCGCGGCAATCCCGAGGTCGAGGCGGCGCTCGCGCATCGCATCCCCCTTGTCCGCCGCGCCGAAATGCTCGCCGAACTGATGCGTTTGAAATCGACCGTCGCCATCGCAGGGACGCATGGCAAGACGACGACGACCAGCCTCGTCGCGGCGCTGCTCGACGCGGGCGGCATCGACCCGACTGTCATCAACGGCGGCATCATCAACAATTACGGCTCGAACGCGCGGCTCGGTACGTCGGACTGGATGGTGGTCGAGGCCGACGAAAGCGACGGCAGCTTCCTGCGCCTCGACGGGACGATCGCGGTCGTCACCAACATCGACCCTGAGCATCTCGACCATTATGGCAGCTTCGACGCGATCAAGGATGCGTTCGTCGAGTTCATCGAGAATGTGCCTTTCTATGGCGCCGCGATGCTCTGCCTCGACCATCCCGAAGTTCAGGCCATCATCCCCCGCATCCGCGACCGCCGCATCGTTACCTATGGCTTCTCCGCTCAGGCCGACGTGCGCGGCACCAATGTCCTTCCCGGCCCCGACGGCAATCGCTTCGACGTGGTGGTGCGCGACCGCGACGGGAACAGCCGGACGATAGAGGGAATCCACCTGCCGATGTCGGGCCGGCACAATGTCCAGAATGCGCTCGCGGCGATCGCGGTGGCGCTGCACATGGGCGTCAGCAACGACAAGATCGTGTCGGGCTTCAACGGATTCGCGGGGGTGAAGCGCCGCTTCACCAAGGTCGGCGAGATCGCGGCGGGCGAGGGCAATATCGCGGTGATCGATGATTATGCGCACCACCCGGTCGAAATCCGCGCGGTCCTTTCGGCGGCGCGCGAGGGCGTCGGCGCGGGGCGCGTGGTCGCCGTGGTGCAGCCGCACCGATATACCCGGCTGCGCGATCATATGGACGAGTTCCAGCAGGCCTTCAACGACGCCGACATGGTGCTTGCGCTCCCTGTCTATGCCGCGGGCGAAGCGGCGATCGAGGGTGTGTCGTCCGATGCGCTCGTCGCCGGCCTGCGCGACCGCGGCCACCGCCACGCCGCGACGGTAGCCGACCCCTCGGCGCTTGGAGCCGTGCTCGCCGACGCGATCCGTTCGGGTCACCTCGGCGCGGGCGACAAGATCATCTGCCTCGGCGCGGGCGACGTCACCAAGACAGCGGCTGGGCTGGCGAGCGCGGTGGAGGCGGCATGATGCTCGGTCTCCTGCGCGACCGTTTCAACGGGGAAGGGGCGATGGCATGAGTCTCACCACCCTTCCCGTTGTCCGCGGCAAGCTCACTCCGCGCGCGCCGCTGGCACCGCTTGTCTGGTTCAAGTCGGGGGGTGCTGCCGACTGGCTGTTCGAGCCGAAGGACGCCGACGATCTTTCCGACTTCCTTCGCGACCTGGATCCGGCGATCGCGGTGATGGCGCTCGGCCTCGGGTCGAACCTCATCGTCCGCGATGGCGGCTTTCCGGGCGTCGTCGTCCGGCTCGGCAAGGCGTTCGCGAAGGTCGAAGCCGTCGATGCGACGAGCCTGCGCTGCGGCGGCGGTGCGTCGGGCATCCTCGTGTCTTCGACGGCGCGCGATGCGGGTATCGCCGGAATGGAATTCCTGCGCTCAATCCCCGGCACCGTAGGCGGCTTCGTCCGCATGAACGGCGGTGCCTATGGCAGCGAGGTCAAGGACATATTGGTCGAGGCTGACGTGGTGCTGCGTTCGGGCGAGCGCCGGACACTCGCGCTCTCAGACCTGGGTTATACCTATCGCCACAGCGCATTGCCGGAGGGTGCGGTCGTCGTCGCCGCGACGTTCCACGGCCGCCCGGGCGAACCCGCCGCGATCCAGGCGGAGATGGACCGCATCTCGGCGAGCCGCGAAGCCTCGCAGCCGCTGCGCTCGAAAACCGGCGGCTCGACCTTCAAGAATCCGGACGGGCACAAGGCATGGCAGCTCGTCGACGAGGCCGGCTGCCGCGGGTTGGTGCTCGGCGGCGCGCAGGTCAGCGAAAAGCACACCAATTTCCTGATCAACACCGGCGACGCGACGAGCGCCGACATCGAAGCGCTCGGCGAAGAAGTCCGCCGCCGGGTGAAGGCGAAAAGCGGCGTCGAATTGCAATGGGAGATTCAGCGCGTGGGAGTTATCAAGTGACCCGCGGTCCGTGGCATGTCGCCGTTCTGATGGGCGGCTGGTCGGCCGAGCGCGAAGTGTCGTTGATGAGCGGCAAGGGGATTGCCGACGCGCTCGAATCGCGGGGTCACAAGGTGACGCGCATCGACATGGACCGCGACGTCGCGCAGCGGCTTGCCGAGGCGAAGCCCGACGTCGTCTTCAATGCACTCCACGGCGTTCCCGGCGAGGACGGCACGGTGCAGGGAATGCTCGACCTGATGGGGCTAAAATATACGCACAGCGGGCTCGTGACATCGGTAATTGCGATCGACAAGGAGTTGACGAAGCAGGCGCTTATACCGCATGGAATCCCTATGCCGACGGGGGTCATGGTCGACAGCGAAAGCCTGTTTT
>CAZSMB010000184.1:0-4826 GCA_964607625.1 uncultured Sphingopyxis sp. | reverse complement strand
GCCTTGACGATGCGGTCGACGGTCGCGGCGGGCAGGAAGGGATGAGCGAGCCGATATCGGGCCACCAGCGCCGCGGCGCCGTCGGTCGGAAAATCGCCGCCGGGAAGCGGAGCCCGGCCGGTCCAGCGTTTGCCCGTCAACGCGGGCACGGCATTGGCGAGCGCGTCGACCGCCTCTTCGGCGACATGGCGATAGCTGGTGATCTTGCCGCCATAGATGGTGAGCAGCGGCGCCCCTTCGTCGCTGTCGAGGTCGATCCGGTATCCGCGCGTCGCCGCTTCGGGCTTGCCCGAACCGTCCTCGACCAGCGGGCGCACCCCCGAATAGGTCCACACGACGTCGGCGGGGGTGATCGCGGCGCGGAAATACTGGCTCGCTCCTTCGCACAGATAGGCAATTTCCTCTGCACTCGCATGGACGTCGCCCAACGGGCCGTGATGGTCGGCGTCGGTGGTGCCGATCAGCGTGAAGTCGCGTTCATAGGGGATGGCGAAGAAGATGCGCCCGTCGGGAAGCTGGAAGAAATAGGCATAGTCGTGGTCGAAGATCCGCCGCACGACGATATGCGAACCGCGCACCAGCCGCATGCCATAGTCGGGCGGCGCCGATGCGCGGTGCAGCACGTCGATCACGCCGGGACCCGCCGCATTGACGAGACTGCGCCCGGTGAAGCGATAGGCGCGGCCACCCGGACCGACCCCGTCGACCACCCACAGCCCGTTTTCGACGCGCATCGCGTCGGCCCGGGTGCGGGTGCGGATGCGCGCGCCCTTGTCCGCCGCGTCGCGCGCATTGAGCAGGACGAGGCGCGCGTCGTCGACCCAGCCATCGGAATATTCGAAGCCGTGGACATAGCGCGATTCGAGCGGCGCGCCGGCCGGATGCCGGCGCAGGTCGATCGAGCGCGTCGCGGGCAGTTTCCGGCGCCCGCCGATATGGTCGTAGAGGAACAGGCCCAGGCGGAGCAGCCAGCGGGGGCGCAATCCGTCGCGATAGGGCAGGACGAACCGCATCGGCCAGATGATGTGCGGCGCGATGCCCCACAGGATCTCGCGTTCCTTCAGCGCCTCTCGCACCAGGGAGAATTCATAATGCTCGAGGTAGCGAAGGCCGCCGTGGATCAGCTTCGTCGACGCCGAAGAGGTGCCGCCGGCCAGGTCGCCCGCTTCGAGCAGCAGCACGCGCGCGCCGCGCCCCGCGGCATCGCGCGCGACCCCGGCGCCGTTGACGCCGCCGCCGATCACGATGACGTCATAGGGTTGCGCCGGGTCGTTCATCGCATTGCTTCCTAGGAATGTTTGGCCGACAAGGCCAGTCGCCGCAAAGCTATGCGGTTTACGTATGCGCGTTGCAATCGCGGCGGGCATTGGCCACTTCACAGGCGATATCCAAGGGGAAGAGTACGTGAGCGTCAAAGTCGAAACATTGGTGCTGTTCGGGGCGACGGGCGACCTGGCCCATCGCATGCTCTTTCCCTCGCTCTACAACCTTCACATGGACGGGCTGCTCGCCGAGACGCTGACGATCGTCGGATCGGGACGCTCGCAGATGGACCGCGCCGCCTTTCACGCCCAGGTGCGCGCCGCGCTGGCCGAGCATCTGGCCGAAGACCGGATCGATACCGAAACGATCGACGCCTTCGTCGCGCGGATCGACTATTGCGCGGTCGATGCCGGCAAGGGGAGCGGCTACGACGACCTTGCCGCCCTGCTGGGTCCGCGGATGGAGCGGCCGATCGGCGTCTATCTGTCGACCCCGCCGTCGATGTTCGGCCCGATCGCGCAAGGCCTGGCCGCCGCCGGGATCGCCTGCGCCGAATGCCGGATCGCGATGGAAAAGCCGATCGGCCACGACCTTGCCTCGTCGCGCGAGGTCAATGAACAGGTCGGCAGCGCCTTTGCCGAGGACCGCGTCTTTCGCATCGATCATTATCTGGGCAAGGAAACGGTGCAGAACCTGCTCGCGCTGCGTTTTGCCAACATGCTGTTCGAGCCGCTGTGGAACGCCCAGGCGATCGACCATGTCCAGATCACCGTCGCCGAAACCGTCGGTCTGGAAGGGCGTGTATCCTATTATGACGGCGTCGGCGCGTTGAAGGACATGGTGCAGAACCATATGCTCCAGCTGCTCGCGATCATCGCGATGGAGCCGCCCTCGAGCGTTTCGTCGACCGCTGTGCGCGACGAGAAGGTCAAGCTGTTGCGGTCGTTGCGCAAGATGACCGCCGAGGATGTGAAGGCGCACAGCGTCAAAGGGCAATATACCGCCGGCGCGGTCAACGGCGAAGCGGTCGGGGGCTATGCCGACGAACTCGGCGCGCCGTCCAACACCGAAACCTTCGTCGCGCTGAAGGCGTACATCGACAATTGGCGCTGGAAGGGCGTGCCCTTTTATCTGCGCACCGGCAAGCGGATGCCGCGGCGCCGGTCGGAAGTGCTGATCCAGTTCAAGCCCGTACCGCACAATATTTTCGCACGGACCGGGTCGGGCAAGCTCGACGCCAATATGATGATCATCAACCTGCAGCCCGAAGAGAATATCCGGGTCAAGGTGATGGCGAAGCAGCCGGGGCTCGACCGCGAGGGGGTCAAGCTGAAAGAGGTGACGCTCGACGTGTCGCTGTCGCACAGCTTTGCCGGCGAGCGCCGGCGGATCGCGTACGAACGCCTGCTGCTCGACTTCATCGAGGGCGACCAGACCCTGTTCGTCCGCCGCGACGAGGTCGAGGCGCAGTGGCAATGGATCGATTCGATCCGCGACGCCTGGGCGGCGGTCGACCTGGCGCCGCAAAACTACACCGCCGGCAGCTGGGGGCCGTCGAGCGCGATCGCGCTGATCGAGCGCGACGGGGCGAGCTGGCATGACTGAACGGCTCCCCGACCCCAGATTTCCCGTTCGCCCCGAGCATGTCGAAGGGCTGTCCTTTTCCCTGGGCGTAGCAAGGAAGAACGGTCCTTCGACACGCTCAGGACAAGCGGATCCTCCATTATGACAACTCTGAACCCCACCGTCGCGCGTGTCACCGACCGCATTATCGAGCGCAGCCGCAAGGGACGCGCCGCCTATCTGGAGCTGATGGATCGCCAGCGCGAAGCGGGGACCAACCGCGGGATGCTCTCCTGCGGGAACCTGGCGCACGGCTTTGCGGCGTCGGGCGAGGACAAGCCGGCGATCCGGACCGGCGCGGCGATGAACATCGGGATCGTTACCGCCTATAACGACATGCTGTCGGCGCATCAGCCCTATGGCCGCTATCCCGAGCAGATCAAGATCGCGGCGCGCGAGGTCGGTGCGACCGCGCAAGTCGCGGGCGGCGTTCCGGCGATGTGCGACGGGGTGACGCAGGGCCAGGCGGGCATGGACCTGTCGCTGTTCAGCCGCGACACCATCGCCCAGGGCACCGCGATCGCGCTGAGCCATGCGATGTTCGAAGGCGCGCTGCTGCTCGGCATTTGCGACAAGATCGTGCCCGGCCTGCTGATCGGGGCGCTGCGTTTTGGCCATTTGCCGACGATCCTCGTTCCCGCGGGGCCGATGCCGTCGGGCCTCGCCAACAAGGAAAAGGTGCGCGTCCGCCAGCTCTATGCCGAGGGCAAGGCGAGCCGCGAGGACCTGCTCGAGGCCGAATCGGCCTCCTATCACGGCGCGGGCACCTGCACCTTTTACGGCACCGCCAATTCCAACCAGATGATGATGGAACTGATGGGCCTGCACATCCCCGGCGCCGCGTTCGTCAATCCGGGGATGAAGCTGCGCCAGCACCTGACCCGCGCGGCGACCCACCGCCTCGCCGAAATCGGCTGGGCCGGAGACGATTACCGCCCGCTCGCGCGCTGCATCGACGAAAAGGCGATCGTCAACGCGATCATCGGGCTGCTCGCGACGGGCGGGTCGACGAACCATGCGATCCACCTGCCCGCGATCGCGCGGGCGGCGGGAATGATCGTCGACTGGCAGGATTTCGACGAGCTGAGCCACGTCGTGCCGCTGCTCGCACGCGTCTATCCGAACGGCGCCGGCGACGTGAACCATTTCCACGCGGCGGGCGGGATCGGCTTCGTCGTGCGCGAGTTGCTCGATGCCGGGCTGCTCCACGGCGATATCCTGACCGTCGGCGGCGAGATGGCGGACTATAGCGGCGAACCGCTGCTCGTCGACGACGAGCTCCACTGGGAAGCCGCGCCCGCCGAAACGCGCGACGAGGCGATGCTGCGCCCGGTGGCCGCGCCCTTCTCCCCCGATGGCGGGATGCGACTCTTGTCGGGAAATCTGGGACGCGCGATCATCAAGACGAGCGCGGTCGACGAGGACCGCTGGACGATCGAAGCGCCGGCCCGTATCTTCGACGACCAGAACCAGGTCATCGCCGCGTTCAAGGCGGGCGAACTCGACCAGGATTGCGTCGTCGTCGTCCGGTTCCAGGGACCGCGCGCCAACGGCATGCCCGAACTGCACAAGCTGACCCCGGCGCTCGGCGTGCTGCAGGACAAGGGCTATCGCGTCGCGTTGCTGACCGACGGCCGCATGTCGGGCGCGAGCGGCAAGGTGCCCGCGGTGATCCACCTGTCGCCCGAGGCACTGCCGGGCGTCGACGGAACGAGCGGTCCCGTCGCCTATCTCCGCGACGGCGATATGGTGCGCGTCTGTGCCCGCAAGGGCGAGGTCGTGGCGCTGGTCGACGACGCCGAATGGGCGGCGCGTACGCCCGCCGCCGCGCCGCCGCCGGCGCTCGGTGTCGGGCGCGAGCTGTTCGCGCTGTTCCGTATCCACGCCGACGAGGCGGAAAAGGGCGGGTCCGCGATCCTCGCGGCGATGGAGACCGTCAC
>CAZSMB010000183.1:0-4841 GCA_964607625.1 uncultured Sphingopyxis sp. | reverse complement strand
GTTTCGGCGAGCGGGTAGTCGAGCGTCAGCCAGTCGCCCTCGGCCAAACCGGCGGCCGCGCTCGCATCAAAGGCGGTGAGATCCATCGAGACCCGGCCGACGAGCGGCAGACGATGGCCGCGCCACATCGCCCCGCCCGAGCCGGCGTGGCAGCGCAGATAGCCGTCGGCATAGCCCAGGTTCGCAACGGCGATACGGCTGTCTCGCGGCGCCGTCCACGTCGCGCCATAGCCGACCGTTTCGCCCGCCGGCACGGCCCTGACCTGCAAGACGCGCGCTTCGGGAAAAGCGACCTGCCGGATATGCCCGTCGGCTTCACGGCGCGGCACGCCGCCATAAAGCGCGATCCCCGGACGCGTCAGGTCGAAACCGTAATCGGCGCCCAGGCACGTACCGGCGCTGTTCGACAGGCTGTAGCGCCGCGCGGGGATCGCGTCGCGCAATGCCCTGAAGGCACCAAGCTGGCGCACGTTGAGCGGACTGTCTTCATCGGCCGACGCAAGGTGGCTGAGCAGCGTTTCGATCGCGAGCCCGTCGAGTGCGCCGCCGAGCGCTTCGTCGACGCGCAGCCCGAGCCGGTTCATCCCGGTATCGACCATCACGTCGCACGGCCGCCCCTCGCCGATCGAGCGCCAGCGCCGGGCCTGTTCGACACTGTTGAGGACGGGACGCGCCGGCAGGCTGCGCGCCGCAATCATGTCCGTTTCGCCGACGCCGTGGAGCACCGACAGCGAGACGCCCGGCGGCAGGGGCATCAGCGCCGCCGCCTCGGCCCAGGTCGCGACGAAGAAAAAGCGGCAGCCCGCGCCCGCGAGAATGCGCATAACATCGCGCGCGCCGAGCCCGTAGCCATCGGCCTTGATCGCCGCCCCCGCCTCGGCGCCGCCCGCCTGCGCCAGCCAGCGCCAGTTCCGGACGAGCGCGGCGGCATCGAGACGAAGGCGGAGCGGTGAGGCGATGTCGATCATTACCCCGCACCTAGCGACGAATGACCGCAGCGCCAATGGCTTCGTTCAGGCCTTGGGAGCCCTGTCCCACTGCCCTTCGACGGGCTCCTCGAGCATGAAGGCGCTGACGAGGAAGGCGACGAACACCACGCCCCACGTGTACCAGAGCCCGGCATAGGCGTCGCCGGTCTTCGCGACGATGAAGCTGGCAATGAGCGGCAGGAAGCCGCCGAAATATCCGGTCCCCAGATGATAGGGGATGGAGAGCGACGAATAGCGCACGTGCGGCGGGAACATCTCGGCGAGCAGTGCCGCGACGGGGCCATAGGTGAAGCCCGAAAGCGCGCTGAGGCCCAGCAGCGCGACGAGGATGACCGCGACCCCAGCGGCGGCCGGAATCTGCCTTTCGAAGCTGTAACCCATCGACTCGAGCGCCGGCTGGAGGATGGCGGGATCCTCCCCCGCCACTTCGCGGCCGCCGATGTGGATCTTGACGCTGTCGAACGCGCTGTCGGTCGCGACGACCGCGTAAGGCACGCCGAGCTTCGTCAGTTCGCCGAGCGTCCTGCCACATGCGGTCGCCTGTGCCTTGGCGAAGGGATCGAAGCTGCACTGCGATCCCGATACGACCACCGGTGCGCGCGCCGCCGCGGCTTCCAGCGCGGGATTGGCGACGCCGCCCATCATCCAGAAGAGCGGAAAGAGCAGCGCAAGCGTGGCGGCATACCCCCACACGATCGGCTTCTTGCGCCCGATCCGGTCGGACAGGCGTCCGGCCCAGATAAAGAATCCCATGCCGAGCGCGGCGGCGACCCCGACGATGACCTCCGCCGCGGTATCGTCGACCTTCATCGGTCCCTTGAGGAACGACAGGCCCGAAAACATCGCGGTATACCAGATTACCGTCAGTCCCGCCGAAATGCCGAACAGCGCGATGAAGATGCGCCGCGGATTTCCGGGATAGGTGAAGCTTTCCTTCAAGGGGTTGCGCGCGATCTCGCCCTCTTCCTTCATCGCGCGGAACACCGGGCTTTCGGAGAGCTTCAGCCGCATCCACAGCGACACCGCGAGCAGCAGGAGCGACAGGAGGAACGGCACGCGCCACCCCCATTCGTTCCAGAGCGCGTCGGACATCAGCGCCTTGCACGACAGCACGACGATCAGGCTGAGCACGAACCCGCCGACGACGCTCGCCTGGATGAAGCTGGTATAGAAGCCGCGCTTTTCGGGCGGCGAATGTTCGGCGACATAGATCGCCGCGCCGCCATATTCGCCGCCGAGCGCCAGCCCTTGCAGGATGCGCAGCAGGATGACGATGATCGGCGCCGCGATGCCGATCGTCGTCGCCGACGGGATCATCCCGACGCCCGCGGTCGCGATCCCCATCAGCGTCACGGTGACAAGAAAGGTATATTTGCGCCCCAGCCGGTCGCCGAGGAAGCCGAACAGCACCGCGCCGAGCGGGCGGAAGCCGAAGCCGACCGCGAACCCGGCCCAGACGAGCAATATCTCCAGCGTCGCATTGTCACTCGGGAAAAAGGTCTTGCCGATGATCGCGGCGAGCGTGCCGTAGATGAAGAAATCATACCATTCGAAGATCGTCCCCGCCGACGACGCGGCGATGACCATGCGGATATCCTTCGCACTCGGCTGATAGGCCGCGCCGTGGTCGGCAACGGCGGCTTGATCGGTCATGCGGGCTCCCCTCCCCGGTGAGCAATTTGCTTCTGCCTCGAGTCATAGCCGCTGTTGAGCCTTGCACAAGCGGGCGCTTGGGCGCAGCATCGCCGCCATGACCCGCTTCATCGACCTGTCGATCCCGATCACCAACGACGTCGTGTCCGACCCGCCGGTGATGCGGCCGCAAATCACCTATATGACCCACGAAACGACGTGGGAGCAGATCGCGATGTTCTTTCCCGGCCTGACCCGGGACGACCTGCCCGACGGCGAAGGCTGGGCGGTCGAGAGCATCACCCTGTCGACGCACAACGGCACCCATATGGACGCGCCGTGGCATTTCCATTCGACCACCGACAGCGGCGCGACGCCCGCGCCGAGCATCGACGAGGCGCCGCTCGATCTCTTTTTCCGTCCCGGGGTGAAGCTCGATTTTTCGCGCCTCCCCGCCGGCCATGTGGTGACCGCGGCCGAGGTGGAGGCCGAACTCGCCCGGATCGGGCATGACCTCCAGCCGCTCGATATTGTGCTCGTCCAGTCGGGCGCCGTTTATGGCACCGACAATTTCACCGATCAGGGCTGCGGCATGGGCGCCGAGGCGACCTTGTATCTGACGGAGCGCGGCGCGCAGGTCGTCGGCACCGATGCGTGGAGCTGGGATGCCCCGTTCAGCCACACCGCGAGACGCTGGGCCGATACGCGCGATCCGTCCATCATCTGGGAAGGGCACAAGGCCGGACGCATTCGCCCCTATTACCAGATAGAGAAGCTGACCAACCTGGCCGCGCTGCCCGCCTCGGGGTGGACGCTCTCTTGCTTCCCGGTCAAGATCGAGCGGGCGAGCGCCGGCTGGATCCGCGCGGTGGCGCTGATCGACTGATCGCACACCCCGCGACCGCCGACGCGAATTTGCGCCCGAATGAAAGGGGTGGCGGAGACGGAGGGATTCGAACCCTCGGTACCGGATTTACCAGTACGACGGTTTAGCAAACCGTTGGTTTCAGCCACTCACCCACGTCTCCGCATGGCCCGCCGCACAGGCGACGGTGTTGGCCTGAGCGGGCGCTATAGCCAGCGCGGCGGCGCGCCGCAACGTCGAATATTGGTCTTTTTTTCTGTCATGCCGCACGGTTCGCAGCAAAAAGGATTCGGTCCGGCGCGAAATCGACTCGGGTCATCGCCGGTTCATTGCCCGCGAGCCAAAGCGAGTCATGATTAACGCGGGTCGCGGCACAATTTGGGTCGCCAGCGAGATATTGGGGGAATGAATGCGTCCTGTCCTAACCAAATTCGCCGTCATGGCGGTCGCGACGCTGGGCCTGGCCCTGTCGCCGCTGCCGGCGGCCGCGCAGATGACCGAAGTCGATCCCAACACGGCGATCGATTCGGATCTCGACAATCCCGAACCGCCGCCTCCTCCGGCCCCGACCTATCCCTCCGGCGATAGCGGCGATGCCTCGATCGACAGCGACCTTGCCACCGGCAATGAACAGGTCACGGGAGTGCCGGATGACACAACCGCCACCGCGCCGGCAACCGACGCCCAGGCCGCGGCGACCACGGCCGACCCCGGCACGACGTACAAGGAAGACGATCTGATCGGCGCGGCCGAAGGCGTCTTCGGCAAAGGCGCGCAGGGCCTCGCGGGCATGATCGAGGACATATTGAAGAAGCAGGGCGAGCCCAACGCCTATATCGTCGGCCGCGAAGCGAGCGGCGCGCTCGGCATCGGCGTCCGCTATGGGTCGGGCACCCTCTATCACAAGATCGAGGGCGAAATGCCCGCCTATTGGACGGGGCCGTCGATCGGCTTCGACGCGGGAGCCAACGCCGGGAATACCTTCATCCTCGTCTATAATCTCTTCGACACCGAGGATCTCTACAAACGGTTTCCCGCTGGCGAAGGCGCCGCCTATCTGATCGGCGGCTTCAACGCGAGTTACCTGCGACGCGGCGATATCGTGCTGATCCCGATTCGCGTCGGCGTCGGCGCGCGGCTTGGCGCGAACGTCGGCTACATGAAGTTCCGCAAGAAGCAGAGCTGGCTGCCCTTCTGATCCCGGCGTGCTTGCCAAGGGGGCGAGAGCCCGCGCCTCGGCGCGGGCTTTTTTCACGTCTTGAGCGGACGGCAACTGCTTCGTGGTGAGGCCGTCAGCTTTCGACCGAAAGCGACCCTTCCTCTTCTCGTCACCCCGGACTTGATCCGGGGTCCAT
>CAZSMB010000182.1:0-4873 GCA_964607625.1 uncultured Sphingopyxis sp. | reverse complement strand
CCGAGGATGAAGGGGACGCCGATCAGCAGTTCGGCCCATTCGGGCATCTGCGTCGCCCCCCAGCCGAGCACGGTTGCACCCGCGGTCGCCCAGACGAGCGCCCAGCGCAGGCTGTTCACCGGGGCGTTCAGGATGCGCGCGAGCAGCAGGGCCTTTGCGACCGACGCGAAGCCGAGCGCCAGCATCAGCGCCAGCGCCACCGCGACGGCATAATAGATCGGCGATAGTCCCATCGCCTGCGCCGTGAGGATCAGCGCGACGCTCAGCACCGCCTGCAGCGCGAGCGTCGCGATGCTGAGCAGCAGGTTGCGATGGCGCGCGACATAGACGAGCGCGGCTTCGCTGACGACCGCCGTCGCCGCGACGACCTCGGCCGCGAGAAGGAAGGCGAGCGCGCCCGTGCCGCTGACGAATTGCGGCCCGACCAGCCCCATGACCGCCTCGCCCGGAATACCGAGCGCGAGCGCGATGCCGGCTTGCGCCGCAATGATCCAGAAGCCGACCTGGCTGACCTGTGCGGCCACCGCCGACAAACGCTTTTCAGCCAGGTTGCGGGTGATGACGGGGCCCAGGATCGGCTCGAAGCTGGTCTTCAGCTTCTGCGGCAGCGAAGCGACCTGCTGCGCCATGTAATAAATGCCATAGATGGTCGGTGAGGTGAACTGGCCCAGGATGAAGAGGTCCAGCCGGCGGGTGCCCCATTCGATCGCGTCGGCGGCGGCGAGCGGCGCATTGCGGCGCGCCAGGCCGATCAGGTGCGCCATGTGCGGGCGCCATACGCCCGGGCCGCCATAATGGCGGATCATCGGCCACAGCGCGGTCAGGAAGGCCGCGACCATCGCGGTGGCATAGGACAGCATCAGCCCGTCGGGCTTCGACACGTACCAGAAACCCGCCGCCGCGATGCTGATCGCCCAGGGCTCGACGATCGCGCGGGCGCGCACCGTCGCCCCGATGTCGAAGCGATAGGCGCAGGCGGCGAGCGATATCTCGGTCCCGGCGATCGCAAAGACGAGCAGCGCCATCCAGCGGTCGACGGCGGAAATATCGCCGGCGGGGTACATGAGCTGGGGCAGCAGCAGCAGGATCGCCGATCCGATGGCCGAGGCAAGGAAAGCGACGAACATGCCGTCCCACACGGTCGTGCGCGGGTCGGCGCCGGGCGCGCTCAACTGTTCGGCAAGCCCGCGCTTGAGCCCCAGCGTCGCGATCTGCGCGACGAGCTCGATGACGAGCACGGCGAGGGCAAAGCGCCCGACCGCATCCGGTCCGTACCAGCGGCCGGCGAAATAGAGGAAGGGCAGCCGCGCGACCAGGCGCAACACGAAACCGAAGAAATTGGTCCGCCCGCCTTTCGCGAGCGCGGCCGTGTCGGCTTCGGGCATCGGGGTCGGCGAAGGGGGGGGCGCTGCCGCGCTGTCCGTCTGGCTCAAGCCTGCCGCCCCTTCTGCTGCTCCCCTGTCCGCAACTTAGCGTGGCGGGGGAAGGCAGGCAATCGCATGTCGCGTTTCATCGTCCCTCGCGTCGCAGCGGGCGGCTGAGCAAGGCCTGAACGGCGTCGTCGACACGGGTTTCACCCGCGACCAGCCGCGCGACCGCATCGGTGATCGGCATGTCGATCCCCTCCGCGCGCGCCGCTGCGGCGACGACCGGGGCGCTGAACGCGCCCTCGGCGACGGTGCGGCGATCGGCCATCAGCCCGGCGGCGGATTCGCCGCGCCCCAGCCCCTGGCCAAGCGCGAAGTTGCGCGAGTTGGCCGACGTACAGGTCAGCACGAGATCGCCAAGCCCGGCGAGCCCCGCGAGCGTCTCCGCCTGCGCCCCGCGCGCCAGGCCAAAGCGCGTCATCTCGGCGAAGCCGCGGCTGATCAGCGCGGCGCGCGCGTTGAGCCCCAGCCCCGCGCCGTCGACGATGCCGCACGCGATCGCGAGGATATTCTTGACCGCGCCGCCGATCTCGGCCCCGATCATGTCGGTGGAGACATAGGGACGGAAATGCGGCTGCGCGAGCGCCTGCGCAAGCGCGTCGGCGAGGGCCGCGTCCTCGGCCGCGAGCGTGATGGCGGTGGGCAGGCCCGCCGCGACCTCGCTCGCGAAGGTCGGACCCGACAGCACCGCGAGCGGCCGGCCGGGACACAGCGCGCGCGCGACGTCGATCGGGAAAGCGAAGCTGTCCGCCTCCATGCCCTTGCTGCAAAAGACGAGCGGCGAATAATCGGCAGGCAGCGCCGCGAGCACCGCGCGCAGATAGGGGACGGGCACGACGACGAGCAACGCGTCGAGCCCGCCAAGCGCGGCCAGGTCGTCGGTCGCGGTGAGCGACGACGACAGCTCGGCGCCTGGCAGAAAGAGCGGGTTGCGATGCTCGGCGTTGATCGCGGCGACGACCTCGGCCTCGCGGGCCCAGAGCGTCACGGGTGCGCCCTGTGCGGCGAGCAGCTGCGCGAGCGCCGTGCCCCATGCGCCGCCGCCAACGACGCCGAAATTGCGATAGGACGTCATGCCTTCACTCCGGCGCCGCGCACCGCTTCGGCGGCGGGATCGAGCGGCCAGCGCGGGCGCGCGGCCGTGTCGAGCGGATCGGTGAGCCCCGCGTCGAACCGCTCGGCGCCCGCCCAGGCGATCATCGCGCCATTGTCGGTACACAGCCACAGCGGCGGCGCGACGAAGCGCCGGTCGTGCCGGTGCGCCAGGTCGGTCAGCGCGGCGCGAATCGCCCCGTTCGCCGCGACGCCCCCGGCGACGACGAAGGCGGTCGCCTGCGGACAGGCCGCGAGCGCGATGCGGCTGCGGTCGACCAGGCAGTCGACCACCGCCTGCTGGAACGAGGCGGCAAGGTCGGGGACGCCATGCCCGCCCGATGCCGCGGCACGCGCCACCGCGCTCTTGAGGCCGGCGAACGAGAAATGCGGTTCGGCGCTGCCGACGAGCGGGCGCGGCAGCGGCACCGCATGCGGGTCGCCATCCTTCGCGGCGCGCTCGACCGCCGGACCGCCCGGATAGCCGAGGCCGAGCAGCTTCGCGGTCTTGTCGAACGCCTCGCCCGCCGCATCGTCGATCGTCGTCGCGAGGCGGCGATAGGCCCCCACCCCCTCGACCAGCAGCAGCTGGCAATGCCCACCCGATACCAGCAACAGCAGATAGGGGAAGGCAAGGTCGGGATCGGTCAGGCGCGGGCTCAGCGCGTGACCTTCCAGATGGTTGACCGCGACCAGCGGCTTGCCCGACGCGTGCGCCAGCGCCTTGCCGGTGACCAGCCCGACCATCACCCCGCCGATCAGGCCGGGTCCGGCGGTCGCGGCGATCGCATCGACCGCATCGAGCCCGAGTCCGGCATCGGAGAGAACGCCCGCGACAAGCGGCGCGAGGCGGTCGACGTGCGCGCGCGCCGCGATCTCGGGAACGACGCCGCCATAGGGGCGATGTTCGGCCTCCTGCCCCGCGACGCGATGCGCCAGGATGCGCCGGTCGCTGTCGACAAGCGCCGCCGCGGTTTCGTCGCAGCTCGATTCGAGGCCGAGGATCAGGGTCATAATGTTGCGCGTCCTTTACCCGCCCCTTTATCGACAGGGCAAGCCGCGCTAGCAGCGCGCGATGGATTCCGAAAATCTTCCCACTCCCGCGCGGCCGCTACGGCTGGGCACCCGCGCATCCCCGCTGGCGAGGGCGCAAGCGAACCAGGCGGTCGCGGCGCTGATCGCGGCGCACGGCCTCGAACCCGCCGCGCTCGAAATCGTGCCGATTACCGCGACCGGCGACAAGATTCAGGACCGCGCGCTGGCCGAGGTAGGCGGCAAGGCGCTGTGGACGCGCGAGCTCGACGCGATGCTCGACGCCGGCGTCATCGACGTCGCGGTGCACAGCCTGAAGGACGTCGAGACGCTGCGCGACGCCCGTTTCGCGCTCGCGGCGATGCTGCCCCGCGCCGATGCGCGCGACCGGCTGGTGGTGCGGGACGGCATCGCGGCGACGACGATCGCCGACCTGCCGCGCGGGGCGCGGCTCGGCACCGCCAGCCCGCGCCGCGCGGCGCAGGTCCGGGCATTGCGCCCCGATCTCGAAACCCCGCTTCTGCGCGGCAATGTCGCGACGCGGCTCGCGAAACTCGCGGCGGGCGATTATGAAGCGACCTTGCTCGCGGCGGCGGGGCTCGAGCGTCTCGGCATGCCCGACATCGGCATCGTCCAGCCGGTCGACACGCTGCTGCCCGCCGCCTCGCAGGGCGCAATTGGCCTCGAATGCCGGGCCGACGACGCGCGCGTTTTCGGCTGGGTGGCCGCGGTCGATCATGGCGCGACGCGCGCCGCGGTTGCGGCCGAGCGCGCCTTTCTCGCCGCGCTCGGCGGCGACTGCCAGTCGCCCGTGGCGGCGCATGCCCGCATCCTCGACGACGGGACGCTGCGCCTCGACGGGGCGCTCTATTCCGAAGACGGCAGCGACCATGTCGCGGGGCATGTCCTGCTCGGCGGCACCGACGAGGCCGCGGCGCTCGCGCAGCGCCTGCTCGCCGACGCCCCCGCCGCGATACGGCGCCTGTTCGCGGCATGAGCGCGCTGCTGCCGCTGGTCGTGACGCGCGCCGATCCCGGCGGCGCGGCGACCGCGGCACGCGCCGCCGCAATGGGTCTCGACGTCCGGCACCTGCCGCTTTTCGAGGCGCGCGCACTCGACTGGAGCATCCCCGACCCGCCCGATTTCGACGCGCTGCTGATAACCAGCGCGCAGGCCGCACGGCTCGCCGGGCCCGGCCTGTCACGGCTCGCGTCGCTGCCGGTGTACGCGGTCGGCCGCGCGAGCGCCGACGCCGCCGCCGCGGCGGGGCTGGCCGTCGCGGGGGTCGGCGAGACGGACGCACAAAGCCGTGTCGACGCCAG
>CAZSMB010000181.1:1197-4897 GCA_964607625.1 uncultured Sphingopyxis sp. | reverse complement strand
ACCTCCCGCTCCGCCACTTCCCGTCAGTCGCCGGCGGGCAGCACCGCCATCGAAATCGCCGACGGATAGCGGCGCGTATAGAAGACCGAATGGGTCTGCGCCTGATAGTCCGCGGGCCGCGCCTTCAGGATGTTCGGCACGAACGTCTGGGGATTGCGGTTGATCAGCGGGAACCAGCTGCTCTGGACCTGCACCGCGATGCGGTGCCCCTTGCGAAAGACGTGCGATGCCGAATGAAGGTCGATCCTGTATTCGAGGACCCGTCCGGGCGCGATAGCGCTCGGCCGTTCATAGCTTTCGCGAAAGCGGCCGCGGAACACGTCGTTCGCGATCATCCGCTGGCGACCGCGCACCGCCTGGGGCGTGCCGGCGTCGGACGGATAGACGTCGATCAGCTTGACCACCCAGTCGGCGTCGGAGCCCGTGGTGCTCGCAAACAGGCGCGCGGCTAAATTGCCCGCGACGGTGACGTCTTCGTTCAGCGGCTCGGTTTGCCAGAACAGCACGTCGTCGCGCTCGGCAAACGGGGACTGGTCGTCGGCGATCCACGTCGACCAGGTCGACCCCGGTGCCAGGAACGGCTTGAGCACGGCGCGATCGCGATAGGGCACGGGGTCGGCGGGGTCCGACACGAAGCGGCTCACCCCCTCATCGGTCGCCGGAGGCTCGAACGACAGCGTCCCGTTGCCGTGAAAATAAAGGTTGCGCGCCTCGCTGTCCGCCGCCGGCCAGCGCGACAGCCGCTGCCACCTGTTGGTCCCGGACTGGAAAACCAGTGCCTCGGGTTGGTCGAGCGTCCCTTCGCCCTTCAGCCAATAGCGGAACCAGGGAAGCTCGACCGCGGTGCGGAACCATGTCCCGGTCGCACTGCCAAGCTCGAAGGGGCCATAGCTGCTGCCCTCGCCGCGCCAGCCGCCGTGGTTCCACGGCCCGACCACCAGATAGTTCAGCCCCCGCCCATCGCCCTTTTCCTGGTTGGCATAGATGGTCATCGGGCCATAGAAATCCTCTTGGTCCCACCAGCCTGCGACGATCAGGTTAGGCACCGCAACCTTCGCGGGCATCATCTGCGACGTGCGGCTGGCGCGCCAGAAATCGTCGTAATTCGGATGCGAAACGAAATTCTGCCAACTCGGCATCGTCCGGCCCAGTTCGCGCCGGTCCATCGTCGCCAACTCGCCCTGCTTCAGATACCAGTCATAGGCGTCGTCGGTCCCGAAATCGAAGATCGTCATCGTGCGCCCGTCGGTTTCGAGCGCCGACACCCACGACCAGGCATAGTCGAGCCGGAAGGCGCCATTGTGCAGGAAATCGTCGCCGATGAACATGTCCTCGGGCGACGCCTGCGAGGTTACGGCCTTGAGCGCGGGATGCGGCTCGGCGGTCGCCACCGCCGCGGTCCAGCCGCCATAGGAGACGCCGAATACCCCGACCTTGCCATTGTTGGCGGGCAATTGCTTCACCAGCCAGTCGATCGAATCATAGGTATCCGTCGCCTCGTCGATCCCGTCGGGCGCGCTTTTGAGCGGGCGCAGGTTGACGAATTCGCCCTCCGAACCAAAGCGGCCGCGAATGTCCTGAAAAACGAAGATGAACTTGTCGGCCGCCAGCTCGGCATAGGCGCCGCCTTCGGACAGGCCGGTCTCGATGCGCTCCCTGGTGAAACCATAGGGCGACCGGGTCATCAGGATCGGCAGGGGTTCGGTCACCCCCTTCGGACGCCAGACCTGAGCGTGGAGCCGGACCCCGTCGCGCACGGGGATCATGACATCCTCGGCCTCATAGCCCGATTTTGCCGCCGGCGCCGCAACGGCAGGCTGGGCGATCGCCGCGGGCTGCAGCGGCGCAGGGCCGGCGATCGCCAGCAGCAGGGCCGACGCGGCCAGGCGGAAACGGCTCCAGGCTTCGGGCATCAGACTCTCCCCTCCGAATCGAATGGCATAAACATGAACGAGCAGCGCGGGATTTCCAGCGCAAATTTTCCATTTGGGATATTATTTTCCGATTGGAGGCTCAGATCGCAAGCTTAGACGGTGGCATCGGCCGCGCGGATCGGGCACAAGAATCGCCTTGGCGCAACGCAGGGGGCTGGCTGGCCGATGGGGAAGCGACAGTGCGGGAACGGAACCGGCAACGGCTCCGCGGCCAAGCCCTGATCGATGGTGCTGCCCGATCAGACGGAATCCGAAACGCTGGCCGCCGCGATCGCGGGTGATCGCGACGCATTCGAGCGCCTGCTCCGCCGCCATTACGACCGGATTCACGGCCTTGCCTGGCAGATGACGGGCTCGCGTGCCGACGCCGACGATATCGTGCAGGACGTCTGTTGCCTGCTCGCCGACAAGCTGGCCGGCTTTCGCGGCGACGCCAAATTCACGACATGGCTGTTCCGCATAACGGTCAACGCGTGCCGCGACCTGCGGCGCCGGCGACGATCCTTTGCGGGGTTCGCCGGCCGCCTGACCGTGATGGCGGGGCTCGCGCGCGTGCCGGACGGCCGCGACCTTTACGATGCGGTATGGATCGAAAGCGCGATATCCCGGCTGAAGCCCGACCTGCGCGACACGGCGATCCTCGTCGCGGGACAGCAGTTGACCCATGCAGAGGCCGCCGAAATCCTGGGCGTCGCAGAGGCGACGATATCGTGGCGGATGCACGAAATCCGGCGCCTGCTGGCGGGCGCGCAAGGCGGAAAACGCTGACGATCGATTTTTCTGCCAAGGAATTCCGGAGATGGCGCGTCCCAGTCACATGCGGGCAATATCGCGCCGCACGCCTCAGGGAGATCCTCTATGCCCCGTCCCTATCTTGCCCCGGTCGCCGGACTGACGATCCTGCTGGCCGCCGCCTGTTCGAACAATGCCAGCCCCGACACGGCATCGCCGTCGGCCGAAATTGCGGTGACCGCATCGAAGACCGCCAGCGCGGAACGCCAGCGGCTCGACGTCGCGGCCGAAGCGCAGGCCTATCCGGCTCCGGCCCCCCCGCCGCCGCCGCCCGCCCTAATGGCGCGCGCCGCGCCCAGCGGGATCATGCCCTATCCCGGCGACCGGCCGCCGCCCTATTATCAGGACGTCGGCCGCGACAAATTTACCGCGACCGACCAGAACAGCTTCAAGGTCGCACAGCAGGAACCCGTATCGACCTTCTCGATCGACGTCGACACCGCGTCCTATTCCTTCGTGCGCGCTTCGCTCGACCGGAACGTCCTGCCGCAGCCGGCGGCGGTGCGGACCGAAGAAATGGTCAACTATTTCCCCTACGACTATGCCGGGCCGACCGACGCGAGCCAGCCCTTCCGCTCGAATGTCGCGGTCTTCCCGAGCCCCTGGAAAGAAGGTCGCAAGCTCGTGCGGATCGGAATCAAGGGCTATGCGATCGAAAAGGCCGAACGCCCGCGCGCCAACCTCGTCTTCCTGATCGACACGTCGGGATCGATGAACGCCCCGAACAAGCTCCCGCTGGTCAAACAGTCGCTCGCGATGCTCCTCGACCAGCTCGGCGCCGACGACCGGGTGGCGATCGTCACCTATGCCGGCAGCGCGGGCACCGCGCTCGAGCCGACCCCGGCGAGCCAGAAGGGCAAGATCCTCGCCGTGCTTGACCGGCTCGGCGCGGGCGGCAGCACCGCGGGCGCCGAAGGCATAAGGCAGGCCTATGCGCTTGCGGAAAGCAATCTCGATCCCCAGGGCGTCAATCG
>CAZSMB010000181.1:0-1097 GCA_964607625.1 uncultured Sphingopyxis sp. | reverse complement strand
GCGACCTCGACGCTGTTCCCGATCGCCAAGGACGTGAAGATCCAGGTCGAATTCAACCCCGCGACCGTCGCCGAATATCGCCTGATCGGATATGAGACGCGCCTGCTGAATCGCGACGATTTCGACAATGACAAGGTCGACGCCGGCGAGGTCGGGTCGGGACAGACGGTAACCGCGCTTTACGAGATCGTTCCCGTCGGCGGACCGCGCACGATGGGCGACCTGCGTTATGGCAAGCCCGTACCCGCGCCGCGCGCGGCCGCGGCGAATGGCGAATATGGCTTTGTGAAGATCCGCTACAAACTGCCGAAATCGGATCGCAGCACGCTGATCTCGACACCGATCGACCGGCGGGTCGAGGTCGCACGTTTCGCCGATGCGCCGCGGGATGCGCGGTTCGCGGCGGGGGTTGCGGCCTTCGCCGAACTGCTTCGCGGCGGCCGCTATAACGGGGCGATGACCTATGACGATGTGCTGGCGATCGTTTCGGCGGCGCGCGGCGACGACGACTATGGCTATCGCAGCGAACTCGTCCAGCTCGTCCGTGCTGCCAGGACCGCGGGGTCGATGGCACGCCTCGACCGCTAGGATCGAGCCATTGGCGAGGCGGCGGCGCAGCACGGATCGCGCCGCCGCCTCCCAGCATCGACGCGCGCCCGAAACGGGCTATAAGATGATCGTCATGGCTGCCTCCCTTCCCCACCCCGCCGGCACGTTCGCCGACCGTCGGTCGCCGGCGTCGATCGGAGCGGCGGGACGATGAGCGCGGACGGGGACATCGGGCGGCTGCTTCCCGACCCGCCACCCCCGGCGCCCGCGCGCCGCGAAGCGGCGATCGCAAAGGCAGCGCGCCGGTTCGGCAGCGAGGCAAGCGATCCCCGCAAACCCGCGCGCGCGGCCAGGCCGCAGCGGGGCGTATGGGATAGGATCCGCCGCCCGCAGGTTCAGGCCATCGCCGCGTTCGCGCTGGTCGCCGCGATCAGCCTGCCGCTTGCGCGCGTCGCGCTCGACCGGCCCTCGACGCTCGTGGAATCCCCGCGTGAGAAACCCGAACGGCGCGCGGCCGAACCGCGGATGGCCCGGCTCGAGATGACGGC
>CAZSMB010000180.1:0-4943 GCA_964607625.1 uncultured Sphingopyxis sp. | reverse complement strand
CGTTTTCCCGCTGATTTTTGGCGACTTTGCGGCTGGACGGTTGCCGAGCGCCGTTAAATTGTCCATCCAGTGACGGCATCGACATCGGTCGAGCGCGGCAAATATTTGCGAGGGGGGTGAATGACAAAGCCGGGAGAGCGTTGGCTGCTCGTCGCCCTGACCGCCGCGGGCCTTGGCGCCTGCAGCCCGTTGGCTCGCCAGGCGCCGCCGCAATCGGCGATCGCGGTTCCCGACCGTTGGTCGGTCGAGACCAGCGCGCGTGCGGCCGACCTGGCGCATTACTGGACGCGGCTCGGCGACCCGCTGGTGGATCGCTATGTGGACCGGGCGCTTGCGAACAATCGCGACATCGCCCAGGCGGCGGCGCGCGTCGCGCAGGCCCGCGCCGGGGTACGCGCCGCGCGCGCAAGCTATTTCCCCCAGATCGACGCCTCGGCGGGGGTGCAGCGCGATGTCGGCGACCTTGCCGACGATCGCTATCAATTTTCGATCGGAGCCGATGCCCAGTGGGAGATCGACCTGTTCGGCCGCATCGGCAACGACGTGGCGGCGTCGCGCGCCGACCTTGCGGCGGCGGGTTATGGCCTGGCCGATGTACGACGGCTGATCGCGGGACAGGTCGCCCAGACCGTCGTTTCGGCGCGCACGCTCGCCGTGCAGCTTGCCATCGCGCGCGAGACGCTGTCGATCCAGGACGAAAATCTGCAGATCGCGCGCTGGCGCCTCCAGGCTGGCCTCGTCTCGAGCCTCGACGTCGAGCAGGCGGCGGCACAGCGGGCGCAGACCGCGGCGAGCATTCCCGCGCTCGAACGCGACTTGGCCCAGGCGGCGAACAGCATTTCGACCCTGATCGGCGAGCCGCCCGGCCCGGTCCGCGCGGCCTTTGCCACCGATACCGCCGCAATCCCGGCGCCGCCCGACGAGGTCGGCCTGGAGGCGCCCGCGGCGATCCTGCGCGCCCGTCCCGACGTCCGGCAGGCCGAAGCGAGCCTGATGGCGGACAGCGCGCGGATCGGCATCGCGCGCGCGCAATTGCTGCCGCTCGTCCGGCTGACCGGAAATGTCGGCACCTCTGCCTTTGGCGTCGACAATCTGTTCGACATCGTCACCGGCGGTCTGTTCGCCGGGGTCAGCCAGCTGATCTTCGACGGCGGCCGCGCCCGCGCCCAGGTGGCGAGCGCGCAGGCCGCCGCGCAGGCGTCGCTCGCGGCTTGGGAAAGGGCGATTCTCGGCGCGCTCGAGGACGTCGAGAGTTCGGCCGCCGCCGCCAGTGCGGCGCGCGATCGCGTCGACCTCTATCGCACCGCACTCGACGCCGCGAACAACGCCGCGCTGCTCGCCCGCAGCCAGTATCAAAGCGGCCTGATAGACTTCCAGACGCTGTTGACGACCGAAAACCAGCTGCTCGGCGCGCGCAATGCGCTCGCGGCGAGCGAAGCCGAACGCGCCAATGCGTTCATCGCGCTCAACCAGGCGCTCGGTGGCGGCTGGGACGAGGCCGCTGCGGACCCGCAAACCCCCGATCCGAGTGAGGGATGAGACCATGACCGACACCCCCGCCGAGCCGAACGAGCTCGACGACTTCCTCGGTGCCAAGCCGCGTCCGCGCTGGCGGCGCTGGATGAAATATTGGCTTCCCGCCGTGCTCATACTCGTCCTGCTGTTCGGTATCGCGACCTGTTCGGGCGGCGGCGGCAAGGCCGGATATATCACCGAGCCGGTGACCGAACGCTCGCTGGCGCTCAGCGTCACCGCGACGGGCAATCTGCGCCCCACCAACCAGGTCGAGGTCGGGTCCGAAGTGTCGGGCAAGATCGATCATATCTATGTCGACGTGAACGATCGCGTGTCGCAGGGGCAGGTGCTGGCGCGGATCAACACCGACGTCATCGAGGACCAGATCACGCAGGCGCAGGCCAATCTCAACGCCGCGCGCGCGCAGGTCGCGCAGGCTCAGGCGACGCTCGATGTCGACAAGGCGCAGCTCGCCCGGCTCGAGACGGTGTTCAGGGTGTCGGGCGGAAAGGTGCCGTCGCAGGTCGAACTCGACCAGGCCAAGGCGTCGGTCAAGCGCGACACCGCCGCGGTCGTCGCGGCGCAGGCGAATGTCCGTGCGGTCGAGGCGCAGCTGTCGTCGGCGGTCACCAACCGCGACCGCGCGGTGATCCGCTCGCCGGTATCGGGCGTGGTCCTTGCGCGGCAGGTCGAACCTGGGCAGACCGTCGCGGCCAGCTTCAACACGCCGACGCTGTTCATCATCGCAGAGGATCTGTCGGCGATGCAGCTTCGCGTCGAGATCGACGAGGCCGATGTGGGGCAGGTGGTCGAAGGGCAACAGGCGACCTTCACCGTCGATGCCTATCCGGGCCGCCGCTTCCCCGCGCGGGTCGAGCGCGTCGACCAGGCTTCGAGCAACACGGCGTCGACCGCCAGCCAGCAGAGTTCGGCGGCGAGTGCGAGCGCCAACGCGGTCGTCAGCTATGAGGCGCGGCTCGCGGTCGCCAACGCCGACGGGTTGCTGCGTCCGGGCATGACCGCCACGGCCACCATCGCGACCGGCAATACCGGCAAACAGCTGCTCGTCCCGAACAGCGCCCTGCGCTTTCAGCCCGACGCGAAGGAGAAGGAGGCCGGAGGCGTGCTCAATCCCGAAATCGGCCTGGAACGCGGCGAGCAGAAGGCGACGATCGGCGTCGGGAGCCGTCAGCGCGTGTGGGTGCTCGAGGCGGAGGACAAGCTGAAGCCGGTCGATGTCGTCACGGGCCAGAGCGACGGGCGACAGACCGCGGTCACGTCGAAAGACCTGCGCGCGGGGATGAAGGTCGTGACCGGCAAGGGAGCCGGCGCCCCGTGAGCACGGCGCCGCCCCGCGACGCGCCGCTGATCGAGCTGGAAGGAATCACCAAGACCTTCGGCACCGGCGAAGCCGCGTTCCAGGCGCTGAAGGGCGTCGACATGCGGATCGACCGCGGCGATTTCGTCGCCGTGATGGGGCCGTCGGGGTCGGGCAAGTCGACGACGATGAACATCCTCGGGTGCCTCGACGTGCCGACGAGCGGCGTGTTCCGCTTTCACGGCGTCGAGGTGCAGGCGCTCGACCGCGATCAGCGCAGCCTGCTCAGGCGGCGCTATCTGGGCTTCGTGTTCCAGGGCTTCAACCTGCTGGCGCGAACGAGCGCGGTCGAAAATGTCGAACTGCCGCTGCTCTATCGCGGCGAAAAAAAGGCGGTCCGGCACGAAGCCGCGATGCGCGCGCTCGATCAGGTGGGGCTTGCGCCGTGGGCCGATCACACCCCCGCCGAACTGTCGGGCGGCCAGCAACAGCGCGTCGCGATCGCGCGCGCGCTCGTTACCCAGCCCGACGTCCTGCTGGCCGACGAGCCGACGGGCAATCTCGATAGCGAACGCTCGGTCGAGATCATGCAGCTTCTCACTCGCCTGAATGGCGAGGGTATCACCATATTGATGGTCACCCACGAAGAGGAAATGGCCGATTTCGCGCGCACGATCGTGCGCTTTCGCGACGGCCTGGTCGAAAGTGTCGAGCGCGGCATAGGCGCCCGCACGAAAGGGCGCGCGTGATGCTCGGCATGTTCGGCGCGACGCTTCTGCTCGCCTTTCGGGAGATCCGGCGGCACCTGTTGCGCTCGTTCCTGACGACGCTCGGCATCATTATCGGGGTCGCGGCGGTGGTGACGATGGTGACGCTCGGCAACGGCGTCACCGCGTCGGTCAAGGACCAGATCAGCTCGCTCGGGTCGAACGTCCTGATCGTCTTTCCGGTGCAGGGCGACCGCGGGACGCCGCGCGCGTTCCGGCAGGACGATATCGACGCGGTGCGCAAGCAGATCGCCGGGGTCGAGGAGGTTTCGGGCAGCGTGTCGTCGAGTGCGACCGCCTTTCACAATGGGCAGAGCTGGCGCACGACGGTGCAGGGGGTCGAAAACGCCTTTCTGCGGGCGCGGTCGATCGAGATCGATACCGGCCGCGCCTTTACCAGCGAAGAGATGACCGCCGGGAAGAATGTCTGCCTGATCGGGGTCAAGGTCCGCCAGGCGATATTCGTCGTCGGCGCGAGCCCGCTGGGCGAGAATATTCGCCTCAACAACGTATCTTGCACCGTGGTTGGCGTGCTCAAGGAGCGCGGCGAGGGGGGCGGGCCCGACCAGGACAGCGACAACGTCGTGATGATGCCGCTGAAGACCGTGCAACGGCGTTTCACCGGCAGCAACGACCTCAATTATTTCGTGATCAAATATGACAGCGCCTATTCGAGCGCGACGATCCAGGATTCGCTCGTCCGGCTGCTGCGCGAACGCCGGCTGCTGCAGGAAGGCACCGACAATGACTTCAACATCGTCGATACCGCGCAGGTCAACCAGGCGCTGGGCGCGGCGACCGGGGCGCTGACCGCGATGGTTGCGGTGATCGCGGGGATCAGCCTGCTCGTCGGGGGCATCGGCATCATGAACATCATGCTGGTGTCGGTGACCGAGCGGACGCGCGAGATCGGCATCCGCCTCGCGATCGGCGCGCTCGCGCGCGAGGTTCAGCTGCAGTTCCTGACCGAAGCGGTGGTACTTTGCTGCCTTGGCGGACTGATCGGGCTGGCGCTCGCCTTCCTGCTTTCCTGGGGATTGTCCAGCGCGATCGACGTCCCGTTCATCTTCAACCCCGTGGTCAATGTGCTGAGCTTTCTCTTCTCGGCGCTGATGGGCATCACCTTCGGCTATTATCCGGCGCGGCGCGCGTCGAAGCTCGACCCGATCGACGCGCTCCGCCACGAATAGGCGGCCGCGCGGCGATATGGCTTGCGTCGCGCGCGTCGATCCGATTTGTATCGGACGGGACCGGGTATCGACCGTAATTGCGGCGATGGACGACGGGGTCGGTGGACCCTGCCGGCAAGAGGAGAGGATATGTCCGCCATCCAGCCGATCGAC
>CAZSMB010000179.1:0-4960 GCA_964607625.1 uncultured Sphingopyxis sp. | reverse complement strand
GACGCGAAGGCCCGCGTCTATGGCGGCGGCACGCAGTACAAGATGATGCTGCGGTACGTCCGGCGAAACTTCCGCAGCAGCCTGTCGCCGGTGCTGACCGCCGACATGACGGCCTGTCGCGGCGGCACCAGGATCACCGGCGCGGTGGGCGCACCGGCGATGGCCAAATATTTCCCGCTTCTCTGGTTCGGTTTCCTGTCGGTCTTCGTCGTCGTCGGCATCGCCGTCGCGGCGGCGGTGCCGAACATGTTGATGTTCGGCATGGCGTTCGCCGGTATCCCGATCCTGATGATGGCGATCGGCGCTCTCGTCTTTCGCCTGACCCCTGACCAGAGCGGGGACGGCGACCGCATCCTGGCCTTCCTGAAGCACGAACTCGACGCGCGTCCGGCGATCGGGCAGGAATGACGCACCAGAAGGAGGAATCGCCCATGTCGGACTTGAACGGCGTCGCGCACGTCATCCTGACCGCCGGCGATTTCCGGCGTTCGACGGCCTTCTGGCGCGACGTCATCCGCTACCTCGGGCTCAAGCTGGTGCTCGACAGCGATGCAATGCTTTACGGCGTCGGTGGGCGCACGGCGATCGGCATCCGCACCGGCAGTCCGGACAACGCCGGCAAACGCTTCGACCAGGGCGCGCCGGGATTGCACCATGCCTGCTTCCGGATGCGCGATCGCGACGCGGTCGATCGCCTCTATGCCTTTTTGAAGGATCGGGGCGACATCGCCTTCGTCCACGGTCCGCAAGAGGAGCCGTGGGCGCCAGGCTATTATTCGATCCTGTTCGAGGATCCCGACGGCATCCGCATCGAATTCAACCACGTCCCCGGCGCCGGCCTGCTCGCCGAAGGACAGGAGATCGGCGGGGCCGATGTCTTCGACTAGGGTCAGGCCCCCTAAAAGCCATAGACGAGGGTGAAGCGCGTCAGCGTGTCGAGCTTTTCGACCCCCGGCGCCGGATGCGTGTCATAGGCCGCCAGATAGGCGATGCGGGCGGTTAGCGCGCCCGACAGCTTGGCATTGAGCGCGGTCAGCGAGCTGGTCGACGTCGTCGTTTCGCCGACGATCGTCGATGCGGTCGACGTCAGCTTCAGCGCCGGCGACAATTGCCAGCCGAAGTCGACGCCCGCCAGTCCGGTCAGTTCGCTGTCGTCGGGTTCGACGACGAAGTTCGTCCGGCGCCAGGCCGGTCCGGCCTTCAGGTTCAGCGTCATCGCCTTCCCGTCGATCACCTTGTAGCCGAGCCCGCCCGACAGATTCCAGCGCGCATCGAAACCCTGCATCCGGTCGCGCTCCCAGCGGCCGAGGCCATAGACGAAGGTCCGGTCGTTGAGGCGGTATTGCGGTTCATATTCGCCAATGAATTTCTCGGTGGTCGTCTTGCCGTTGGTGCGCTGGTAATCGGCCTGCGCCATCACCCGGTTGTTCCAGTTGAGCCCCTTGCGCGTCAGCGCGACCCCCAGGCTGAGCCCGACCGAGTCGGTATTCCCGGTCGCCTGCGACGCGCCGATCTGTCCCTCGCCCTTCCAATTCTCCCAGAATTTCGCGCGGGCAAGCCGTTCGCGCTCGGCGGCGGCGGCGGCGCGCTTTTCCTCGGCGCGCTTCTGGCGATAGTCGGTCAGCAGCGCATCGATCTCGGCGCTCTTGTCGGGGGTCGCCTTCTTTGCGAGCTTGCCCACCGCCTCGACATCGCCGTCCTTCTTGCTCGCCATCGCGGCGGCCAGCATATCGCGGACCGGGTCGGGATCGGCCTGTAACCCGCCATTCCGTTTTGCTTCGTCGGCGGCAAGCATCGCATCGATGTCGCCGATCGAGCGCGGGTTGGTCGCCTTGGCGAGCGATACCACCGTTTCGACCTCGCTCTTCTTGCCGCCCTCGAGCGCCGCCGCGATCATCGCGCGGACGGGGTCGGGGAGCGGCCGGGGAACGATTTCGGGAACCAGCGACGGGACGACCGCCGGGATCAGCATCGGCGACACGGTCGGCGCCGCGCCCTGCGCCCACAGGGGCGAGGCCCCCGCCACGAGAGGGAGCGTGAGAGCCGACAGGCGCACAAATTTATTCATCGAACGGGTCCTTCGCCGGGGAGGAGGTGAGGATTTTCGATCGGATAGAGGGGCTTCGCCTCCCCCCGGCACCGGTCATAGGCGCAAAGCCACTGGCATTTCCACCCTTAACCCCCCATGTGCAAACCTATGCTGATCGCCCTTTTTGCCATTTTTTGCGCTGGAGTCGGCAATTTCGCGATGCACCGGGCCTTCATGGAGAGCGACGACCCGCTGGTACAGCAGATGGTCAGGCCGCTGGCCGAACGGGTCGGCCCGCACATCACCTATGTCTTCGAATATCTGCTCCTCGTCGGCGCGATGGCGATCGCCACGAAAAACTGGTTCACCGGCCTGATGCTCTATGGCCTCTATACCATCTTCAACGCGATGGCCTTCAGCTGGATCAGGCATCGCGGCGACTGACGCTCCTAATGCAGCGCGCAGACCGCCGCCGAACTCGTCGAAACCGCCAGGATTTCAGGGTCCTTCAGCGCGCGAACCTTGTGCAGGAACTGCGCCAGCGTCAGATCGGCGATCCGCCGGTCCTTCAAGCTGCCGAGCGAGGCGATGCGGCGAAGCTGCACCAGCGAAAGCCGGTCGACCATCCGTTCGGCCATGCACGACGCCATCGCATCGGACAGCCCCGCCTCCGCCAGGCCGTTGCGCAGCCGCGTCTCGGGGGTCGCGCAGCCGGCAAGCGCCAGCGGCACCAGAAAGAGCAAGAGCGCCGCGCGCCGCATATCGCGATCCTATCGTCCGTGGAATTCGGCGACCGCGCCCGAAACCGCCTGCATCAGCGCCATGCGCTTCGGGATGGTCGATGTGGTGGTGCCCAGCAATACGACGATGGCATAGCGCGTGCCGTCGGGCGCGGTCGCGATGCCGATGTCGTTATAGCCCGCGGTCATGCCCTTGTAATCCTGTCCGGTACCGGTCTTGTGCATGAACGCCCAGCCCCCGGGCAGCCCGGCCTTCAGCCGTTTTGGCCCGCTGTGGGTCCGGCTCATCACGCCGAGCACATATTTGGTCGATTCGGCCGAGAGCAATTCGCCGCGCGCCAGCCGCGTCAGCGCGCGGGCGATCGCCGCGGGGCTCGCGCCATCGGGCGGATCGGCAAGGTAGGAATCCATCGCCTTTTGCCGGACCCAGTCGGGCAGTTCGGCGCGCGCCTTTTGAAAGGCATAGCCCGACGAATAGGCCTGCTGCCACTTCAGTCCCGCGGTGCCGCTCTGCAACAGCCGCTCGCCCGGTCCGAAACGGATCGATCCCAGATCCTTGCGCGCGATGAAGCTGCGCACCGCCTCCGGTCCGCCGACGGTGCGCAGCAGGCTGTCGTTGGCGGTGTTGTCGCTGTGCGTGATCGCGGTTTCGATAAGGTCGCGCACCGTCATCGTCACCGCGCCCTGGCTGCGCACCCGCGCCGCGAGCGGCTGGTGGAACAGCGTCAGATCCTCGGGTCCGATCTCCACCTTGCGGTCAAAGCTCAACTCGCCGCGGTCGATCGCGTCGAGCACCGTCAGCGTCACCCATAGTTTCGACACGCTTTGCTGGGGAAATAGCTGGTCGCCGCGCTCCGAAAAGGCCCAGTCGCCGTCGATCCGCTGGACGGCGATGCCGGTCTTGCCGGGAAAGCTTTGCCACAGGCTGTGGATGCGCGCCTCCAGCCCCGCCGGCGGGCGCTGGAAACCCGGATCGACGACGTTCGCCGGGGCCGGCGGCGGAACGGTGCGAACCGGGGTGCCGATCGGCACCGTCGCCGGGCGCGCCGCCGCGCGCGGCGTCGTCCCCGCCTGCGGCGCGGGCGGAATCATGCTGCTGCCAACGCACCCGGCCAGCATCAGCGCACTTGTCGTCACGGCGAGCAGTCGCCTGCCCGAAACATCAATCGTCATCACAACCCCGAACGCAGTCGTCTCGTCTCCCCGACCCTGTCGGTCGGGGCCCGTCGTCCCGCACGGCAGGCGTGCGGGCCAGCGATTTGCGACGAACGATTCTGCCCGCGCGACGAGCAGCGGAACCGGCGTCTTATGGCGCGGGTGTCGCGCGGGTCATGGCGGGATAGAGCCGCTTGAAGGCCGCGAGCTTCGGCGCGTCCCAGCGAACGATATAGGCGTGGCCGGGATGCCGCTGCATGAAGTCCTGGTGATAGGCTTCGGCGGGGTAAAATCCCTTGTACCCCTCGACGCGCGCGACGATCGGCCGGGCGAAATAGCCGCCCTTGCCGATCTGCGCGAGATAGGCGGTCGCGACCCGGCGCTGCACCGCGTCGAGCGGGACGATCGCCGCCCGATATTGGGTCCCGCTGTCGGGGCCCTGCCGGTTCTTCAGCGTCGGGTCGGCCACGACCGAGAACAGGATGCGCAGCAGGTCGCCATAGCTGACGACGCGGGGATCATAGGTGATGCGGACCGATTCGGCATGGCCGGTCGTGCCGGTCGAGGTGCGATCGTAGCTTGCGGTCGCCTTGCTTCCGCCGTGATAGCCCGATTCGACCGCGATCACGCCTTTGACGTTGGAAAAAACACCTTCGACGCCCCAGAAACAGCCGCCGGCCAGGATGGCGGTCGCGCGGCCGGATTTCACCGCGGGGTCGACCGCCGCCGCGGGCAGCTTGACGACGCTTTCGGCCTGCGCCGCGGGCGCGCAGCCGGCAAGGGCGGCGGCGCCAAGCAAGGCGGCAAGGCCGCGGCGCAGCCTCACAGCGGCAGCGGGATATCCTGCGCCCTCAGCACGACGAACAGCGTGCCGATGGCAAAGCCGGTGAGCATCGTCGGGAGCCAGTCGGAGCGGAGCATGGCGAGCATGATAGCCTCTTTCATTCATAGCCTGTCATTCGGGACACATCGCATCCCGGTTACACTGGCCATGGCACGCCCCGACCATCTGCGCAGTGACGGCGATCACGTCTAG
>CAZSMB010000178.1:0-5042 GCA_964607625.1 uncultured Sphingopyxis sp. | reverse complement strand
TGCGCAACGGCGACCGGCTGATCGTCAGCAAATATCCCTATGGCTGGTCCTACGCTTCGGTCAGCTTCCATCTCGCGCCAAAGATGAAGGGGCGATTGTTCGGCCGCCTCCCCCGGCGCGGCGACATTGTCGTGCTCGAACATCCGGTGACGCGCGTCGATTATATCAAGCGCGTTATCGGCCTGCCCGGCGACACGATCGAATTGCGCGGCGGCGCCTTGATCATCAACGGCAAGCCGATCAAGCGCGAAGTGCAGCCGATGCTCTCGATCCCCGTTGACGCGAACTTGCCCGGTCCCGATTCGACGCTCTATCGCTTCGTGACGCGCGATGCGGCGGGCAAGATGGTGCTCGAACTGCCCGTGGTGCGCGAAACGCTGCCCGGTGGCGCGACATTCGACACGATCGACATGGGTCCCGGCTATGCGACCGACGACTACGGCCCGATCACGGTGCCCGCCGATCACCTGTTCCTGATGGGCGACAACCGCGACGGCAGCGCCGACAGCCGCGTCCCCGTCGCGATGAAGGGGCTCGGCGGCCCGGTTCCGTTCGAGGCTATCGCCGGACGCGCCGAGATCATCAGTTTTTCGACCGACGGCACGACCGAATGGTACAACCCGCTCAGCTGGGTCCGCGGGCTCCGCCCGAACCGCGCGGGAACCGATTTGCACCCGCAGCGTGAAGCAGCAGCAGGCAGGGAGTGACGGGCATGGCGCAACCACCGGAAGCGGAAAAATCGCGGACCAAGGCGGATCGCCAGAGCCCCGGCCCGACCGAGATCCGCAACCAGCTGGTCCGCAGCGAACTCGTGAGGGCGAGCGTCTGGTTCGGGCTCGCGCTGCTCATCGGCGCCTGCATCGTTCTGATCCAGCCGATCCTGCTGATCTTCGCCGGCATCGTCGTCGCCTCGATGCTCGACGGCGGCACCCGCCTGCTCGGACGAGCGCTGCCGATCGCGCGCGGCTGGCGGCTGTTGATCGTGTGCCTCGCGATCATCGCCTTCATGGCGTGGACGATCCTGTTCGCGGGCTCGCAGATCGCGGATCAGGCCGCGACCCTGCAAAAGGTCGTGATGGCGCAGATCGACCGCATTGCCGCCTGGGCCAGCGATCATGGCATGGGCAATCTCCAGCTCGATACAAAGACGATTACCGACAATCTGGCCGGCACCGTCGGACGCGTCACCGCGGCGCTCGGCACGGTGGTCGGCGCGCTGACCAGCCTTGTGATGATCATGGTGCTCGGCATCTTCCTCGCGATCGAACCGCGGCTTTACGAACGCGGGGTCGCGTGGATGCTGCCGATGAAGGCGCGCGAGGATTTCTACATCACGACCGCGCGCATGGGCTTTACGCTGCGTCGCCTGATGGCGGGACGGCTGCTCGGCATGATCGTCGAAGGAATCGGGACCTGGCTCGCCTGCCTGGCAGTCGGCATCCCGATGGCGGCGCTGATGGGGCTGCTCACCGGCCTGCTCGCCTTCATCCCCAATATCGGTGCCATCGTGTCGGGCGTGCTGCTCGTCCTCGTCGGATTTTCTGCGGGAACCGACACGGGGCTATGGGCGATCGGCATCTATTTCTTCGTCCAGACGGTCGATGGATATCTGATCGTTCCGATGGTCGCGAAGCAGACGGTCGACCTCGCCCCCGCCCTCGTCCTCGGCGCGCAGATCCTGCTCGGTACGCTGCTGGGTATCCTGGGCCTGTTCCTTGCCGACCCGATCGTCGCGATGATCAAGGTCGCGCTGGAGCGTGAGGCCGAACGCAACGCGTCGGGTCGGCCCAAAGGAAAAGCGGCGACGTCCCCCTAGGGAAATGCCGCCGCCCTTTCACCGAATTTTCGCAGCGGACCTCAGGGCGCCGGAGCGCCCGGCGGCGGACCGCCGCGACCGCCAGGACCACCGGCGCCGCCCTGCATCTGCATTTGCTGCATCTGCTGCATCATGGCGCGCACTTCCTCGGCATTGCGGAAATCGATCAATTCGACATCGAAATAGAGCGTGCTGTTCGCGGGGATCGTGCCGACCGCCTTGTCGCCATAACCCTCTTCGGGCGGGATCACGATCTTGTATTTGCCGCCGCGCTGCATCTGCTTCAGCGCCTTGGAAAAGCCGGCGACATTGCCGGCGACCGGCAGCGGCGCCTGTTCCTGCTGGTCGAACACCGTGCCGTCCTTCAGTTTGCCGGTATATTTGATCAGCACCATGTCCTCGTCGGTCGGGCTCGGGCCTTCGCCCGCCTTGACCACTTCGACCGTCGTGCCGTGGCTGACCGTCTGATACCAGGCCGCGCCCGCCGCGATCGCGATCAGCGCCAGCAGGCCGATCCACAGCAGCCACAACCCGCCCTTGCTCACCGGGCGCAATGGAACCGTCGTCACACTCATCGTCGCTGATCCTTCCCTGGCGCCGCGCGCGGCGCAAATGTTCGCGCAGGCCTATAGGCGGACCGGTGCGGAGGGGTCCAGAGGCAAATGCCGCGGACCGGCCGCCGCCCGGCGTTCGCGACCGCCGCTCGCGTCAGTTCCCTTTCACCGCCGCCTGATTGGCGTCGCCGAACATGTTCGACCATTCGCTTTCGTCGAGGTGCTGGTGCCGGCCGACATATTTGGCGGGCGCCTTCAGGTCGTCGCGGCTCATGGCGCGCGCCACCGCCGGGCGGTCGCGGATGCGTTCGAACCAGCCCCGCATCGCCGGCCATTCGTCGAGTCCCATGTCCATTACAAAGGCAGAGGCGCGTCCCGGCCAGATGGCCATGTCCGCGATGCTATACGCCACGCCCGCGACATAGGCGCTCTTCTCGAGCCGCCTTTCGAGCACGGTGAGCAGCCGCGTGAGTTCCTTTGTGTAGCGTTCGACTGCATAATCCTGTCCCGTCGGGGCATAGCGCAGGAAATGGCTCGCCTGCCCGCCCATCGGGCCGAGGCCCGCGACCTGCCACGTCAGCCACGACAGCGTCGCCGCGCGCGCCGCGCCCGACGCCGGCAGGAAACGCCCGCTCTTTTCCGCCAGATATTGCAGGATCGCCCCGCTCTCGAACACCGTCACGGGCGCCCCGCCGTCACCAGGGTCGTGATCGACGATCGCCGGCAGCTTGTGATTCGGATTGATCCGCCCAAAGGCCGGGGTCAACTGGTCGCCGTTGAAGATGTCATAGGGGATCACGCGATAGTCGGCGCCGATCTCCTCGAGCATGATGGCGATCTTCTGCCCATTGGGAGTCGCCGAATAATGCAGGTCGATCATCGTCACAGCACCTCGTGGATCACGTGGCGCACACCGAAATCGGTCCGCTCGCCGACTCCGACCGCCAGCACGCCGTTGAGCCAGCCATATCGGGTGCTCGCGGTTTCGAACACGGGGGCGATTCGCAGATAATATCGCGACGGGTCGGCGTCGGGCCGTTCGGGATCGGCAAAGGTCGCGCGCACGTCATCGGGGATCACGCTCCGCCCGGTATAGGACAGATAGATAAGGTCGCCGTCGTCGGTCTGCCACACCGCGCGCGCATCGAACGTGCCTACCGATGCCGCCTCTGCGAGCCGCCCGCCGCGCGACCAGTTGCCGCCGCCCGGCAGGACCACGCCGTTGATTCGCGGCCCGAAAAAGCGCCCGCCGCTGATGTAGCCGAGACGGTGATCGCCGAACGGCGATGTGCCGAGCGCGACGATTCCGCCCCCGACTTCGAATTCCACCGTGCACAGATGCCGCGTCGCGAGCGCCCCTGTGACTTCACCCAATTTTTCGTCGTTCATCTTGCGAATCCTTTCCCAACGCTATGGACAAGCATAAAACCATTAGTATACTAAGGGTCAATCAGATTGACGGATCGGGCGAACATCCCGGCACCGTCGGCATCATAGTGATAGGGAGGGTTCCAGATGAAGGCTCTGAACAAGATTCTGCTGTCCAGCGCGGCGACCACCGCGATGCTGATCGCCGCACCGGCGATGGCCCAGGACGACAATGGCGACGCAGCTCCGGCCGCGAACGAGGGCAGCGGCGGCAACGAAATCATCGTCACGGCTCAAAAGCGCGAACAGAGCCTGCAGGACGTTCCGATCTCGATGGAAGTGGTCAGCGGGAAAAAACTCGCCGACTTCAACTCGAACGACATCAAGTCGGTGATGAACTACACGCCGAACGTCTTCGTCCAGTCGACCGCTGGCAACGACGTCATCTATATCCGCGGCTTCGGTTCGCCGCCGGCGAACTTCGCCTTCGACCAGTCGGTCTCGCTCTATGTCGACGGCGTCTATGCCGGCCGCTCGCGCCAGGCGCAGGCGCCCTTCTTCGACCTGGAGCGCGTCGAAGTGCTGCGCGGCCCGCAAGGTGCGCTGTTCGGCAAGAACACCGCCGCGGGCGCGGTCAGCGTCGTCTCGGCCGGCCCGACCAGCACGCCGCAGGGCGAGTTCACCGCGCTGTATAATTTCGATCAGAAGGGCTTTGACGTCTCGGGCTATATCTCGGGACCGATCAGCGACACGCTGAGCGCGCGGCTCGCGTACAAGATCCTCAACCAGGACGGCTACATCCGCAATCTGGCGACCGACCACGACGATCCCGAGATTCGGCAGCAGCTCGCGCGCCTGACGCTCAAATGGGAACCGTCGACCGATTTCGATTATACGGTGAAGGCCGAATATGCGAACAAGGATGTCGTTGGCGGCATCACGGTGTCGAGCCCGCTGACCAGCGAACAGGACCCGCAGACGACGCGTTATCTCGAACGCTCGGCGCTCGGCGACGAAGGCACCAAGACCGAATCGCTCATGCTGTCGGGCACCGGCAATCTTGCGCTCGGCGACTATACGCTGACCTCGGTGACGGGCTACAGTTGGTTCAATGCCAATATCGTCAACGGCTTCGACCAGACGGTCCCGAATGGCGGCGGCGCGGTGACCAACAATTCGGTCTACAACAGCTTCCCCGAACGCTTCGACCAATTCTCGCAGGAATTGCGCATCCTGTCGCCGACGGGCCGCACCTTCGAATTCATCGCGGGCGTCTATTACGATCATTCGAACTACACGCTCGA
>CAZSMB010000177.1:0-5100 GCA_964607625.1 uncultured Sphingopyxis sp. | reverse complement strand
GGCGTCACCCACATCTGGAACGGCGGCCCGCCGGCATGCGCGATCTGGCTCGTCAGCCCCATGACCGCGCCAAAGATCGTGCCGACCCATCCCGGCGAGCGCGACGCCGCGACGATCCGCGCGCCGCGCTCGACCCACAGGCGATAGAGGCCGAAGGCGAGCGTGATCGCGCCGAGCGCCGCCATCAGCTGCGCCTCGTTCACCCGCTCGGCATAGAACCAGCCTGCCGCGACGCCGACCGCGGCGCCGGGCAGCATCCAGCCGACGATCCAGCCGTCCCATGTCTTGCGAAAGGCCCAGACGCTGATCACGTCCTGCACGATCAGGATCGGCAGCAGCAGCGCCGCCGCGGTCGCGGGCGGCAACACCAGCGCGGCGAGAGGGGTCGCGAGTGCGCCCACGCCCGCAAGCCCGCCCTTCGCCATGCCGAGCAGGATCACCGCGACGACCAGCACGCCGAGGGTCAGGGGATCGGCGAGCAGGCTCATTCGGCGGTGAGCGGCGGCGGGTCGGCGGGCAGTTGCCAGTCGATCGCGCCGCGCCCATGCGCTTCCAGAAACGCGTTCGCCTGGCTGAACGGCCGCGATCCGAAAAAGCCGTTATGCGCCGACAGCGGCGAGGGGTGCGGCGCGCGCAGGATCAGATGCGGGCTTCCGGGTGCCAGCGCGGGCACATTCGCCGCCTTGCGCTGCGCATGGCTGCCCCACAGGATGAAGACCTTGGGCGCGGGGTCGGCGGCGACCGCCGCGACCGCGGCGTCGGTGAAACGCTCCCACCCCTTTTTCTGGTGCGAAGCCGCCTGCCCGGCCTCGACCGTCAGGCAGTTGTTGAGCAGCAGCACGCCCTGGTCGGCCCAGCTTTTCAGATAGCCGTGGCGCGCCGGCGGGGTGCCGAGATCGCTCTGCATTTCCTTGTAGATGTTGACCAGGCTCGGCGGGGTGCGCACGCCGGGCTGGACCGAAAAGCACAGGCCGTGCGCCTGGCCGGGACCATGATAGGGGTCCTGCCCCAGGATCACGACGCGAACGTCCTGCGGCGGGGTCGCGTCGAGCGCCGCGAACCAGTGCGAGGGGCGCGGATAGATGCGCTTGCCCTTCGCGCGTTCGGCGGCAAGAAACGCCTTCAGATCGGCCATATAGGGCTGTTCGAACTCGCCGCCGATCGCGGCGAGCCAGTCGGGATGGAGCTTGACCTCGGCCATGCGGCCTTCGACCAGAGCCGCGCGGCCTTGTCCAGTGGCTTGTCCGCCGCTAGGCACGGGCGCGAAGGGATGCGGCATGGCGGACGGGATCGGCGAAACACTCGAAGGGCTCCAGGCGGTGGTGAAGGACCGCCTCGCCGCCGCGGACGCGGGCGCCTCCTACGTCGCGAGCCTCGCCGCCAGGGGGCGCGGCAAGATCGCGCAGAAGCTCGGGGAGGAAGCGGTCGAAACCGTGATCGCGGCGCTGACCCAGGATGACGCCGCACTCACCGGCGAGGCTGCCGACCTCGTGTTCCACCTGACCGTCCTGCTCGGCGAGCGCGGTCTCGGCTGGGACGATGTCGCCGCCGAACTCGCGCGCCGTCACGGCATCTCGGGCCACGCCGAAAAGGCCGCCCGCCAGCAATAGGAGCATCTATGGCGATCGACGCGACCCAGGCCTATGACGACAGCAATATCTTCGCGCGCATCCTGCGCGGCGAACTGCCGTGCAACACGGTGTTCGAGGACGAGCATGTCCTCGCCTTCCACGACATCAACCCCCAGGCGCCGCTGCACATCCTGGTGATCCCCAAGGGCGCCTATGTCAGCTGGGACGATTTTTCGGAGCGCGCGAGCGAGGCCGAAATCGCGGCCTTCGTCCGCGCGGCGGGCCGGATCGCGCGCGACCAGGGCCTCGTCGCCCCCGGCTACCGCCTGCTTGCCAACGTCGGGCTCGACAGCCATCAGGAAATCGGACACCTTCATGTCCATATTTTCGCCGGCAAACCGCTCGGGCCGATGCTCGCTCGCTAGCCGGTCAGCGACGAACCGTGCAAAAACAGCGATGAAAACTGGACACGGTCGCGTCCATACCGCAAGATAGGGCTCCACGGGTCGCGCGAAGCCAGGGAGACGCGAGGGATGAAAGTCGATGGACGGGCGCTGGTGCGCGGGCTGGCGGGCAAGCTGCGCTTTGCGCTTCTCCTGCCCCTGATGGTCGCGGTCGCCGCGGCGGGCAGCGACAGCGTCCCGCAGGTCACCCTTGCGACCCCCGGCAGTGCAGGCAGCGGCGACGGCACGATCACGCGCTTCACGCTGCGCTTTTCCGAAGACATGGTCCCGCTCGGCGACCCGCGCGCGAAGGCGCCGGCGACGAACGACTGCAAGCTGCCCGCGACCGGGCGCTGGGTCGACACGCGGACCTGGGTTCTCGAATTCGACAAGCCGCTTCCGGGCGGCAAGCGCTGCCATGTCGAGCTGCGCCCCGATCTGACGACCGCGCGCGGCGTGTCGGTGGTCGGCAACGACCGGTTCGCGATCGACACCGGCGGCCCGTCGGCGCGCGCGGTGCTCGCGGGGGGCACCTATGAGGGGATCGAGGAGGACCAGATCTTCCTCGTCGCGGCCAATGTTGCGCCCGACCGCGCCTCGGTCGGCCGCTACGCCTATTGCGCGGTCGACGGCATCGGCGAGAAAATCCCCGTCGACGTCCTCCCGCGCGAGACCGCGGAGAAAATCCTGGCCGGCCTGGGCAAGAGCGACTGGAAGCGTCAGTCCTTTGCCTATGACGCCGGCCTCCCCGAACCGCTACCCGCCGCGGGCGCCGACCGCGACGCGGCGCTCGACCGCATCGTCCCGCTGAAATGCCGCCGCCCGCTGCCCCCGGGACGCGAGATGGCGCTCGTCTGGGACGCGCGCATCGCGCAGGCGGGGGCGACCGGCCGCACCGCGGGCCGCGACCAGCGCTTCGACTATGACGTGCGCCCCGCCTTCACCGCGAAGATGGCGTGCAGCCGCGTCAATCCGCAGGCGGGGTGCAATCCGATCGAGGATATCCGGCTGACCTTCGCCTCGCCCGTCGCGCGCGACACCGCGCTCGCCGCGGTGCTCGCCACCGCCGACGGCCAACGCCTGACCCCCCGGGCGAACAACGATGACAAGAACGACCCCTGGCTCACCGAAGTCCGCTTCGCCGGCCCGCTGCCCCAGAATGTCGAGGCGACGCTGACCCTGCCCGAGGGCGTTCGCGACCAGAGCGGCCGCACCCTCGCCAACGCCGGCAATTTCCCGCTGACCTTCGGCATCGACCGCGCCCCGCCGCTGGTCAAGTTCGCCGCGCCCTTCGGTATATTGGAGGCGAGCGAGGGCGGCGTGCTGCCCGTCACCGTGCGCGGGGTCGAAGCCTCGCTGGTGCAAAAAAACCTTCAGATGCCCGCACGCACGCTGCGCGTCGGCGACGACGACGCCGCGATCGCGCGCTGGCTGAAGCGCGTCGACGATGCCGGAGACAGCGATTACCGCCGCGAACCGGGCCCCGACGGCACCGAAGTCACGGTCAACTATACCGGCACCGAATCGGTGTTCGGCGAGGGCGCGCCCGCGGGCGGCACCCGCCGCGACCTCGCCCTGACCCCTCCGGGCGGCGGCAAGGCGTTCGAGGTCGTCGGCATCCCGCTCAAGCAAAAGGGCTTCCACGTCGTCGAGATCGCGAGCCCCGAACTCGGCGCCGCGCTGCTCGGGCGCAAGGCGACGCGCTATGTCGCCACCGCCGCGCTCGTCACCGACATGGCGGTGCATTTCAAATGGGGCCGCGAAAATTCGCTCGCCTGGGTCACTTCGCTGTCGAGCGGGAAGCCCGTCGCGGGCGCACAGATTCGCGTCACCGACAGCTGCACGGGGCGCCTGCTCGCCAGCGGCACCGCCGACAAGGCCGGCCGTCTCGCCTTCCCCAAGGGATTGCCAGAGCCCTCGACCTGGTCAAGCTGCGAGGACGATCCCGACCCGATGGACAGCGAGGATCATGCGCTGATGGTCACCGCGCGCGCGGGCGATGATTTCAGCTTCACGCTCACCGACTGGGGCAAGGGCATCCGGCCCTATGACTTCGACCTGCCCTATGGCTGGTCGGCGCGCGAGGACATGATCCACACCGTCTTCGACCGCGCGCTCGTCAAGGCGGGCGAGACCGTCCACATGAAGCATATCCTGCGTCGTCCGGTCGGTGCGGGGTTCAGGATTCCCGAAGCGATGTCGGGAACGCTGCGCCTGCGCCATCGCGGCTCGGACACCGAGTTTGAAATGCCCTTCTCGATTGCCGCGAGCGGCAGCGGCGAAACGAGCTGGGACGTCCCCAAATCGGCGCCGATGGGCGATTACGACCTCGTCTTCGTCACCAAGGACAAGAAGGGCGAGGAACAGACGCGCTGGACCGACCAGTCGATTCGCGTCGACGAATATCGCCTGCCCACGATGAAGGCCGAGGTCACGGGACCGAAAGCGCCGCCGGTCCGTCCGGCCAGCGTGCCCCTGTCGCTGTTCGTCGGCTATCTGTCGGGCGGCCCGGCGCCCGGCCTGCCGGTCGAGCTTCGCACCAATTTCCGCCCGAGCTGGACCGCGCCGCAGGATTATGGCGACTGGGATTTCGACGGCCAGCCGGTCAAGGAAGGCATCGTGCGCCTCGACGACGACGGCGACGTGCCGCGCGCCGACATGCCGCTCGCGCGTTCGGTGCCGCTGACATTGGGAGCCGACGGGACGGCAAAGACCGATGTCGTCGTCGACGAACCGATCGGCGAGCCGACGGCGATGACGGTCGAGATGGACTATGCCGATGCCAATGGCGAAACGCTGACCTCCAGCCGCCGGATCACCCTCTACCCCTCGGCGGTGCGCCTCGGGCTCAAGACCGACGGCTGGCTGATGCGCGACGACGATCTGCGGCTCAAGTTCGTCGCACTCGACCTCGAAGGAAAGCCGATCCGTGGCCAGCGCATCCAGGTCGCGCTCTACAATCGCGAGATCATCACCGCGCGGCGGCGCTTGATCGGCGGCTTCTATGCCTATGACAACCAGATGCGCACGACCAGGCTCGCGACGCATTGCAGCACCGCGACCGACAAGCTCGGCCGCGCGAGCTG
>CAZSMB010000176.1:0-5145 GCA_964607625.1 uncultured Sphingopyxis sp. | reverse complement strand
CAAGCCCGCCGAAGAGGCCGACCGGATCGCGACGTTGCAGGCGATGGTGACGTGATGCTTTCCTGCCATCGTCATCCCGGACTTGATCCGGGATCCATTGCCGCGGTCGTAGCTTGGATCCCGGATCAAGTCCGGGATGACGAGGAATGACAGATCGCCTTTTGGTCGATAGCGGCCGAGGCTTGCAAATGGACTGATCGCTTCTTCGGAGAAGGAAGAAGGTGATGAATATTTGCCATCACAGGGTTGCAACCGCTAAGCGCGATACCGAGTTAGTGACCCCATAGTTCATACAGAAAATGGAGACTGCCATGACGATCGCCTTTCCGCCGCTGCCCTATGCCGAAGACGCGCTGGCGCCGCATATTTCGGCCGAAACGTTGCAGACGCATCATGGCAAGCACCACAAGACCTATGTCGACAAGGTGAATGCCGCGATCGAGGGCACCGACCTTGCCGACAAGAGCCTTGAGGAAATCATTCACCACGCCGAAGGGGCGGGCAACAAGGGCCTGTTCAACAATTCGGCGCAGTCGTGGAACCATGCCTTCTACTGGAACAGCATGGCGCCGTCGAAGACCGCTCCCTCGGGCGACCTCGCCGCGGCGATCGACCGCGATTTCGGTTCGCTCGACGATCTGAAAAAGAAGCTCAAGGACACCGCGGTCAACCACTTCGCGTCGGGCTGGGCGTGGCTCGTTGCCGAAAACGGCAAGCTGTCGGTCACCGATACGCACGACGCCGGCACCGAGCTGACCAAGGGCATCAAGCCGCTGCTGGTCATCGACGTGTGGGAACATGCCTATTACATCGACCGCAAGAATGTGCGCCCCGACTATGTCGGCGCGGTGGTCGACGAACTGCTCAACTGGGACTTCGCCGCCGAAAACCTCGCGCGCGACGGTGCCTGGACCTATCCGGGCTGAGCAGCGCGGCAATAGCTGTAACCCCATAGCTGAAACGATGTGTGCTCCCGCGAAGGCGGGAGCCCATCTCCGGTCGGCGCTATCGTGAAACGGCCGGTGATGGGTCCCCGCCTTCGCGGGGACACACAAGATTATTCTTTGGCCTTGGCATCGCTGACCGGAATTTGGGGCCTGTCGCCCCGGGGCGCCTTCGCCTATACGCCGCCGCCATGACGATCAGTCTCTTCGAACTCTTCAAAATCGGCGTCGGCCCTTCGAGCTCGCACACCGTCGGCCCGATGGTCGCGGGACGGCGCTTCGGACTGTGGCTGGGCGAGCATAACCTTCTCGACCGCACCGCGCATGTCGAGGCCGACCTCTATGGTTCGCTCGCGCTGACGGGGAAGGGGCACGCCTCCGACACCGCGCTCGTCGCCGGGCTTGCGGGCGAAATCCCCGCCGAAACCAGCCTGTCCGCAATCGAGGCGCATTGGGCGCGCGCCGAAGCCGAGGGTGCGCTCTATCTGCTCGGGCGCCGTCGCGTCCGCTTTCAGCCGAAGCGCGACCTTCATTTCCTCACCCGCCAGCGCCAGCCCTTCCACACAAACGCGCTGTCCTTCACCGCGCGCGATGATGCCGGCGAAATCCTGGCGAAGCGCATGTATTTCTCGATCGGCGGCGGCTTCGTCGTCGACGAGGAGGAGGCGGGGCGCAACAGCCGCGGCGGCGAGGACGAGGTCGAGCTGCCCTATCCCTTCACCTCGGGCGCCGACCTGATCGAGATGGGCGCGGCGTCGGGCAAGAGCTTCGGCGAGATGATGCTCGACAACGAACTCGCGCATCGCAGCCGCGAGGAAGTCGAGGCTGGGATCGATGCCGTCGCGGCGGCGATGGATGCGTCGATCGACGCGGGCTGCTGTAGCACCGGCACCTTGCCCGGCGGGCTCAAGGTCCGTCGCCGCGCGCCGCAGATCGCCGCCGACATTCGCGAACGGCACGAGGCGAACCTGTCCGAACCGCTCGCGATGATGGACTGGATCAACCTGTGGGCGATGGCGGTAAACGAAGAAAACGCCGCCGGCGGCCGTGTCGTCACCGCGCCGACCAACGGCGCCGCCGGGATCATTCCCGCCGTGATCCGCTATTACAAGCGCGGCTGCCGCGGCGATGCAAGGGGCGTGCGCACCTTCCTCCTAACCGCCGGGGCGATCGGGGCCTTGTATAAACGCAACGCCAGCATCTCGGGCGCCGAAGTCGGCTGCCAGGGCGAGGTCGGCGTCGCTTGCTCGATGGCGGCGGCGGGGCTGACCGCGGCGCTCGGCGGCACCAACGCGCAGATCGAAAATGCCGCCGAGATCGGCATGGAGCATAACCTCGGCCTCACCTGCGATCCGATCGGCGGGCTGGTGCAGATCCCGTGCATCGAGCGCAACGCGATGGGCGCGATCAAGGCGATCGATGCCAGCCGCATCGCGATGATCGGCGACGGCACGCACGTCGTCAGCCTCGACACGGTGATCGCGACGATGCTGCAAACGGGCCGCGACATGCGCGACAAATATAAGGAAACGTCGAAGGGCGGGCTGGCGGTCAGCGTGGTGGAGTGTTGAGCGCGACACCCTTTCCATCGTCACCCCGGACTTGATCCGGGGTCCATTCACGCCGTCGCCGGATCAGTGGATCCCGGATCAAGTCCGGGATGACGAAGGGGTGAAAGCAAGCGGTTGCGGATATCCTGTAAATCCATTCAATAGCCCGATGGCATCTAAACCGTTCGACCCATCTAGGACCCTTGAGGAACTTACTGGCCTCAACGCGGGCAATCCCGAGGACGCGGAGATGCCATTGGTCGAATGGGTGATCAGGTCATGGAATTAGCCGCCTTCGTCACCCTGAACTTGTTTCAGGATACATGGTCTGCCGTTTCCTTCGGCGCCGCGTTCTCTTGTTTCACACAAAGACACGAAGAGGAAGGCGTGGGCCGCTATGTCCCATTTCTCCGTCAACGCCGCGGCTGGACGCACTGTCCGAATCAAAAGCCGCTTCGCGGCCGATGCGACATCTTTGTGTCTTTGTGTGAAAATAGCTGGCGTCGCCTTGACGGGCGAGCGCCGGGTCATGGATGCTGAAACGAGTTCAGCATGACGAAGGTTGGGAATGCGAGCCTCGCATCTTGCATTGCGACGCCATTTGCCTGATTGGAGCGCCCGAGAAGGAGACCGCCCATGAAGACCCGCGCCGCCGTTGCGTTCGAAGCGAAGAAGCCGCTCGAAATCGTCGAACTCGACCTCGAAGGCCCGAAGGCGGGCGAGGTGCTGGTCGAGATCATGGCGACGGGCATCTGCCACACCGACGCCTATACGCTCGACGGCTTCGACAGCGAGGGCATCTTCCCGAGCGTGCTGGGGCATGAGGGTGCAGGGATCGTGCGCGAAGTCGGCGCGGGCATCACCAGCGTGAAGCCCGGCGACCATGTCATCCCGCTCTACACCCCCGAATGCCGCCAGTGCAAAAGCTGCCTGTCGGGCAAGACCAACCTCTGCACCGCGATCCGCGCGACGCAGGGCAAGGGGCTGATGCCCGACGGCACGACGCGCTTTTCGTACAAGGGCCAGCCGATCTTCCATTATATGGGTTGCTCGACCTTCTCGAACTTCACCGTGCTGCCCGAGATCGCGGTCGCGAAGATCCGCGAGGACGCGCCGTTCCAGTCGAGCTGCTACATCGGCTGCGGTGTCACCACCGGGGTGGGGGCCGTCATCAACACGGCAAAAGTGCAGGTCGGCGACAATGTGGTCGTCTTCGGGCTCGGTGGCATCGGGCTCAACGTGATTCAGGGCGCGCGGCTCGCCGGGGCGAACAAGATCATCGGCGTCGACATCAACCCGGACCGCGAAGAATGGGGCCGCAAGTTCGGCATGACCGAGTTCCTCAATTCGAAGGGCATGAGCCGCGAGGATGTCGTCGCGGCGATCGTCCAGATGACCGATGGCGGCGCCGATTACACCTTCGACGCGACGGGCAACACCGAGGTGATGCGCACCGCGCTCGAAGCCTGCCATCGCGGCTGGGGCACCTCGATCATCATCGGCGTCGCCGAAGCGGGCAAGGAGATCGCGACGCGGCCGTTCCAGTTGGTCACCGGGCGCAACTGGCGCGGCACCGCGTTCGGCGGCGCCAAGGGCCGCACCGACGTGCCGAAGATCGTCGATATGTATATGACCGGCAAGATCGAGATCGACCCCATGATCACCCACGTCATGGGGCTCGAAGAGATCAACAAGGGGTTCGACCTGATGCACGCGGGGGAAAGCATCCGCAGCGTCGTCGTCTACTGACGCGGGGAGGGACACGCCATGTTCAGCCATGTGACCCTGGGGTCGAACGATATCGCCGCGAGCAAGCGATTTTATGACGCGATCCTCGGCGTGCTCGGCGCGCCCGAGGGGGTGATCGACGAGCGCGGGCGGCTCATCTACATGCACGCCGGCGGCCGGCTGGTGGTCACGCGGCCGGTCGACGGCCATGCCGCCGCGTGCGGCAACGGGCACACGCTCGGTTTCCTGGCATCGTCGCCCGAAATGATCGACGCGTGGCACGCCGCAGGCATCGCGAGCGGCGGCACCACCGCCGAAGACCCGCCGGGCGTCCGCAACGCGACCGAGGGGCGCGTCGTCTACCTTGCCTATCTGCGTGATCCGAGCGGCAACAAGCTCTGCGGCTTCCACAAGATTTCGGGCTGACATGACCGACGATCGCGGGCCCGCCTATGTGCTGACCTTCAGCTGCGTCGATGCGGTGGGCATTGTCGCGGCCGTGACCGGACTTCTCGCCGACACCGACGGCTTCATCCTCGACAGCCAGCAATATGCCGACCTCGATTCGGGGCGCTTTTTCATGCGCGTCGAGTTTCGCGGCGCGGGGCCGCGCTTTCCGCAAGGGGCCGAGGCCGTGCGCGCCGCCTTTGCCCCGATCGTCGACCGCTTTGCGATGGACGCGCGGATCAGCGACGCGAGCGCCAAGCCGCGCTTCGTCATCGCGGTGTCGCAGGGCAGCCATTGCCTCAACGACCTGCTCCATCGCTGGTCGACCGGCAACCTCGCGATCGACATCGTCGGCGTCGTGTCGAACCACGAACATCTGCGCCGCCTGACCGAATGGCATGGCGTGCCGTTCCACTATCTGCCCGTCGACAAGGACAATCGCGCCGACCAGGAAGCCGCGATCCTGCGGGTGATGG
>CAZSMB010000175.1:3920-5228 GCA_964607625.1 uncultured Sphingopyxis sp. | reverse complement strand
CGCTTGGTCAGGCGCAGCGCGCGCGGCGGGTTGCATGTGATGCGTTCGGCGATGGCGATCGCGCGGTCGAGGAGTCGGTCGTCGGGAACCACCTCGGTGACAAGGCCATAGTCCTTCGCCGCCTGCGCATCGAAGCGGTCGCCGGTCAGGAACAGTTCGGCGGCGCGGGGATAGCCGAGCACGCGCTGCAGAAGCCAGGCGCCCCCGTCGCCGGGAACGATCCCGACCTTGATGAAACTGCACGCGAATTTGGCGCTTTCGGCCGCAATGCGAATATCGCAGGTGCAGGCGAGGTCGCAGCCGAGCCCGATCGCATGGCCGTTGACCGCGGCGATCATCGGAATCTCGCAGTCCATCAGCGCCCGGATCACCGCCTGAACGCCGCGGCGATAATTGGCGCGGGTCGAATCGGGCTGGTCGAGCACGCCGATACCCTTGCGCTCCTGCATCGATTTCAGATTGCCCCCGGCGCTGAATGCCTTGCCGCTGCCGGTCAGGATGATCGCGCTGACGCCGCGGTCCTCGCCAAGCGTGCGCAGCGTATCGATGACGTCGTCGCAGTCGGCATGGGTACCGATCGCATTCATGCTCTCGGGCTTCGCCATCGTCAGGATCGCGATCTTGTCCCGCCGCTCGACACTCAGAAAGTCACCCATCGTCCAAATCATCCTTTTCAGTTTCGAAAAGCTATTGCATGGCTGGCGCGACATGCAAGGCTTTGCACTCTATCCCTTCGACCCGCCGGGCGATATCCCGGCGCTGCGCGACGATCTGCGCCGTTGGCTGTCCGATCACCAGCCGCAAGGCGACATCGTCCGCCGTGCCAATTGCTGGGCCAGTTTCGACGCCGATTTCAGCCGTGCGCTGGGGCAGGCCGGCTATATCGGTATGACGCTGCCGGCGCGCTATGGCGGCGGCGACCGGCATCCGCTCGAACGCTATGTCGTGATCGAGGAACTGCTCGCGGCGGGCGCGCCCGTCGGGGCGCACTGGATCGCCGACCGGCAGACCGGACCGCTGATCCTGCGCTATGGCAGCGAGGCGCAGCGTGAACGCTATCTGCCGGGTATCGCGCGCGGCGAGCTTTACGCCTGCATCGGCCTGTCCGAACCCGGCGCGGGATCCGATCTCGCCGCGGTGCGCACCACCGCGCGCGAAACGCCCGACGGCTGGCGGATCAATGGCCAGAAGATATGGACCACGGGCGCGCATCTGTCGCACATCATGCTGGCGCTGGTCCGGACCGAAGAGGGGAGCGAGCGAAACGCGGGGCTCAGCCAGCTTCTGATCGATCTCGATACGCCGGGG
>CAZSMB010000175.1:0-3820 GCA_964607625.1 uncultured Sphingopyxis sp. | reverse complement strand
CCGAGATGTGGACGCTGCGCCAGCTGTCGATGTCGACCGCGGCAAAGCTCGCTGCGGGGGAGGATCCGATGGTCGAGGCGTCGGTGGTGAAGGAACTCGGCAATGGATTCGAACAGGATATGCCGCGCCGCGTTCAGGCGATCGTGGCATGCGGGTGGGACGACGATAACGACCTCGCGCGTTTGCTCCGCGCGCTGCTTATCGCGTCGCCCAGTTTTTCGCTGCGCGGCGGGACGCGCGAAGTGATCCGGGGCATCATCGCCCGGGGGCTGGGTCTGCGATGAGCGGCGCGCGCGAGATGCTGTGCGATACGGCGCGCGCCGTGTTTGCCGAGGCGGCCGAAACGGGGATGGCGCCGGTCGAGGCGGCGGGGTTCGACCTGCTGCTGGTCAGCGAAGCGAACGGCGGCTTTGGCGGCGATTGGGGCGACGCCAACGCGGTGCTTCGCATCGCGGGCGTGATGGTGCCCGACTTGCCAGTCGCCGCGCATATCCTGTCGGGTCTGGGCGGAGCGCCCGAAGCCTTGCACGCCGCGGCGACCGTCGGACTGATGGCGGGCGCGATGGGGCAGGCGCTTGCGTTGTCGATCGAGCATGTGAACACGCGCCAGCAGTTCGGCCGCCCGCTCGGCAAGTTCCAGGCCGTCCAGCAATCGTTGGCGGTGCTGGCGTGCGAGGTTGCGGCGGTCGACGCGGCGGCGGCGGCGATGGCGGCTCGGCTCGACGCCACCGGGATCGATGCCGAAGCCGCCGACTTCGAAATTGCGGCTGCGAAACTGCGCGCCAATCGCGCCGTCGGCGTCGTGACGGCGCTGGCCCACCAGGTGCATGGCGCGATCGGCTTCACCCGCGAATATGATCTCCACCGCGCGACGGTGCCGTTGATGCGCTGGCGATCGGAGCACGGCAACGACAGCTTTTGGGCGGCGAAGCTGGGCCGCCAGGTTGCCGGCGCGGGCGGTCGCGGCCTGTGGGAAAGTCTGACCGCCCGCGCCGGCTGACCGGTCAGCGCACCGCGCCGCCGTCGCGCAGTGCCGATATCTTTGCCGTGTCGTAGCCAAGGCTTGTCAGCACCGTTTCGGCGTCGGCGCCGACGGCGGGCGGCTGCCGCGGAATGTCGTTGACCGTCTCTGAATAGCGCGGAGCGGGGGCGGGCTGGACCGCCCCGCCGACTTCGACGAAGGTCTTGCGCTCGACATTATGCGGATGCTGCGGCGCCTCCGCGAGCGAGAGCACCGGCGCGAAGCAGACGTCGGTCATTTCCATGAGCGCGCACCATTCGTCGCGGGTCTTCGTCGCGAACAATGTCGTGAGCTTGTCCTTGAGCGGGCCCCATTGCGCCGGATCGAGCTGTGCGTCGAAATCGGGGTCGGCGTCGAGTCCGGTCTTTTCGCGCAGCAGCGCATAGAATTGCGGTTCGATCGACCCGATCGAGATGAACTTGCCGTCGGCGCAGGCATAGGTGTCATAGAAATGCGCGCCGCCATCGAGCATATTGACTCCGGCTTCGTCCTTCAGCCGGCCCATCGCCCGGAACCCCCAGGTCATGCCGGCGAGCAGCGCCGAGCCGTCGGTCATCGCGCAGTCGATCACCTGACCCTCGCCGCTCTTGGCTGCGTGGAGCAGCGCGCTGGCCATGCCGAAGGCGAGCATCATCCCGCCGCCGCCGAAATCGCCGACATAGTTGACCGGCGGCACCGGCTTTTCCCCCGCACGTCCGATGCCGTGCAGCACGCCCGACAGCGAGATATAATTGATGTCGTGCCCGGCGGCCTGTGCATAGGGGCCGAACTGCCCCCAGCCGGTCATGCGGCCATAGACGAGCCGGGGATTGTCGGCGAGCAGCACGTCGGGCCCGAGCCCGAGGCGCTCCATCACGCCGGGACGATAGCCCTCGATGATCCCGTCGGCGCTCTTGCACAGGTCGCGCGCAACCTGCACCGCTTCGGGAGTCTTCATGTCGAGCGCGATCGAGGTGCGGCCGCGCGAGAGCGGGTCGCGCGGGTCCATGAACCCGCCGGGGCGATCGATGCGGATCACCTCGGCGCCGTGGTCGGCGAGCATCATGCCGCAGAAGGGGCCGGGGCCGATCCCGGCGAATTCGATGATCCTGATGCCCTTGAGCGGTCCCGTCATATCCTGTCTCCCTTGCTGGCCGTGCGGCCCGGTGAATGTTGCACTTTCGTGCCGGTGAACTTCAAAATGCCTTCGAACTGTCAAACTGCCGCAGCGTGACTGTCACCCGGCGGCTCTATGCGCGCGGCAGGCAATCGCTGCCCGGAGCCCGCCCGCCGATGACCCATGCGATCGACCGCCGCCGCTTTGCACAGGGCCTGGTTGCGAGCGCCTTCGCCGGGCTCGCGCTGCACAGTCGCGAGGTGTCGGCGCATATGCTCGCCGAAGAGAGCCGCTACGGCGCGGTGCTGGCCGATCCCGCCGAGCTGCTCGACCTGCCGCCGGGTTTTTCCTACCGCATCCTGTCGCAGTTCGGCGAGACGATGGACGACGGGTACCGCGTTCCCAACAGCGCCGACGGCATGGGCTGCGTCGCGCTGCCCGACGGCAGGCTCTGCCTGATGCGCAACCATGAACTCGGACCCAATGCGGCCGACGAAGGGCCTTTCGGTAACGAAGACGCCTGTGCTCACGCGTTCGACCGCTGTCGGAACGCGGCGCTGCCCGGCGGCGTATCGGCGCTGATCCTCGATCCCGATACGCTGGCGCTCAAGGCCCAATATCTCGCGCTTGCCGGCACGATCCGCAACTGTTCGGGCGGGATGACCCCGTGGGGCAGCTGGCTGAGCTGCGAGGAAGATGTCTCGCGCGGCGGAGGAAAGCTCGAACAGGATCATGGCTGGGTGTTCGAGGTGCCGGTCGCGTCCGGCGGGCTCGTTCAGGCCGAACCGCTGCGTGCGATGGGGCGCTTCAACCATGAAGCCGCGGTATGCGACCCGCGTTCGGGTGCGATCTACATGACCGAGGATCGGCACGAGAGCCTCTTCTATCGCTTCCTGCCGGCCGAGCCGGGTGCGCTTCGCAAGGGCGGGCGGTTGCAGGCACTGGCCTTTGCCTCGGGGCTCGACGACACGCGCAACTGGTCGCGGCCCACGCTGGTGGCGGGGGACTGGCACGCGGTGCGCTGGATCGACCTCGACGAGGTCGAGAGCCCGCGCGACGACCTTCGCAAGCGCGGCGCGCGCGCCGGAGCCGCCGTGTTCGCGCGCGGCGAGGGAATTCACGGCGGCTACGGCGAGATCTATTTCACCTGTACCTCGGGCGGCCCCGCGCGGCGCGGACAGATCATGCGCTATCGTCCCTCGCCCGCCGAAGGACGGGAGGGCGAGGCTGCCGCACCCGGACGCTTGCAGCTCTTGCTCGAATCGACCGACCCCGAGCATTTCAGCTTCGGCGACAATCTGACCGTCGCGCCGAACGGCGATTTGATCGTGTGCGAGGATCGGCGCGGGTCGCGGCCCGACAACTGGCTGCGCGGCGTCACGCCGGACGGCAGGGTCTATCCCTTCGCCCGCGTGGCGGCGCAGACCAAATGCGCCGGGGTTTGCTTCGCGCCGGACGGCAAGACGTTGTTTCTCAACCTCTACAGCCCGGCGCGCACGATCGCGATCCGCGGTCCCTTTTAACCAGTTCCCCCTCCCGTTTGCGGGAGGGGTTTGGGGAGGGCATGTCGGTTGAAGCGCGCGCCGAACAGGCCCACCCCCGACCCCTCCCGCCGGCGGGAGGGGAGAATATGAATCAGACACGCTCGATGATGATCGCCGGCGCCATGCCGCCCGCGGCGCACATGGTGACGAGGCCGTAGC
>CAZSMB010000174.1:0-5294 GCA_964607625.1 uncultured Sphingopyxis sp. | reverse complement strand
ACCAGAAGGTCGCGGCCGAGGCGCTCGGCCTCAGCTATGACCAGATCCGCCATGCGCTGAAGAAGCACGGGTTAAACTAGAAAACGTCGCCCCCGCGCAGGCGGGGGCCGCTAGCAACCTTTTTCCGGCGACGCCGCGTAAACCGACTGCGGCCCCCGCCTGCGCGGGGGCGACGGCTATAGTGAACGCGCTATAGTGAACGCGTTATTTTTCCGGCAATTGCGCCTGCAGGGCGTCGACCACCGCGCGCTGCGTCGCGTCCATCGAGGCGAGGCGGTCGCGCAGCGCATAGATGTCGGGCAGGCCGTCGACCTGCTCTTCGACGCTGCGATCGATATAGAGGCGATCGATATCGGCCAGCGCGACGGTGAGCGGGGCGCGTGTCGATTGCAGGCGCGAAATCGCCTGCTGCGCGACCACCCAGCGTTCGCTGCCGACGTCGGCCCCGGCGCCCGCCGAAACGAGCGCGGCCGTCCCGTCGCGTTCGGCGGCAAACGCCTGCTGCGCCTGTGCCGCGTCCGATTCCCACCGCGCGAGGCGGCCACCGAGATCGGCGGGCAGCGGCCCCGGCGCCTCGACCACCACGGCGGGCGGCGCGACGTCGAACCGCCCCTCGACCGGACGCGGCGCGAGCGACGGCGCCTTGCCCGCCGACGTAGAGGCACAAGCCGCGAGCGGCAGCGCCGGAAGGGCAAGCAGCGGCAACAGGAAACGGATGCGTGTCATCGCCGACCCTGATATGGAGGCTCGCGGCCCGCAGCAAGACCGAATCGGTCGGCACCGGACATCGCCGCGAGCAACCGCAAAACCGCAAAAATCCCGGAATAATGCGGTTGACAGCTTCGGCGTTCACCGCTAGTGGCGCTGACTTTCCCGCATGCCGGAAAAATCGCTTGCTTCGGCGGGCGACTGGTAGCGCGGGTGTTTTAGTTTCTGATTGGATGGAAGACCATGTTCGCAATCGTGCGCACGGGCGGCAAACAATATCGCGTCGCCGCTGGAGACAAGATCGCCGTTGAAAAGATCGACGGCGAAGCTGGCGACACGGTGTCGCTGGGCGATGTGCTGCTGGCCGGCGACGGCGGCGAGGTGAAGGACGCGAAGGGCCTGGCCGTGTCGGCCGAGATCATCGCGCAGACCCGCGGCGAAAAGGTCATCGTGTTCAAGAAGCGCCGCCGGCACAATTATCGTCGTCGCAACGGCCACCGCCAGTCGCTGACGCTGCTGCGCATCACCGCGATCGGCGATGCCAAGAAGGCGGCGCCGAAGAAGGAAGCCGCTCCGAAGGCCGAAGCTGCTCCGGCTGCCGAAGCGAAGGCGGCACCCGCCAAGAAGGAAGCCGCGCCCAAGAAGGCCGCTGCTCCGAAGAAGGAAACGGCCGAGAAGGCCGCGCCCGCGAAGAAGCCCGCCGCCAAGAAAGCGGCCCCCAAGAAGGACGCCTGAGCGCGCTCGTCCGCGGCTCGGCAACAGAGATTAAGGAGTATCGGTCATGGCACATAAGAAAGCAGGCGGTTCCTCGCGCAACGGTCGCGATTCAGCCGGCCGCCGCCTTGGCGTGAAGAAGTTCGGCGGTCAGGACGTGATCGGCGGCAACATTATCGTGCGCCAGCGCGGGACCAAGGTGTATCCGGGCGTCAACGTCGGCATGGGCAAGGATCACACGCTGTTCGCCACCGCGGACGGCCGCGTCCGATTCCACGACGGCAAGCTCGGCCGCAAATATGTGTCGGTCGACGCGATGGCGGACGCCGCCGAATAAGGGACGACTCGGTCGAGGTCGTCCACCAGGGACGACCCGGAGCCGCCCTTTCCGCCACCAGCGGAAACCAGGTTCGAAAAGAGGGAGACGGGTCGCCCCGGTCTCCCTTTTTTCATGCCCGCTTTCCGTCGCCCGGCGGACGGGCGCGAAAACGGGGCCATCCATCTCCCTCGCATATCGCCTGTCGTCAAAGCGTCACCATCTGGCGTCACGGCGACAGGCAAATGGGAGTAAAAAGAAATGTTTGCGCGTACCGAAAGACTGTTGCTGCGGCCCGGCTGGCAGGAGGACGCCCCCGCGCTCGCGGGTGCGATCGGCGACGAGATGATCGTGCGCAACCTGTCGCGCGCGCCTTGGCCCTATGACGAAGCGCATGCGCGCGCCTTTCTGGCGGGCTGGACGGACGGCAGTCCCAGCCGCTTCCTGATGATCCAGCGCACCGCGAGCGCGCCGCGCCTGATCGGCTGCATCGGGATGGATCGCCGCGAAAGCGACGAAGTCGAACTCGGCTATTGGGTCGCGCGCCCCTATTGGGGGCTCGGCTATGCCACCGAAGCGGGCCGTCACATGATCGACCTCGCCCGCACGCTGGGAATCCACCGCCTGGTGGCGTCGCATTTCGTCGATAATCCGGCGTCGGGTGCGGTGCTGCGCAAGCTGGGGTTCAAGCCAACGGGCCGCCGCCCCGAACGCGGCAGCCTGGGCCGCAGCGCGGCGGCGCCGACGATCGAATATGCGCGCGAGATCGCGGCGCCGGGCAACGACGGCGACGGGGAAGACGGTCCCGTCGCCATGCCCGGGCTTCGCTGGCCCGATGCGATGCGCGAAGACTGGCGCCTGGCCGCGGCCTAAGCCGCGCCGGTCGCCTTGGGCGTCGCGGGATCGGCGCCCCACTCGCTCCAGCTGCCGTCATATACGGCGACATCTTCCTTGCCGAGGAGGTGCGCGCCAAAGGCGAGGACCGTCGCGGTCATGCCGCTGCCACAGGTTGCGACGAGCGGCTTGTCGAGGTCGACCCCCGCGGCGTCGAACGCGGCTTTCAGCTCGTCGCCCTGCTTCCAGGTGCCGTCGGCGTTGAACAGCACGCCGTGCGGCAGGCTGCGCGAGCCCGGGATGTGGCCGGGGGCGACGCCGGGACGCGCGTCGCGCTCTTCGCCGGTAAAGCGCGCCGCCGGGCGCGCGTCGACGACCTGTTCGCCCTCGAGGCCCAGATTTTCGAGCATCTGCTCCTTGGTCCGCACCGCCTTCGCGTCGCGCCACACGGTAAAGTGGCGATGGCGCAGCGTCTGCTTGCCCATTTCGAGCGGGCGCCCCTCCGCCTTCCACTTGGCGAGGCCGCCGTCGAGCAGCGCGACGTCGTGCGCGCCGAACAGCTTGAGCAGCCACCATGCCCGCGCCGCGCTCTTCAGCGGGCTGTCGTCATAGATCACGATCCGGCTGCCGTCGCCGAGCCCCAGCGACTGCATGCGGCTGGCGAATTTTTCGGGCGGCGGGGCCATATTCTCGACCTCGTTCGACGAATCGGTCAGGTCGGCGAGGTCCATGAACACCGCACCGGGAATATGCCCCGCCTCATATTCGGCGCGCGCGTCGCGCCCCGCGTCGGCCATGAATTTCGTCGCATCGACGACCCGCAGGTCCGATGCCCCCAGTTCGCGTTCCAGCCAGTCGGTTGAGACCAAGGCGTCCATGTCATGCTCCTGTTACGACCCGCGGGGGAGCTTTGTCCCATCCCTCCGCCGGCCATCCTGCTGTGGCTCTATTCTTTCCCGGGGATAGTCAGCCTATGCCCCCACCTGCGCTTTTACAAGCGCATGCGAAGCTGTGCCCCAGTCGATGTTGCACCGCAACAGAAAAGGGACGGCGCGCCGGTCAGAGCGTGCGCCGCGCCGCTGTCGCGCGCGCCGCGGGACGATCGATCGCATAGGCCGGCCGGTCGAGCGGCAGCGGCGCAAGCCGGTCGCCCGTTCCCGCCGCCGGCGCGCGGCCGAGTACGAAGGTCGCCGCGGTCTGGCCAAAGGCGTCGGCATCGCCGTCCCAGTGATAGGTGACGTCGAACACCAGCACGGGGACCAACATCGGCTTGCCGCCGATGCTCAGCGGTTCGACCGTCCGCCGCGGCAGCGTCACCTCGGTGCTCAGCACCTCCGTCGCCCCGGGCGCCAGGTCGATTCCGTCCCGCAGCACGCTGCCACCGGCGCCGTCGAAGAAGCGCGCGACCACCGATTCGAGCATGGCCGATCCCTGCGCGAGCGCAATCCGGACCATGAGCCCCGTCGCGGCGAGCGGACCGTCGTTCCTGAGTTGCAGCGAAAAGCCGACCGCAAGATGCTCGGCGGTCATCCGCATCGCGCGGATTTCGAGCGCCATCGCGACCTGCGCGCGGCGTTCGGCCGACGGCCGCGTGACGAGCGGCGAAGCGGCGCGCGGGGCGCCGGGAACAGGCGCCGGCCCCTGCCCCTGCCCCGCCTCCGCAGCGGGCGTCGCGGCCGGCGGCGGGGGCGTCGCGGCACGCTCGGCGGGACCCGCCGGAGGCGGCGGCGTCTCGACCGCATCCTCGGCCACGTCGCCGGCAAGCGCGGGACGGCGGCGCCAGTACCAAAGACCCGCCCCCGCCGCGGCGAGCAGCGCGAGCGCCCAGGCCCAAAGCGGGGGTTCGCCGGGCGCAGGCGACGCCGCCGGCGGCGCGTCGGGCCCGGCGGGCGGCGATGCGGCGTCGACGGAAGCCTGGGGGACTTCTGCCGCGGTCGAATCGGGTTCGGCCGCGATGGGCGTGTTCGCACTGCGGTCGCTTTCGGCACCGTCGGTTGGCGCGGCACGCGGCGCGGGGGCCGGGGGCGACATCGGCGTTTCGCGGCGCGTCGGCGAAGGCGACGGCGAAGGTGCGGGAGCCGGCGCCGGCTGGGTCGGGACGATGCGCGGGGCCGTCGGCTGGGGAGCGGGGGTCGGCGCCGGGGTCGGGATGCCGCGCTGCTCGCCCGGCGCGAGCGGCGGAAGGCCGTTGTCGGAGGGCCCCTGCACCCCGGGCGTGCGGCCGTCGTTCTGCGACGGCAGACGAAAATCGATCGTCGGTCCGGGCGACGGCGCTGGCGACGGGCTCGGCGTGGGGGCCGGGCTTGGCGCGGGCGCCCCGTCCTGTTGCGCGGTCGCCGCGCCCGGCAGCCCCGCGAACGCGAGCGCCAGCAGCGGCAGCGCCGCGACCTTGCCCTTCCGACCGTGATTGCTCTTTGTCATGCCTTGCCCACGCGTCCGACCGTCGATGTCCCGGCGCCGCGTCGACCGCGCGCCGTCGTCGGCCGCCATCGACGGATGACAGCGGCCGCGCGTCGCACTAGACGGTTTCCATGAGTGATTCCAGCCATCCGGGGTTCGCGCCCAAACATCTCGGCCAGTCGAGCGAACTTCCTGCCTCGCCCGAGGCGGCGATGCTCGATTATGTCCCCAATCCGCGGCAGGGCGACCTGTATCTGGTGCGCTTCGCCGCGCCCGAGTTCACCTCGCTCTGCCCCGTCACCGGCCAGCCCGACTTCGCGCA
>CAZSMB010000173.1:0-5313 GCA_964607625.1 uncultured Sphingopyxis sp. | reverse complement strand
TCAGCTACATCATCGGCGACGTCCTGACCGAGGTCTATGGCTATGCCCGCGCGCGGCGGGTGATCTGGACCGGTTTCGCGGCGCTGGCCTTCATGGCCTTCATGGCGGCGGTGGTCGTCGCCCTGCCCCCGGCAGACGGCTGGCCGGGCCAGGACAGCTACGAATTCGTGTTCGGCAACAGCTGGCGCATCGTCCTGGCCTCCATGACCGCCTTCTGGGTCGGCGAATTCGCCAATTCCTATGTGCTCGCGCGCATGAAGATCGCGACCGGCGGACGCCATCTGTGGATGCGCACGATCGGTTCGACGATCGTCGGCCAGGGACTCGACAGCCTGATTTTCTACCCGCTCGCCTTTTACGGGCTTGCCGGCTGGCCCCCCGACCAGTTGATGCAGGTCGTCCTCTCGCAATGGGTGATCAAGACGGCATGGGAAGCGGCGTTGACGCCCGTCACCTATGCCGTCGTGGGCCTGCTCAAGCGGCGCGAGGGCGTCGACGTCTTCGACGACGGCACCGATTTCACTCCCTTCCGCACCAAGGTTTGACTCTCCATGACCCTGATCCAACTCGCCTGGCATTTCGAAGAACGCAAAATGTGGCTCGTGACCACAAGCGGCCTCGAAAAAGATGCGCTCCACATCTATTTCGGCCTGACCCTGTTCTTCGCGGTCCGCCTGCTCTGGCGCTGGCGTGGCAGCTGGCTCGCCGCATGGGTTTCGGTGGTGGCGATGGCTTGCGGAGGTGAATGGCTCGACCTGACCGCCGAAGCGTCTCACGCCACGATCCAGCCCGACGCCGCGCATTGGCACGACATCTGGAACACGGCCTTCTGGCCGACGGTGATCCTGTTGCTCAATCGCTGGTTGTTCGCGGCGCGGCCGTCGGCCGTCGTGTCAGGCGAGGACGCCGAGCGCCGCCTCGAACAGGCGTAGTCCGTCGGTACCGCCGTGCGCCGGGTCGATCGCGCGTTCGGGATGCGGCATCATGCCGAGCACATTGCCCGCGTCATTCAGCACCCCGGCGATCCCGCGCGCCGATCCGTTGACGGGATCGGCGTAGCGGAACGCGACGCGCCCCTCCCCCTCGATGCGATCGAGGGTTGCGCGGTCGGCGAAATAATTGCCGTCGTGATGGGCGACCGGGATATGGATCGTCTCCCCCGCACCATAGGCAGCGGTGAACAGCGACTGGCTGTTTTCAACCGTGAGCGGCACGGTGCGGCACACGAAATTGAGCCCGGCGTTGCGCATCAGCGCGCCGGGCAGGAGCTGCGCCTCGGCAAGCACCTGGAACCCGTTGCACACGCCGAGCACGGGAACGCCGCGCCCCGCCGCGTCGATCACCGCGCGCAGGATCGGCGAGCGAGCCGCCATCGCGCCCGAGCGCAGATAGTCGCCATAGGAGAAGCCGCCGGGCAGCGCGATGAAGTCGGTGCCCTCCGGCAGCGCGCTCTCGCGGTGCCACACCATCGCTGGAGCGCGGCCGGAGACCGTTTCGAGCGCGACGGCCATGTCGCGGTCGCAGTTGGAGCCGGGAAAGACGATGACGGCGGTCTTCATGGGAATGGCTCCTTGACGTCCAGTATCAGGCGCGTTCGATGCGGTAGTTTTCGATCACCGTGTTGGCGAGCAGCTTGCCGCACATCGCATCGAGATCGGCATCGCTGACGTCGTCGGCGACTTCGAGTTCGATGAAGCGGCCCGCGCGGACGTCGTCGACGCCAGCGAAGCCGAGCCCCTCGAGCGCATGGTGGATCGCCTTGCCCTGCGGGTCGAGAACCCCCGGCTTGAGCGTCACATAGACATTCACTTTCATGGCTGCGAACCTTTGCGGATGGGCATTCGAGGATGCGCGCGCCTATGCCCGCGAATCGCCCGGCGGGCAAGGCCCGCCCCCACCCTTTTTGCCCTTCCCGGAGTGCGAACCCGTCGCAACTTTACTATTGCGAATCTGTCGCACTATCCCTAGATCATCCTTGTTGAGAGGGATTCGCACATGGTCGTCTGTGTCTGCAACGCAATAAGGGAAAGTCAGCTGCGCGATGTCGCGCGGAGTGGCCAGTTGCGCTGCGCCAAGGCGGCCTATGCGCAATTGGGTCGCAAACCCAAATGCGGTCAGTGCCTGTCATTCGCTCGCAATATCATCAGCGATGTCGCCGAGACCGCCTGATTTTTCCCGGAAATCCGTCATTTTCACCCTTGGCCTGATCGGGCCCGGGGCGGTATAAGACCGCCCGACATCCCACCCGATAACGACAGGACAAGATATATGAAGGGCGACGAAAAGGTCATCGACTTCCTCAACGAGGCGCTGAAGAACGAGCTGACCGCGATCAACCAATATTGGCTGCATTATCGCATGCTCGACAATTGGGGAGTCGCACGGCTCGCGCATTTCGAGCGCGAGGAATCGATCGACGAGATGAAGCACGCCGACCGGCTGGCGGATCGCATCCTCTTCCTCGACGGCCTCCCCAACTTCCAGCTGCTCGGCCGGCTGCGCGTGGGCGAGACGGTCGAGGAAATACTGAAGGCCGATCTGGCCCTCGAGGAAGAAGCGATCCCGCTTCTGCGCGACGCGATCGAGCATTGCGAGACGGTTCGCGACTATGTGAGCCGCGACCTGTTCGCCGACATCCTCGAAAGCGAAGAGCATCACGTCGACGAACTGGAAAAGCAGTTCGACCTGATCGAGCGCATGGGCCTGCAAAATTACGTTCAGCTCCAGTCGAAGCCGGTCGGCGACGACTGAGCCGAGCCGACACCCCGGAGTCCGGCCGCCTTGCGTTGGCAGGTAATCCATTGATTTATAAAGTCATTGAGAGGCGTTTTTCAGCGCCTCTCTTTTTTGCTTGTATTTGCGAGTAATTCTCAATAGCACAGTCAGGCAGTCCCCTCCTGCCGGCTGCTGCGCGCGACGCGGCGGCCGGCAGCTTTTTCGAGAAGCCCAGGCGGGACTGCCGACAGGCAAGGCGGGGCGCGGGAGGATCGATGTTGGAAAGCAATGCCCTGATCCGCGAAATGACCCGCCAGCCGCTCGTTCGCGACCTGCCGGTCGAGGCGGCGCAGGCCGTTCTCGCGCTACGCTATTGCATCCTTTGCCGCCGCGCCGAACGCGACCCGATGCCCGAACTCGAACGTCGCTGGGGCAACATCCTTGCCGCGCGGCGTTATCGCGTCGTGGTCGAGGCGATCGCCCATGTCTGGCCCGAAGCCTTCGCCGTCGCTCCGCCATGCTGTCCGCGCGTCAGCCACGACGAGGCGCTGCTGGCGGCAATGGTCAGCGCCGCCGATCGCGGCGACCGGGTTCATTTCGACTGGCTGACCGCGGAGATGCTGGGCGGCGATGCGCGCGAAATGCTCTTCGTCGCCCTCGGCGACTTCCTTCGCGCACGGCGGCCCTGATAACCGCGCCACCGCGCGGGAGTATTATGACCATCGTTAGCGCCCGGCGCGTCGCATGGACGCACGTCGTCCACGCGAGTCTTGGCGCTTTCGTCGGGGAGCACCGGGAGAACTGGCTGGGGCGGCAGGATTCGAACCTGCGCATGCCGGTACCAAAAACCGGTGCCTTACCGCTTGGCTACGCCCCAATCGCCGGTGCGAGCGCGCTCCTATACGCGCCGCCCGAACTTGGCAAGGTGCCGCTTCAGAGTCGCGTGACCCAGCCGTGCGGATCGGCGGCGCGGCCGCGCTGGATGTCGACCAGCTTGTCCTTGAGCATGGCGGTCACCTGTCCCGGTCCGCCCGCACCGATCGCGAAACTCGTGTCGCCGCGGGTCACCTTGCCCACCGGCGTCACGACCGCCGCGGTGCCGCAAGCGAAGCTTTCGGTCAGCCGGCCGCTTTCCGCATCGGCCTGCCACTGGTCGATCGCATAGGGCTCTTCGCGCACGGTCAGGCCCGCATCGCGCGCCAGGGTGATGATCGCGTCGCGGGTGATGCCGGGCAGGATGGTCCCGGTCAGCGGCGGCGTGACGATGCTGCCGTCCTCGAACACGAAGAACATGTTCATCCCGCCCAGTTCCTCGATCCAGCGATGCTCGGCGGCGTCGAGGAAGACGACCTGATCGTGCCCCTTCGCGATAGCCTCCTGCTGCGCGATCAGGCTCGCCGCATAATTGCCGCCGCATTTGGCGGCGCCCGTGCCGCCCGGCGCGGCGCGGGTGTAATCCTCCGACACCCAGAGCGAGACCGCGGGCGCGCCCGATTTGAAATAATTTCCGACCGGCGAGGCGATGACGAGGAAATGATATTCGGCCGCGGGCTTCACGCCGAGGAACACTTCGCTCGCGTACATGAACGGGCGCAGATAGAGCGCCCCGCCCTGGACCTGGGGGAACCAGTCGGCGTCGACCGCGACGATTTCCTTCACTGCGGCAACGAACAGCTCTTCGGGCAGCTCGGCCATCGCCATGCGGCGCGCGCTGGCGTTGAAGCGCGCGGCATTGGCCTCGACGCGAAACAGCGCCATCGCGCCGTCGTCGAGGCGATAGGCCTTCAGCCCTTCGAAAATCTCCTGCGCATAGTGGAGCACCGCCGTCGCCGGGTCGAGCGACAGCGGGCCGCGCGGCATCATCTGCGCATCGTGCCAGCCCTTGCCCTCGCTATAGCGAATCGAGACCATGTGGTCGGTGAACACGCGCCCGAACGCCGGATCGGCGATCGCCGCCGCGCGGACCTCTTCGGCCGTCGGATTGGGGTGCGGCAGACGGGCGAAAGCGGGAGCGGACATCGACAAACCCTTGTAGCTTGGGGGCGCCGGCCGGAATTGGCCGGTGCGCGCCTCTTGCCAAAGCGTGACGCGGCGCGCAACGGTAGTCGCCATGTCCGATGAAAATTTTCTTTCACAAGTCCCCGCTGCTTCTGCACTTTTCTTACGCGAGGAAGAAGTGCGTCGCGGCATCGACTATCTGTTTTTCGGCCATGCCGCGCTGTGGCGGACGATCGATGCGCGACTTGCCGAAAACGGGCTGGGACGCGCGCATTACCGCGCGCTCTATCTCGTCGCGCGCGCGCCGGGACTGACCATTTCCGACCTCCTCGCGCTGCTCGGCATCACCAAGCAGTCGCTCGGGCGGGTCATCAAGGACCTGGAAGCCCGCGATCTGGTGACGACGCGCCCCGGCAATCGCGACCGGCGGCAGAAGGAATTGCGGCCGACGAGCGCCGGCAAGCAGATCGAGGGCGCGGTCTTTTCGCTCCTGCGCGACGTGATGAGCCGGGCCTATACCCATGCGGGCCAGGCGGCGGTCACCGGTTTCTGGCAGGTCAACGAAGCCCTGCTGCCGCCGCGCGATCGCGAACGCGTGGC
>CAZSMB010000172.1:0-5320 GCA_964607625.1 uncultured Sphingopyxis sp. | reverse complement strand
TCGGCGATGATGCGGTCGATGAGTTGCCCGCAGGTGGGGATGTCGTGGATCAGGCCCTGGACCATACCGGCCCAGAAGACGCCCTTCGACAGATCGCCCGTTTCGAGCAACTCGCGCCCCGCGGCACCCGCGACGAGCGGCTGGACGTCCTCGAACTTTGCATCGGGCTGCGACAGGCGGCGCACCACTTCTTCGCTGACCGCACTCCTGCCGACGCGCGCGGTGTTCTTGAAATTGCGGAAGATCAGGAAGCTGCCGCGCTCGTCATTGTCGATATAGGCCTGTTTCACATTGTCGTGGATCGGCGCTTCCTGCGTCGCGCAAAAGCGCGTGCCCATGTTGATCCCCTCCGCGCCGAGGGAGAGCGCCGCGACCAGCCCGCGGCCGTCGCCGAAGCCGCCGCTCGCGAGCATCGGGATCTTCACCTTGTCGGCCGCCGCGGGGATCAGGATCAGCCCCGGAATATCGTCCTCGCCCGGATGGCCCGCGCATTCGAAGCCGTCGATCGAGATGATGTCGCAGCCGGCGCGCTCGGCCGAGAGCGCGTGGCGCACCGCGGTGCATTTGTGCAGGATGGTGACGCCGTGGGGCTTCAGCATCTCCCAGATCTCGCGCACCGCCTGCGTCCCCGCGGTCTCGACGATCTTCACCCCGCCGTCGATGATCGCCTGCGCATAAGCCTTGTAGTCGGGGGCGTTGATCGTCGGGAAGACGGTCATGTTCACGCCGAAGGGTTTATCGGTCATCGCGCGGCAGCGCTCGATCTCGTCGCGCAGCGCTTCGGGCGACGGCTGGGTCAGCGCGGTCAGGATGCCGAGACCGCCCGCGTTCGACACCGCGCTCGCCAGCTCCGCATAGCCCACGCTTTGCATCCCGCCCTGCACGATCGGATGCTCGATCCCCAGCATCTGTGTGATCCGCGTCCTGAATGCCATGCTCGGTCCCTTCCCTGCTATCCTTGCCCTTACGGCAGCGTCGCCATTGCCCATGAATTAACTTGACGCTTACGTCAACGTCGGGTTGAGTCGGTGCGATAGTTAGGTAACGAAGGGAATCGCATGACCATCTCCGACCGCGCCCGTTCCATCGCCGACCGGGTCGAGGCTTTCGTCCGCGAACAGGTCATTCCCTATGAAGGCGACGCGCGCCGCGACCATCATGGCGCGCCGACCGACGAACTGGTGATGGAGATGCGCGAGCGCGCGCGGGCTGCCGGGGTGCTGACCCCGCATATTCTGGACGACGGCAGCCACCTCAACCAGCGCGAGACGGCGATCGTCCTGATCGCGAGCGGCCTCTCCCCGCTCGGTCCGCTGGCATGCAACACGATGGCGCCCGACGAGGGCAATATGTACCTGCTCGGCAAGGTCGGGAGCGCCGACCTCAAGGCGCGCTTCCTCGATCCGCTGGTCGCGGGCCGGACGCGATCGGCCTTTTTCATGACCGAACCCGCCGAAGACGGTGGCGCGGGATCGGACCCGTCGATGATGCGGACGACCTGCCACCTCGACGGCAACCACTGGGTCGTCAACGGCCGCAAATGCTTCATCACCGGCGCCGAAGGGGCCGGCGTCGGCATCGTCATGGCCAAGGCCGAGGACGTCGCCCAGGGCGGCGGCGCGTGCATGTTCCTGGTCGACCTGCCCAACCCCGCGATCCGCATCGAGCATGTCCCGAACACGATCGACAGTTCGATGCCGGGCGGCCATGCGACCGTGGTCATCGATAACCTTCGCGTCCCCGCCGACCAGATGCTCGGCGAAGCCGGCGAAGGCTTCAAATATGCGCAGGTCCGCCTGTCCCCCGCCCGCCTGTCGCACTGCATGCGCTGGCTAGGCGCGTGCATCCGCGCGAACGAGATCGCGACCGACTATGCCAATCGCCGCCATGCGTTCGGCAAGCCGCTGGTCGATCACGAAGGCGTCGGCTTCATGCTCGCCGACAATCTGATCGACATCAAACAGGCCGAGCTGATGATCGACTGGTGCGCGGGCGTGCTCGACACCGGATCGCTCGGCACCGCCGAAAGCTCGATGGCGAAGGTCGCGGTGTCGGAGGCGCTGATGCGTATCGCCGACCGCTGCGTTCAGGTGATGGGCGGCACCGGCGTCACCGACAAGACCATCGTCGAGCAGGTGTTCCGCGAAGTCCGCGCCTTCCGCATCTACGACGGCCCGACCGAGGTCCACAAATGGAGCCTCGCCAAGAAGATCAAGCGCGACTGGAAGGGCGCGCAGGCCTGAGCCGCGATCCGCTCGCTCGATCCGTAGCGTCAAAGCCACTTGACGTTTACGTTAACGTCGGGATGATGGGGCGAAATTATCAAGGGTGAGGAATCGGCATGTCGATCTTGTACGACGAAGGCCAGGAAGCGATCGCGACCGAATCGCGGCGCGTTCTGGAAGCGCGGGTGACCAAGGACGAGCTGCTTCCGCTGCTCGAGACAATGGGCGAGTATCATCAGGGCTTCTGGACGACGGCCAAGGAACAGGGCTGGACCGCCCTCGCCCTTCCCGAAGCCTATGGCGGGCTTGCGCTTGGCCTGGTCGAACTGGGTCTGATCGCGCATCAGGCGGGCCGCACGCTGAGCGGTGCGCCTTTTCTGACGTCGGGCTTTGGTGCCGCGAAGGCGATCGAACTCTATGGCACCGATGCGCAAAGGAGCCGCTGGCTGCCCGGGCTGGCAAGCGGCGAAACGATCGGCGCGGTCGCGTTCGCCTGCGGCGCCGACGCCCTGCCGCAGCATCCCGGCGTGACGCTGACCGGCGATCGTCTGGACGGGCGGAAGATCGGCGTCACGGGGGGCCTGGCCGCCGACGTCGCGGTGGTACTCGCCAACGGACCGGGCATGCCGGCCCTTGCCATCGTCGAGCTCGACAAGGTCGAGCGGGTCGCAGTGCCGAGTTTCGACAACAGCCGCTGTATTGCCGACCTGCATTTCGACGGCACCCCCGCCGAGACGCTGGTCGTTGGCAGCGCAGCCCGCGAGGCGGCGCTGCACATCATCGCGCTGCAGGCGGTCGTCACGGCGCACGAACAGACCGGCGGCGCCGAGGCGCTGATGGAGATCGCGCGCGATTATGCGGTGACGCGCAAGGCGTTCGGCCAGCCGATCGGCGCCTTTCAGTCGATCAAGCACCGGATCGCCGAACTCTATGGCCTCGTCGAGCTGGCACGCGCGAACTGTATCCACGCGGCGGCGCGCGAAGGTCAGAGCGACTTCATCACCGCCGCCGCCGCCGCCCGCCTGTCGGCGACCGACGCCTATGACACGGCGGCGCGCGACTGCGTCCAGATCCACGGCGGCATCGGGGTGACGTGGGAGATCGGCCTGCACCTCCACATGCGGCGCGCCCGAAGCCTTGCGATCGAACAGGGCAGCAGCCTGTTCTGGGAAGATGTCCTCGTCGACCGCCTGTCAGGAGAAGCCGCATGAGCGATCTCGAAGCCTATCGCGCGAAAGCCGCCGCCTGGTGCGAAGCGATGGTCCCGACGTTCGGCAAGGCGGCGCGCAAGGGCCTGTCGGTCGAAGAGGATCTCGCGCTCGGCCGACGATATCAGAAGGCGAAGTTCGACGCAGGCTATGCCGGCATCAACTGGCCGACCGACGTTGGCGGCCAGGGCCTCGGCCACCTCGAAAAGATCACGTTCGAGGGCGAGGAGATGAAGCACGGCTTTCCGAACGTTTATTTCGGCATCTCGCTCGGCATGCCGGTGCCTGTGCTGATGCAGTTCGGCAGCGACCGCGAATTCGTCCGCGAACGCGTTTTGAAGGCGTTGCAGGGCGAGGAAATCTGGTGCCAGCTCTTCTCCGAACCGTCGGGCGGCACCGACCTTGCCGGGCTGCGCACGCGTGCCGAGACCGACGGCAACGGCTGGAAGGTCAACGGCCAGAAAGTCTGGACGAGCTGGGCGCAATATTCGGACTATGGCGTCATCGTCGTGCGCACCGACCCGACGGTCGCCAAGCACAAGGGACTGACCTATTTCTGGGTCGACATGAAGGCGCCGGGAGTCACCGTCCGCCCGATCAAGCTCGCGGGCGGCGACAGCCACGTCAACGAGGTCTTCTTCGACGATGTGAAGATCAGCGACGATCATCGCATGTCGCCGGTGGGCGGCGGGTTCGGCGTCGCGATCGCGACCTTGATGATCGAACGCTATGTCGCGACCGACAGCGCCGGCTTCGGCCCGCACCTCGACCTGTTCGTCGAACTGGCCAAGGACGTGCAACTCAATGGCAAGCCGGCGATCGAGGATGGCCGCATCCGCCAGCAGATCGCACGCAACCACGCGATGCGCGCCGGTCTCGACTCGATCAACCGCCGCGCGCGGCTGATGATGCAGGCGGGCATGACGCCGGGGCCGGAGGGCTCGCTCAACAAGCTCGTCGCGGTGCGTTCGCGCCAGAAGCTGTCCGAACTCGCGCTCGACCTTCAGGGCAATGCCGGCTTCGCCTTCGACGAACATGCCTCGCCCAAGGACGATTGGGCGTCGAGCTGGATCAACGCGCCGACGGGCCGCATCGCGGGCGGATCGGACGAGACGTTGCTCAACACCATCGCCGAACGCATCCTCGGCCTGCCGCAGGATCACCGCCCCGACAAGGGCATCCCCTTCAACCAGATTCCCGCCTGAGGAGCCTCCCCATGAAGATCGATTCCACCACCGCCGCCGTCGTGACCGGCGGAGCTTCGGGCCTCGGCCGTGCGACCGCCGAAGCGCTCGCCGCGGCAGGGGTAAAGGTCGCCATTTTCGACATCAACGACGCGCTGGGCGAAGAGGTGGCAAAGGCGATCGGCGGGCTGTTCGTCCATGTCGATATCACCGACGAACAATCGGTCGTGGACGGATTTGCCAAGGCGCGCGCCGCGCACGGACAGGAACGGATCGCGGTCCATTGCGCGATGACCTCGCGCCGCGGCAAGACGCTCGCTTTCGACAAGGAAAGCGGCAAATACCGCCGTACCCCGACCGAAGATTATGAATATGGCGTCGCGGGCATATTGACCGCGAGCTACCGCATCGGCTCGATCGCCGCCGAAGGCATGGCGACGCTTCCCGAGATGGAAGATGGCGAGCGCGGCGCGATCGTCTTCACCGCCTCGGTCGCGGCGCAGGACGCCCAGATCGGACAGGTCATCTATGGCTCGGCGAAAGCCGGTGTGAACGGGCTCGTGCTGCCGATGGCGCGCGACCTGATGGACCTCGGCATCCGCGTCAATTCGATCATGCCCGGCGTGTTCGGCACGCCGCTGCTCGGCAATATGAACCCGAAGGTCAAGGAAAGCCTGGAGGCCTCGGTCCCCTTCCCCAAGCG
>CAZSMB010000171.1:0-5338 GCA_964607625.1 uncultured Sphingopyxis sp. | reverse complement strand
GCTTCGCGAGGTCGAAATGGCACGCTTTTGCGAACGCCCGCACCTCCTTGTCGAGCAACCGCTTCAGATCGGCGAACGCGGGGTCGCGCTGCGGCAGGTCGTCGAGGCTCGCATAGCTCGTATAACCCTTGTAACCGTGCGCGCGGCTCCATCCGCGCCCCGCGCCATCCTCTTCGGCAAGCAGGCGACAGCTCTGTTCGAGGTCCTCCAGCAAATCGGGCGAGCCAATGTCGGACTCGTAAAAATGGGTGGCGAAGAGCGTGCGAACGGGCATGATGCGCGGCAAAGCACAGCAGCAAGACGAGAGCAAGGGAGACAAGGATGGCCGAATTCGAGTTGATCGCCGACGGACTGCGCTTCCCCGAGGCGCCGGTCGTCATGGACGACGGCAGCGTCATCGTGGTCGAGATCGCCGAGGGGCGCATCACGCGCTGCTGGCCTGGTGGGAAGAAACAGGTGATCGCGACCCCCGGCGGCGGTCCCAACGGCTTGGCGATCGGCCCCGACGGCAAGCTTTATTGCTGCAACAACGGCGGCTTCGAATATGTCGAATCGGGCGGCTATCTGGCGCCGCACGGGATCGCGAACGACTATTCGGGCGGCCGGATCGAGCGCATCGACATCGAAACCGGCGCGGTCGAAACCCTCTACAAGTCGGGCGATCACGGCGTGATCCTGCGCGGCCCCAACGACATCATGTTCGACGCGCACGGCGGCTTCTGGTTCACCGATCATGGCAAGGTCGATTATGCAAAGCGCTGCCACGACATCGTCGGCATCTTCTATGCAAAGGCCGACGGCAGCTTCATAGAGGAAGTGATTTTCCCGTCGAACAACCCGAACGGCGTCGGCCTGTCTCCCGACGGTAAATCGCTCTACGCCGCCGAGACCTACACATGCCGCCTGATGAAGTTCAACATCGTCGCGCCGGGCAAGGTCGACGACGCGGCAGGGCCGGGCGGCCCGGGCATCCCGCTCTATCGTCCGGCGGGTTATAAATTCTTCGACAGCCTGGCGATGGAGGCGAACGGCAACATCTGCGTCGCGACGATCGGCGAATGCGGGATCAGCGTCGTCTCGCCCGAGGGCGAGCTGATCGAGTTCGTTGCGACCGATGATATCTTCACCACCAACATCGCCTTCGGCGGCGCCGACATGCGCGATGCCTATCTGACCCTGTCGGGCAGCGGGCGACTGGTGAAGACACGCTGGCCGCGGCCCGGCCTCGCGCTGCGATACTGACCATGCAGGCGAACCCCGCGCACCGCGAATCGCACGTGGTCGACCGGGTCGGCTGGCTGCGCGCCGCGATCCTGGGCGCCAACGACGGAATCGTGTCGACGGCCAGCCTGATCGCGGGGGTCGCGGCCGCGGGCACGGCGCCGCACGCGATCCTCCTGACCGGCGTGGCCGGGCTCGTCGCAGGCGCGATGTCGATGGCGGCGGGCGAATATGTCTCGGTCAGTTCCCAGCGCGACGCCGAACGCGCCGATATCGCGATGGAAAAATACGAGCTCGCGACCGATCCCGACTATGAGCTCGAAGAATTGACTCAAATCTATCAGGCGCGCGGCCTCGATCGCCGGCTTGCGATCGAAGTCGCCGAACAGCTCACCGCGCATAATGCGCTCGATAGCCACTTGCGCGACGAACTGGGGCTGACCCACGCGATGCGCGCGCGGCCGATCCAGGCGGCTGCGGCCTCTGCCGCGAGCTTTTCGGTCGGCGCCGCCTTGCCACTTGCGACTGTCTTCGTCGTTTCCGGGTCATCCTTGCCTTGGGTCGTCTCGGGTGCGTCCCTCGCCTTCCTCGCCGCTTTGGGCGCGCTCGGCGCGTGGGCGGGCAACGCTCCGGTCGGACGAGCCGTCGCACGTGTCAGCTTTTGGGGGGCTATGGCGATGGGCGCGACGATTGCGATCGGATCGCTCTTCGATGCGGCGGTCGGCTGACCTCGACGGTATTCGCTTGATCGAGGGCGCACGGGCGGGGCATGGGAACCTCCATGACCTATTCGACCGTCATCTTCGACTTCGGCGGCGTCATCACCGCCTCGCCCTTCGAGGCGTTCAATCGCCTGGAAGAGGAACGCGGGCTGCCGCGCGATTTCGTGCGCCGGGTCAACGCCGCCGACCCCGACGACAATGCCTGGGCGAAGTTCGAACGCGCGGAGATCGACGCCGCAACCTTCGACCGTGCCTTCGCCGAAGAGGCGCGCGCGCTGGGCCACGACCTCGAGGGCGAAGCGGTGCTCGCCGTGCTCGCGGGCGCGGTGCGCCCTGCAATGGTCGCGGCGCTCGACACGCTGAAGGCCGGCGATGTCACGATCGGCTGCATCACCAACAACGTCCCGTCGGGCAAAGGCGCGGGCATGGCGCGCAGCGAAGGCGCCGCGGCGGAAATCGCCGCGATCATGGCGCGCTTCGATCATGTCATCGAATCGAGCAAGGTCGGCGTTCGCAAGCCCGACCCGCGCATCTATCAGATGATGTGCGAAGTGCTGGACGTCGACGCGTCTGATTGCGTCTATCTCGACGACCTTGGCATAAACTGCAAGCCGGCGGCGATGCTCGGTATGCACGCCATCAAGGTCACAAGCGGCGAACAGGCGCTTGCCGACCTGTCGGCGGTGCTGGGATTGACGCTGCCTTAGACAGGCGCATCCTCGTCGATGAAAAAGCGGCGTATCCCCGCAAAGGCAGGGATCCATCTCCGACCAGTGCAAGACAGGGCCGTCGGCCGATGGACTCCCGCCTTCGCGGGAGCACACGGGCTTGCTGGGTTAAGGATGGCCGCGCCTCAATGCGCCAGCAGCAACGGCACGCGGCTGCTCGTCAACAGATATTGCGTCACTCCGCCGAAGATCGTCTCGCGCAGCCGGCTGCGACCGAACGCGCCCATCACGATCAGGCCGGCGCCCATACCGAGCGCTTCCTTTTCAAGCCGTTCCTCGACCGTATCGCCGCCGCGCTCGACCGTCTTGAGCTCGGCATGGATATCGTGGCGCGACAGATAGCGCAGCGCGTCGGTCGCGGGAAAGCCGCCATCGTCGGCCCCGACGGTGACGAGCGTTACCGCGCGACCCGCCATCAAAGGGATCGCCGCGCGCAAGGCGTGCGCGGCTTCGGCGCTGCCGTTCCATGCCACCATGACCGGCGCATCCAAGTCGAGCGCCTTGACCGCGCGCGGCAGGGCCAGAACCGGGGTCGCGGCGCTGAGCGCCAGATCGCCGGCGAGCAGGGGCGGCGGGCCGCCTCGCGCTTCGCCATGCGCCGGCGGCAGGCTGACCACCGCCAGATCGGCGAAAGTCGCGGCGGCTGCGAGCGCGCCCGCGATATCGCCGTCGGCTTGTGTGACGTCCCACGCCACATCTTCGCCCGCCAGCCGATCAGACACTTTGCTTTCGAGCGCCAGATCGTCGGCCTGCGCCGCCGCGAGCGCCTCTGCCGCGAAATAGGTGCCCCCGAACGGATCGAAGCTGACGAACTGTTGCAGCGGCGTCGCGATCAGCAGCGTCGCATGCCCCTCGAAACGTCGTGCGAGATCGAGCGACGCCTGCAACCGTCCCTCGAACGCGGCGTCATTGTCGGCGTGAACCAGTATCGAGCGCATGATCAATCTCCTTCGCCATCCCATTCGTATATCGAATGCACGAAGGGGCGGTGCGGTTCATTGATCGGCATCAACATGGGGTTCGTCGATACGCAGCGCCGCGGCCTGATCGAATATCCGCGTCAGCACCGGTTCGGTATCCGCGACGCGCATCGCGACGTGAAACGCGACGGGATCGAGCGGCGGCATGCCGGTCAGGTCGACGAGCGAGTCGGCGGCGATTTCCGCGCGCACCATCGGTTCCGGGAAGATGCCGACCCCTCCGCCGGCCCGCGCAATGTCGATCATCATCCGGGCATTGTTGCACAGGTTGAGCGACTTGGGGGCGATACGCGAAGCGTCGATCGCATCGCGCATTCGGCCATGGATCGGCGAAGGACTCGCAAGCGACCATACTGGCAACGCAACCTCTCCCCCGTCGCCGAAAGCCGCAGCGACCGCAGGGCTTGCGAGCCACAGCAGCGCGACCCGTCCGATCGGGCTGGTTTTCAGCGACGGGTGCGCGACCGGTCCGGCGGCAAAGGCCAGGTCCGTTCGCCCGGTCAGGAGTTGCTGGATCAGGTTAGCGGTCAGGTCGATCTCTATTTCCAGCCCGACGTTCGGCATTTCGGCCTTCAAGGCCGCGATGAAAGGTGGCAGGCAGCTTGCCGCGGCGATCTCGCCGGCGCCGATCCGCACGACGCCGCTCGCTTCGCCAAAGCCCCCGCTGCCGAGCAAAGCCTGTTCCATCTCGCGCAGGAGCGGCGCGCAGTCGCGCACCAGCTTGCGCCCAGCGGGGGTCAGCGCCATCCCCCTTCCGTCGCGGCGGAACAGGGTCGAACCGAGCCGCTGTTCAAGCTCGCGCATCCGCGCCGATACGGCCGGCTGTGTCGTGTTCAGCCGTTCGGCAGCGGCCGAGAAGGTTCCGAGCCGATCGATCCAGAGCAATGTTTCGAGATGATAAAGGGAAATTCGATTGATCGACATCATTTATGAATAATCTAAAATCACTATGATTAGAATTGATGATTTGGATGCGCCACAGTCGCGCCCGCCAGCAAAGGAGGCCGATTCATGGCGAACAAGCAATATTCCGACGCAGCCGCCGCCCTCGACGGGCTTTTGTTCGACGGCATGCACATCTGCGCCGGCGGCTTCGGCCTTTGCGGCATTCCGGAGCGGTTGATCGATGCGATCCGCGACGCCGGGACGAAGGAGCTGACAATTGCGAGCAACAACGCCGGAATCGACGGCGAGGGCCTCGGCAAGCTTCTCCGTACGCGCCAGGTGAAGAAGATGATCAGCTCTTACGTCGGAGAGAACAAGGAGTTCGAACGCCAATATCTCGCCGGTGAGCTTGAGGTTGAATTCTGTCCGCAAGGCACGCTTGCCGAACGCTGCCGCGCGGGCGGGGCAGGCATCCCTGGTTTTTACACCAAGACCGGCGTCGGCACCGCGATCGCCGAGGGCAAGGAGGTCAAGACCTTCGACGGGCAGGATTATATCCTCGAGCGCGGCATCTTTGCCGACCTTGCGATCATCAAGGGGTGGAAAGCCGACGAAGCCGGAAACCTCGTCTTTCGCAAGACCGCGCGCAACTTCAATCTGCCGATGGCGACCGCAGCAAAGATCTGCGTCGCCGAGGTCGAGGAAATCGTGCCGACCGGCAGCCTCGATCCCGACTGCATCCACCTGCCCGGCATCTATGTGAAGCGCATGATCGTCGGCGCGCCATACGACAAGAAAATCG
>CAZSMB010000170.1:1176-5342 GCA_964607625.1 uncultured Sphingopyxis sp. | reverse complement strand
CTGCCCGCGAACGTCAATCGCGGCTATTTCATCAAGCCGACCGTGTTCTCGGGCGTCACCCCCGACATGCGAATCGCCAAGGAAGAGGTGTTCGGTCCCGTCGCGACGATCATGGAATATGCCGATCTCGACGAGGCGGTCGCGATCGCCAACGACACCGAATATGGCCTGTCCGCGGTCGTTTCGGGCGACCCTGCCAAGGCCGCCGACGTCGCGCCGAAGCTGCGCGCCGGCATGGTCGCGGTCAACAATTGGGGCCCGGCGCCGGGTGCGCCCTTCGGCGGCTACAAGGCATCGGGCAATGGCCGCGAAGGCGGGCTGTTCGGCCTGAAGGACTTTATGGAAGTCAAGGCGATCAGCGGCGTTCCGGCGTAGTATCTCCCCTCCCGCTTGCGGGAGGGGGTGGGGGTGGGCCAGCGACATGGCTTGGCCCACCCCGCTGCGACTAGCGAGTAAGCTCGCAAGTCTCGCTGCCCCTCCCGTAAACGGGAGGGGTTTTGCTTTTCGGCCCGGAAAGCTAAACGCGCTCCACCATGACCAGCCGTTCGCCGCTCGCGCCCGCCGCCTTCCCTGCCCTTCCCGACATCGCCGGGGTGACGCGCCGCATCGCGCGCGCGCACTACAAGGAATGGGACCGCTGCGATTTGACCTATGTCGAGCTGGCGCCGGGCACCACGGTCGCCGGCGTCTTCACGCGCAACATCTGCTGCTCGTCCGAAGTCGAGCTGGGCCGCGAGCAGATCGCGGGCGGGACGGGCCGCGCATTGATCGTCAATGCGGGCAACAGCAATGCCTTCACCGGCTATCGCGGCCGCGAGGCGGTCGAGGCGATCCGGACGCAGGTTGCGGACCATCTCGTCTGTGAGCCGCGCGAAGTGTTCGTCAGCTCGACCGGCGTGATCGGCGTCCCGCTCCCCAAGGACAAGGCGCGCGCGGGCGTCGCCGCGGCGCTGGCCGCCGAGCCCTGCTCGTGGGAAGCCGCCGCCGAGACGATCGGCACGACCGACACTTTTGCCAAGGGCGCCGCCGCCAGTGCAGTCGTAGGCGACCGGACGGTGCAGGTCGCGGGGATCGTCAAGGGGTCGGGGATGATCGCTCCCGACATGGCGACGATGCTGGGCTATATCTTCACCGACGCCGCGGTCGCGCCGGCGCTGCTTCAGGACATGCTCGCGAAGGCGACGGGCGGCAGCTTCAACGCGATCACCGTCGACAGCGACACTTCGACGAGCGACACGGTACTGCTTTTCGCGACCGGTCGGGCGGGCAATCCGCCGCTCGCGTCCTGGGACGATGCCGGTGCCGATGCGCTCTACGCCGCGATCGAACGGGTCGCGCTCGAGCTTGCGCACCTTGTCGTGCGCGATGGCGAGGGCGCGTCGAAGTTCATCGAAGTTCAGGTATCGGGCGCCGCCAGCGACGACAGCGCCAGGCGGGTCGCGCTCTCCATCGCCAATTCGCCGCTGGTCAAGACCGCGATCGCGGGCGAGGATGCGAACTGGGGCCGCGTCGTGATGGCGGTGGGCAAGGCGGGCGAGCCCGCCGACCGCGACCGCCTCGCGATCCGCTTCGGCGATCATTGGGTCGCGAAGGACGGTCTGCCCGTCGACGGCTATGACGAAGCACCGGTCGCGGCGCACCTGAAGGGGCAGGATATCCGTATCGGCGCCGACCTTGGCCTGGGCGACGGTCGCGCGACCGTGTGGACGTGCGACCTGACGCACGGATATATCAGCATCAACGCCGATTACCGGAGCTGAGCTGCCTCAAAGCCGTCGCCCCCGCCTTCGCAGGGACGAAGGCGGGTATCAGAGCGCGCCTTCGAGCCAGCCCTTGAGCGCGCTCTTGGGCGCCGCGCCGACCTTGGTCTCGGCGATTTCGCCATTCTTGAACAGGATCATCGTCGGGATGCCGCGCACGCCATATTTCGCCGGCGCGTCGGGGTGGTCGTCGATATTGAGCTTTGCGATGACGACCTTGCCGTCCAGTTCGTCGGAAATCTCTTCGAGCGCGGGGCCGATCATCTTGCACGGCCCGCACCATTCGGCCCAGAAATCGACGAGGACGGGGGTGTCGCTGTCGAGAACATCGGCCTGGAAGCTGGCGTCGCTGATCGCTTTGGTACCCATAATCTGACTCCTGAAATCCCTCTTGGGTTCAAGCTAGGCAGTCGGCGCCCCCGGCTCAAGAGGCTCGCGCGGCAAATTCGCCTTCGCGGCCGTCAAGGCGGGCTTGTGCGCGTCGAGAATCGCATCGTCGAGCCATAGCAGCTTCGGCGCCGCGGTATAGAGAAGCGCCGATGCGATGTGCCGCCCCGGGAAGATCACGCCAAGCGCCCCCGTGTAGGCCGCCATCTGGCGCAGATAGGCGGGCGCGACGTCGGCAGAGGTTTCCGGAATATGGCGACCGGTCTTGTAGTCGATCACCGTCACGACATCCTCGGTGACCAGCAATCGATCGACGATACCGGCGACGACCATGCCGTCGACGACCGCCGACAGCGGCACTTCGGCCAGGCTGCCGGGACCGAACAGCGTCGCGTGCGCGGGATCGCCCAGAACCGCGAGGACTTCATCCGCCATCGCGTCGCGCGCGCGCGCATCGAGCGCCGGCGCCTGCACCGCCAGCCAGCGCAGCGCCGCCGCGCGCCGCTTGTCGGACGCGACCGGCGGCAGCCGTTCGAACAGGGCGTGGAGCAGCAATCCGCGCGTCACCGCATCGGCGCGCGCGCCGCCCTGAGGCGGCACCGCGACGTCATCCTCGCCGAGCGCCGAGGGGGCTAGCGGGCGCGGCGGGCGCGCTTCCTCGGGCGCGGGGGCGTGCGCCCAAGCGGGAAATGCCACGGGCGGCGGCGTCAGCTTCGCCGCCTTGTCGCTCCTTGCCCACTTGCCCGGATTGGCCCGGTGAACGCGGCGGCGGCCCCAATGCGACCCCGCCTCTTCCCAATCGGCGCCAAGGTCCGCCAGCACGCGGTCGGCCGCGGCGTGCCAGCTCGCGTCGGGCACGGTCCGGTCGGCGGTCTTCGTCACGCCCGCGACGACAAGGATCTCCTCGGCGCGCGTCATCGCGACATAGAAAAGCCGCCAATGCTCTTCGGCGGCGGCGGCGGCCGCCTTTTGATAGGCCTCGGCGAGCTTGCCGTGCCGCTCGTCCGCGGCGACCGCAAAGACCGGCAGCTTCTCCCACCCCGCGACGTCGATGCTGAACGGGCGATGGCCCATGCCGGCATCGTCGGTCGCGTCGGCAAGGATGACGATCGGCGCCTGCAAGCCCTTCGATCCGTGGACGGTCATCACGCGCACGACATCGCTGCGCGCCTCGGTCTGGCGCTTGATGTCGGCGGCGCTGCCCGACACCGCGGTCAGGAAACCGAGCAGCGATACCGCTTCGCGCGTTTCGAAGGCGAGCGCCTGGTTCAGCAATTCGTCGATCGGGTCGCGCGCCTCGCGCCCCAGCCGCGCATAGAGTTTGCGCCGCCCGTCGATCGGTCCCGACAACAGGGTTTCGAGGAAGCGGAACGGCGTGGTGAAATCAGCCATGCCGAGCAACTGGCGCAGCGCCGCCATCGTCGCGGGCGGCATGTCGCCCTCTGTCGCGCGCAGATGCTCCCAGATCGCCGCGCGGCCGCGGGCATGCGTCCGGTCGTACAGCTCATCCTGCGTCCATCCGATCAGGGGCGAAACAAGCAGAGCAGCGAGGTTGAGGTCGTCGAGCGGCTGGACCGCGAAGCGCATCGCCGCCATCAGGTCCTGCACGGCGAGCGGCTGGGTCAGCGCGAAGCGGTCGACGCCGGCGACGGGGATATGGAGCGCCTGCAACCGCGCGACGATCCGCGCCGCCAGGTCGCGGCGGCGGCGCACGAGGATCATGATGTCGCCCGGCGCGACCGGCCGGCCGTCCTTGCCGTGCAGCGTCCAATCCTTGACCTCGTCGGCGATCGCGCGGGCAAGGCGCATCGAGGCGGGGTCGGAGGCGGGGGCGCTGCCGTCGCCACCCTCGTCGCCGTCCTCCTCATCGGCCTCGGCGTCGAGCGCCTTGCCGACGGGGAGCGGCGCCCACAGTTCGACCTGTCCGGCATGCGCGGTGCGGAAGGGGCGGTGCGGCGGTTCGTCGCCATCGAGCCCCATCGCCGCGGTGCCGCCAGTTGCGAGCCACGCATCTGCGAC
>CAZSMB010000170.1:0-1076 GCA_964607625.1 uncultured Sphingopyxis sp. | reverse complement strand
TCGAGCTTGAAGCGGACCCATTCGCCGAAATGGCTGACGCGCAGCAGCGATCCCGCGAGGGTGATCAGATCGTCGAAATCGGCGAGCCCCGCCTCGCGCTTGGCGAGCGCATAGGCTTCGGCGAACCGGCTGCCGAGATGCCATGCCGCCGCCAGATCGTCGGCGACGCGCATCGCGGTCGCGGTGCCGAGCAGGCGCTGCCCCGCCTCTACGATCCGCACCGCATGGTCGAGGCAGTCCTTCATCTTGCCCTTTTCGCCGGCATAATCGGCGCGCAGATCGCCCTTGCCGGTCAGGAAACAGCCGAGCAGTTCGCCCAGCATCGCCGCGCGCGCCGGCGCATCGGCGATCAGCCAGCCGATCATCACATCGTTGCAGGCCAGCCCGGTCTTGGTGCCCCAGTTGGCGCCGCTCTCCGCGACCGACCTGATATCGGCGTCGGCGATCGCGCCGTCCTCGATCGCTTCGACCAGCCACGCGTCGGGATCGCCGGTCGGCAGCGCCAGCGCCTCGCGCAGGTCGTGCGCGCGTGGCCGAAGGGCCGCGGCCGGCCCGCCGAAGACCGCGGCGCAGCTCGACAGGAAGGAAAACGCCGCATCGGGACCAAGCCGGCGCGATAGCATGGCGGCGGCCTCGCGCAGCACCGCCCGCTCGGCATCGCTTTCCAGAAGCTCGCCCAGCACCTGCCGCTGCAGCGCCCCCGCCTCATCCTCTTCGATGGCGCGAAAGCCGGGGAGCAGCTTTGCTTCCAGAGGAAAACTCGCGAGCAGCGTCTGGCAAAAGGCGTGGATTGTCTGGACGCGGATCGCCCCGCCGGGGCTGTCGATCACCGTCGCGAAGAGCGACCGGGCGCGGCGCATCAGTCCGGGCCGATCCCATTCGAGCCCCAGCGCGCGCAGGTCGAGCCGCAAGTCGCCATCGTCGATCCGCACCCACGCCGCGAGCCGTTCGTGGATGCGGTGCGCCATTTCGGCGGCCCCCGCCTTCGTAAAAGTTATGCAGAGGATCGCTTGCGGATCGACGCCTTCGAGCATCAACCGCAGCACACGCGCCGAGAGCACCTGCGTCTTGCCCGT
>CAZSMB010000169.1:3800-5352 GCA_964607625.1 uncultured Sphingopyxis sp. | reverse complement strand
TCGCCGATCGCTTCGTGGATCAGCACCGCCGCGACCGCGCTGTCGACGCCGCCCGACAGGCCGCACAGCACACGCTGGTCGCCGACTTGCTCGCGGATCTCGGCAATTTTCGTGGCGCGGAACTCGGCCATCGTCCAGTCGCCCGAGCAGCCGCAGACGTGGCGCACGAAATTGGCGATCAGCTTGGCGCCGTCGGGGGTGTGGACGACCTCGGGATGGAATTGCGTGCCGTAATAGCGGCGCTCGTCGTCGGCGATCAGCGCGAAGGGGGCGCCGTCGCTGATCGCGACGATGCGAAAGCCGGGTGCGAATTTGGTCACGCGGTCGCCGTGGCTCATCCACACCTGATGCCGCTCGCCGACCTCCCACAGTCCGTCGAACAGCACGCAGGGTTCGGTGACGGTCAGGAAGGCACGGCCGAATTCGCCGTCGCGCTCGCCGTCGCCGCCGCCGGGCTCGACACGCCCGCCGAGCTGCTCGCTCATCACCTGCTGGCCATAACAGATGCCGAGGATCGGCACGCCGCTGTCGAAGATCGCCTGCGGCGCGCGCGGGCTGCCCGCGGCGGGGACCGAGGCGGGAGAGCCGGAGAGGATCACCCCCTTGGGCTGCATCCGTTCGAGCGCGGCTTCGGCGGCGCTGAACGGGACGATTTCGCTGTAGACGCCGGCTTCGCGAACGCGGCGGGCGATGAGCTGGGTAACCTGACTGCCGAAGTCGACGATCAGGATGGATTCGGAGGCGGGCGGGGTGTCTGGAGTCGGCATGGGTGGCCGATAAAGAGCCGCGGCTATGCTGTCCAGCGGTCGCGATCGGTTGTTCGCCGAGAAGCGATGGCCCTGCCATATTATTGCGACAAACTGCGACCAGATGAACCGCCGGGGCAAATCGACGTCAGGCCGCATTCAGCCCGGCGTATTAAGACAACACCGACAGACAAAAAATAGAAAGCGCCTCTCCCAATGAAAAAAATTCGCTTACCCTTGACGAACCGGGCCCTGTTGCTGGCGACCGCCGCGTCTTTCGCCGCGCCCGCGCTCGCCAATAGTGGCGATGCGCTGCCCATGTCGGCTGCGGCAACGGCCGAACAGCCCGTCGAGCCCGTTGCGCCCGCGGATAGCGATGACGATACTTACGAAGATGAGGACGAAATCGTCGTCACCGGAACGCGACTTGCCGGGCAGCTCGATACGAATTTCACGGCCGAGGCCGAACTCGACGAGGCGGCGATCGCCTCTTATGGCGTGTCGTCGGTCGAGGAGCTGCTTGACGCACTCGAACCGATCACGCGCTCGGGGCGTGGGCGGGGCAGCGGGCGACCGGTGATTCTCGTCAATGGCCGCCGTATTTCCGGCTTCGGCGCGGTGCGGCGCATCCCGCCCGAGGCCATTGCGAAGGTCGAAGTTTTCCCCGAGGAAGTGGCATTGCAATATGGCTATGCGGCGACCGAGCGCGTGGTCAATTTCGTCCTGAAGCCGAATTTCCGCCAGGTGTCGATGGAAGCCGAGGCGGGCATTCCGACGCAGGGCGGGCAGTTCAAAAGTGAGCTGGA
>CAZSMB010000169.1:0-3700 GCA_964607625.1 uncultured Sphingopyxis sp. | reverse complement strand
ATGCTCGACGATTGGCGCTGGTCGGTTACCGGCAATTATTCCGACGCCGATCAGCGGACCTTCACCGATCGCGCCGGCGGCACGACCGATCGCTTCGACAGCAGCCAACAGAGCTTTGGGGCCAACGCGAATATTTCGGGCAGCGTGATCGAGGGCTGGGCCGGGCCGATCCGCGCATCGATCACGGGCGGCTATACCGGATTGCGGTACGACAGCCGCGCGATCAGCGGCGGAGACGTTACCATCGCCGATCTTGCACGCGACACCCCCAATGTTTTCGGATCGCTCACGGTCCCGCTGCTCGATCCCGACTATAATGTCGGCAAGGTCGGGCGGCTGTCGCTGACGCTGAACGCCCAGGCGGAGCGGCCGAGCGATTTCTCGGCGCTGACCAGCTGGGGGGCAACGGTGAACTGGGGGCTCACCGACAATCTGTCGTTGATCGCGAGCTACAAGCGCGACGAGGCGGCCCCGTCCGTAACGCAGCTCGGCGCAGCGCCGCTTACGACCGACGGTGTGACCTATTACGACCTTTCCACCGGCCAGACGGTACAGGTGACGACGACGACGGGCGGCAATCCCAACCTGCTGGCCGAACAGCGTCGCGACATCAAGCTCGGGCTCAACTGGGAACTGCCGATGGTCGACGGCCTGCGTTTTTCGATCGACTATAACCACAATCGCAGCGACGACACGGCGAGCAGCTTTCCGCTGCTGACCCCGGAAATCGAGGCGGCGTTCCCCGACCGCGTGGTGCGCGCCGCCGACGGCACGTTGCTCGCGATCGACCAGCGGCCGGTCAATTTCGATCGGGCCACCAATTCGCAGATCCGCTGGGGGTTCAATTTCGGCAAGAGCTTCGGCCAGGCCGAAGCGTCGGCGGGCGGGCGCAGAGGAAGCCGTCAGGGAAGCGCCGACACGCCGCCGGACGGTGGCGACGGGCCTCCCCCCGAAGGCGGCGCGGGCGATGCCCCGAACGCGGGGCCGCCGCCGGGTGCCGGAGGCGGCGCGCGCGGCGGGCGCGGTATGGGCCGGCGCGGCGGTGGGGGCGGGCCGTTCGGGCGTCCGCAGGGCGGTCGCTGGCAGGTATCGCTGTATCACACGATCAAACTGACCGACCGTGTCCTGATCGGGCCGGGCGTTCCCGAACTCGACCTGTTGAACGGGTCCGCCACCGGCAGCGGCGGGGGCAGCAACCGTCACCTGGTCGAACTCGACGGCGGCCTGTTCTACAAGGGCATCGGAACGCGGATCAGCGCCAAATACGACAGCGGCAGCAGCGTCGTCGGCGGGGCCAACGGCGACCTGAAATTCCACGATCTTGCGACCTTCAACCTCCGCATCTCTGCCGATTTCAACCAGATGCCGAAGGTGACGGGCGATCTGCCTTTCCTCAAGAATTCGCGCTTGCGTTTTTCGGTCGACAATTTGTTCGATGCGCAGCGCAAGGTTACCGACGCGAGCGGAGTCGTCCCGTTGAACTATCAGCCGGGCTACACCGATTCGCTCGGCCGCTATATCGAGTTAGAGTGGCGCAAGTCGTTCTAGAGCCGGCTCGCCATCGTCTGAATGTCGATCGGCTCTAGCGAGTGGCGGCCAGGCCGACTGGCGATGGCAGGGCCGCGCGTCCCGACGGGACGAAGGTCAGGGCTTCGACGAACTGCTCGGTGCAGCGAGACCAGCTATAGCTGGTGCCGAGTTCGGCCGCCGCCGCGCGGTCGCACGTCAGGGCTCTGGCGATGGCGGTGTCCAGGCAATCGTCCAGCGCACCCGCGTCGGGCGTCACGATGTCGCCGGGGCCGGGCACCGGATAGGCCGCGACCGGCGTCCCGCAGCTCAGCGCCTCGATGATGACGAGGCCGAATGTATCGGTCTTGCTGGGAAAGACGAAGACATCGGCTCCGGCATAGGCCGCAGCCAGCGCGTCGCCGCCGAGTTTTCCGAGAAAAAGGGTGTCGGGATATCGCGTTCGCAGGTCGGCCAGCGCCGGGCCGTCTCCGACGACGACTTTCGTTCCGGGGCGGCTGGTGTCGAGAAAGGCCGCTATATTCTTTTCGACCGCAACCCGCCCGACATAGAGCTGGATCGGGCGGGTCGCGCCGGCGAACGAGGGATGCGCAGCGCGATCGGGCCGGAACAGCGAATGGTCGACGCCGCGTTCCCACATCATCGTCTGGTGAAGGCCTTGCGCCTCCAGTTCGCGTTGCAGAGACCGCGTCGCGACCATGATGTGCCGTGCCGGTCGATGAAACCAGCGGATGAAGCGCCACACGATCCCGGGCGAGACCGGAAGTCGCGCGGCGACATATTCGGGGAATCGCGTGTGATAGGCCGTGGTAAACGGAAAGCGGTTCGCGAGGCACCAGCGCCGCGCCGCGAGTCCGAGCGGCCCTTCGGTGGAAATGTGGATCGCATGCGGCGCGAACGCCCGGATATGGCGCGCCACCGAACGCGTCCCGGCAAAGGCCAGGCGGATTTCGCCATAGGTGGGACAGGGGATCGAGCGAAAGAGATCGGGCGAAACGATCGCCACCTCATGTCCCGCGCGGCGCAGTTCGGCGACCGTCGCCTGGAGTGTCCGGACCACGCCGTTGACCTGGGGCTCCCAGGCGTCGGTGACGATCAGGATACGCATCGCGTGACCCTCAGGCCGCGCGGGCCGGGGACTGCCGGTCGATCGGGGTCGGCGCGTCGCGCGAGGCGACCTCCTCTGCCCAGTGGAGGATTTCCATGCGACCGTCGTGATGTTCGACGAGCGCGGTGCAGCCCTCGACCCAGTCGCCGTCGTTGAAATATTCGACGCCTTCGATCTCGCGCATCTCGGCGCTGTGGATGTGCCCGCACACGACGCCGTCGACACCGCGCGAGCGTGCGGCGTGGGCGACGACTTCTTCGTAGTGGCCGATGAACTGCACCGCATTCTTGACCTTGTGCTTGGCAACCATCGACAGCGACCAATAGGGCAGGCCCAGCCGGCTGCGGACGGCGTTCACCACCACATTCGCCTTCATCAGCGCGGTGTAGGCGGCATCGCCGACGAAGGCGAGCCAGCGGTGCGCCAGCATGACCGCATCGAATTCGTCGCCGTGAACGATCAACAGCGTCCTGCCGTCGGCGGTTTCGTGCACCGCCTCGCGCCTTATCTCGACCCCGCCGAAATTGAAGCCGTCGAACGGTTTGACCATCTCGTCATGGTTGCCCGGAACATAGACGACGCGGGTGCCGCGCTTGGCGCGCTTCAGAACCCGCCACACGACGTCATTATGTTCGGGCGGCCAGAAATGCCGCTTCTTGAGGCGCCAGCCATCGATGATATCGCCGACCAGATAGAGCGTCTCGCAGTCGACATGGTCGAAGAAGTCGATCAGCAGCGGGGCGTTGCAGCCGCGGGTGCCGAGGTGGATGTCGCTGACCCATATGGTGCGATAGCTCCGCCGCTCGCCGATCAGCCGCTCGGGCACATGCGGCCTGGCGGCATAGGGGTCGGGGAAGTTGGCGGGGATCGGCAGGGTCGAAATCGAGGCCATGTCGTACTCCGTAGGCAGCTTTTGGCTGCCCACGGCCTAGACACGAGTTTTGTTACACCCGTCGAATCAAAGCGAAGACGGTTCGGCGACGCTTTTGCGTCGGTTCGGTGACGTTGTTCGCAAATCCTCCCTGTCGCGCAGCGATGGGGAGGTGGCAGCGCGCAGCGCTGACG
>CAZSMB010000168.1:0-5362 GCA_964607625.1 uncultured Sphingopyxis sp. | reverse complement strand
GCTGAAACGCGCCGCGAGCGCCGAGCTCAAGGGCTGGGGCTTCGCCCGCCAGACGCTCCCGGACGCCTGAAAGCCGGCGCCGGGCCGCGCGCCAGTTGCCATAGGGCTTTCGACCCGCCATGACGATTTGGGGGGGCAGAAGATGCCTGCGAAGCGCGATCAGCCACGGTCGAATCTTGTCACCTGCGCGATGGTCGCGGCCGGCAAGGCTTTGATATCGGCCCTCCTGTGCCTGCTTGCCGGCGCACTCTTTCCGCAACTGCTCACCGCGGATTCCTGGTGGCGGGACTGGACGAGCATTGCGCCTCGGCCGGCGCTGTCGGATGCTGCGCGCGACATCGTTCTGGTCGAGATTCGCGACGACGCCGCCCACCGCGCCGCATTGACCTCGCTGCTTCCGACCGACCGCGATTTCGTTGGCAGGGTGGCCGTTTGCCTGGCGGGGGCCCGACCCAAAGCCCTGGGAATCGACATCCTTCTGGCGGACGAAAGGGATGCGGTCCATACCCAGCCCCTGTTGCTCGATCGCTTGCAACACGCGGCGCGCATGGCACCGCTCGTGCTTGCCAGCTATGACGTCGAAACACCACAAGGGCCCATCGCCTATCCGCCGATATCGGCGTTGGCAGCGGCGGCGGGGGCAACGCAGGGCAATGTGCGTCTCCTGACCGACAAGACAAGCGAGCGCGTCCGGTTCTCGCTTCCTTCCGCATCCGGCGACCCGATCGCTTTCTCGTTCGCGGACGCTCTGGCGCGCGTTGCGCAGCACGCGCCCGCCGCGGGCCGATCGGTGCGCGAGCGCATTCTCTGGGGATCCGCCGACGAATTCCTCCGCGTCCGCGCCATAGACGTCGCCCGGCTATGCGAGCAGGGCGACGCATCGGCGCTGCGCGCGCTCGCGGAGGGCAAAATCCTGTTGTTCGGTTCCGTGGCCCAAGCAGATCGACATCGGACTCCGCTCGCCAATCTTGGCGGCGACGGCCAGGACGGCCTGACGATCCACGGCGCGATCGTCGCACAGCGGCTTGCAGACCTTCATGTTCACGAAGCCGGATTAGCGCTCAACCTGTTCCTGGCGTTTCTCGTCGCGCTCGTCGCGGTCGCAGTTCCGCCCGATTATCGCTGGAATCATATTCCGATCGAGGCCTTGGCGATAGCCGCGATCTTCATCGCCGACCTGCTGCTGTTCTTTCTGTTCGACGTGGCGATCCGGTCGGGACTCGTTCTGTTGTCCTATGCCTTTGGAATCGCTATCTGGATAACGGGACGCAAACTGACCAGACTGCGTTGGGGTGGGAATCATGCGGAAGCGGACGGCTAGGCTGGGGTTTCTTTTGGCGGCATTGGCGGCGGCCTCGCCGGCATGGGCCAACTCCGAAATCATGATCCTCCATGCCCCGCCTGGCCTTGCCGAAGGACGCGTGGCGGGCGATCCCAGGATATATTTGCGGCGGGGCGAACATCTCTCGCTGATCGATCAGGAGGGCCGGTTGGTCCGCGTCGACGGCCCATTCGACGGCCGGCTTTCGGAACGGATCGGAAGCAAGCCGGAGAGCGGTTCGGTTCGCAAGCTTTTCGACACCATTGCCGCGCTGTTCTCCAGCGAAGCCGAGGATCGCAGCGCGATGGGAGCCGCGCGAGGCGACGAAACCGGGTTGCGCGAGCTGACCATCGACGGCCGCGACCAGAGCTTTTGCATCGTCGACGACAGCCCGCTGGTCGCGCGCCTTTCGTCGGGCATGATGGGCGATACGGCGCGTTACGACTTCACGTACGACACGAACGATCAACCGGCCTCGATCATTCTCGGCCCGACGCTCCCCACTGCCGGCTGGAGCTATCGCGGTGGAAAGACGCTTGTGATCTGGCGCGGCGAGACGCGCGTCCAGTCGGTCCGGATCGCCGACCTTCGAACCATTTCCGGCGACATGCTGTTGCTGGCCATGTCCGATGCGGACTGCACCGCGCAGCTTCCGGCTTTCGTGGCATCGGTCATGGAGGCGGCGCAATGACCGGCCTTCCCCGCGCCATAAAATATGGCCTGGCAGCCGCACTGGTCTTTGCCGCCTCACCCGCCGTTGCTAGCGAATGCGTTGTCCAGCCCCGTAACGAGGCGTTCGCCGCCGCGATGCTCGACGGGAAAAAGCGTGTGGCACTGCTGGTCGGGAACACCAGCTATTCGGGGTTGCCGACGCTCGCCAATCCGGCGCGCGACATCGCGCTCCTGGCCGAGCGGCTTCGCTTCCTTGGCTTCGACGTCCTCGTCGGCAATGACTTGACCGCGCCGCAATTCCAGGACTGCCTTGATGAATTCACCCGGCGGACGGCGACTGCGGACGTCGCGATGGTGCATTATTCGGGTCATGCGATGCAGTTGGGCGACGCCAACTACCTGCTGATGCGCGATGCAGATCCCGCGCGCGACCTGGTCGCGTCGTCGGTGCGGCTCGACCCGCTGCTCGCCGCGCTGCGCCTCGCCAGGTTCGGGATCCTGTCCCTCGACGCCTGCCGCAGCAATCCGCTCGTCAGGCGTCCCATTCAATTCGCCAGCCGGTCGATCGAAGCGACGCGAGTCGGCCTCGCTCCGGTCGGCACCGACACCGCCGCCCTCGGCGCCAATATCCTCGTGGCCTATGCCACCTCGCCGAACGATGTCGCGGCCGACGGCAGCGGCAAGGCGAGCCCCTATTCTGCGGCACTCGCGCACAACCTCGGGGCGCCGGGTGCGTCGATCCAGGAAAGCTTCGCGGCGGTTTCGCGCGAGGTCGGGGAAGCCACCAACTATGCGCAGGCCCCCTGGACGCGCAGTTCGCTGACCGACGCATTGCGCCTCAACGGCACGATGCGCGCGAGCGAGGTCGTCGAACGATCGCGACAGATGGCGGAAATGACCGACATGGGGCAAATGGAAACATTCGCCCGCCGGACCGGGGTCAATCCGCGGACCTATGCCATTGCCGAGGCCCTCAAGGCTCTCCCCTTCGGCGTGGAGGCCACCGATGTCCGCTTCGAGCCCGCCTTCGATGCGCTCACCAACGCCCTGCTTGCTTCGGTTCCCACCCTCGCTGCCGTGGCAAAAGGCTATGGGATTCAAGCGCCCGCGCAACATCGAGCAATCACCGGAAATTTTTATGAGAATGACGAGGAGGGACGTTTTCCGGTTGAGTTGTGGGACACCGCGCGCGGCAAACCGCTCAAGGTCCTGTTGCCGGCCGCCAGCGCGAACGGCCGATTTTCGCTGTCGCCCGACGGCCGCCGGGCGGCGGCGGTGGGAACCGATCATCGCGTGCACGTCTTTTCCACCGCCGAAGGAGAGGAAATCAGGCAACTCGTCTTCCCGGCGGCGGAGCGCGACGAGGATTGGTCGCTGCTCAGATTTTCCCCTTCGGGACGGTATCTTCTGGGTCAATATGGATGGCCCGATAAGGTCGTCGTCTGGGACGTCGACGGCAAGGACGTTCAGATTTTCCCGAATCCGATGACGGTCGAGGGTCAAGAAGTGCGCTTCAATTTCGATCACGGCGTCGCATTCGACGAAGGGACGATGTCGCTTTACCTCGCCGGCTCGGTCAGCGTAAACCGGCAGGAACAGCCATTTGCTGCGTTTGTCGCACGCGGACAGATTCAGCGCATCGATACACCGATTGCCTTTCGGCACGATGTCGGCGTCGTCGGCGACGGCACGGCCATCGCCGTTGCAAACTCGCTTGAGGCCGACGACGACGGCGACGGATGGGAGGATAACGACCGCGTGCTGGTACAAACCCATTTCTGGCGCATCGACTTCAAGCGTCGTACCATCGAAAAAATGGCGGTCGTCGACGGGCAGACCGACGCCGTAGACGCGCAGAACGGCGTCGCGCGCATCGGGACGATCGATTATGATCGAAGTCGGTTGATGGTCCGCTATGTCGACGTCCGTACCGGCGAAACGATCCGTCGCCCTGCGCGAATGGCAGGATATAACGCGCTCTATTCGGCGGCATCGGAAAAATCGGCGAATGCAAGTCCGGCCGACGGCGACGTCAGCCTGTTCGACCCGAATGTCTGGCGCGCGCCGGCCGAACCGGGCAATATCGTCGCAGTCGCCAACGAGGCGCTCGGCGACAAGCTCGCCGCGCAAACGGCGAAAGCGCGACTGCGTCTTTTCGAGCAGGACGGGGGCATAGCTTCGCCGCCTCGATAATCGCCGTCACCCAACTTCGCGCCACGCCCCCAGCCCCAAAGCCCCGATCTCCCACGCCCCGATCCGCCACCGCACCAGCCGCAGCGTCGGAAACCCCACCGCAGCGGTCATCCGCCGCACCTGGCGGTTGCGCCCCTCGGTGATCGTCAGTTCGATCCAGCTATCGGGCACGCTCTTGCGATATCGCACAGGCGGGTCGCGGTCCCACAGGCTCGGCGGGTCGATGCGACGGACGGCCGCGGGGCGGGTGCGGCCGTCTTTCAGCTCGACCCCGGCGCGCAGCGCGGCGAGGGCGGCGGCGTCGGGCTCGCCCTCGACCTGCACCAGATAGGTTTTGGGCATCTTGTGCTTCGGCGAGGAAATCCGCGCCTGCAACGCGCCGTCGTCGGTCAGGATCAACAGCCCCTCGCTATCGCGGTCGAGCCGGCCGGCGGGATAGACGCCGGGGATGGCGATATAGTCGGACAGCGTCGCGCGCGGGCCATCCGCGGGCGCGGTCATGCCCCCCGCCATCCCCTTATCGGTGAATTGCGACAGGACGCCCCACGGCTTGTTGAACAGGATCAGGCGGGTCACCGCGTCGTTCCTCGCATTGGGCTTGCCTCCCCTATTTCGTCACCCCGGACATGATCCGGGGTCCATGACTTCAGCGCTGCGATGGATCCCGGGTCAAGCCCGGGATGACGAAGGCGGGGAAACGACTGGGACAAGCCGTCAAAAAGAAAGAGGGCGACCATCGCTGGCCGCCCCCTTGATCTTACGCCGCTTCCTTCTTGCGGCTCGCCTTCTTCCGCTCATGCGGATCGAGGATCGCCTTGCGGATGCGGATGTTCGCGGGGGTCACTTCGACCATTTCGTCGTCGTCGATATAGGCGATCGCCTGTTCCAGCGTCATGCGGCGCGGCGGGGTCAGGCGGATCGCGTCGTCCTTGCCCGTCGAGCGGAAGTTGGTGAGCTGCTTCGACTTCATCGGGTTGACCTCCAGGTCGTCGGGCTTCGCATTCTCGCCGATGATCATCCCTTCATAGAGCGCCTCGCCGGGCGAGACGAACAGGATGCCGCGCTCTTCGAGCGGGCCGAGCGCATAGGCGACCGCTTCGCCCGCACCGTTGGAGATCAGCACGCCGTTCTTGCGGCCCTCGATCGCGCCCTTGTACGGGCCGTATTTCTCGAACA
>CAZSMB010000167.1:1895-5511 GCA_964607625.1 uncultured Sphingopyxis sp. | reverse complement strand
GTGCAGAATCGGCAAACGCCGCACGGTTCGGCGGCATAATGGCCCCGCTCGTCGCGGGCGATCGCCGCTACCCCTTGCCAATGATCACCTCGACCCGCCGGTTTTTCTGCATGCCCTCGGCATTGTCCCGGCCTTCGGGGGTCACGTTCTGCGCGACGGGCCGGTCTTCACCCAATCCTTTCGTCGTCATCCGGTCGCCCGCGACGCCGCGCACGTCCTTCAAATAGTCGCGGACCGCCTGCGCCCGCCTCTCCGACAGCCGCTTGTTATAGGCGTCGTCGCCCTTGCTGTCGGTATGGCCTTCGATAGCGATGGTGGTCGACGGATCCGCATCGATCAGTTTGGCCAGCTTGTCGAGCGTAGGGCGGGCACTGGTCCGAATTTCGGCTTTGTCGAAATCGAACAGCACGTCGCCCGGAAGCGAAACGACGGTTCCGCGGTCGGTATCGCGAGCTTGCAGTTCGTCCCGGATGTCCGATACCGAAGCGATCCTGCTTTCGGTGCTGGCGGATGCGGCGGCGCTGGGGACGAGGCGCAGGCTGCTCCCCGTCCGGGACGATTTCGCCGTGTCGAATTGGGCCGGATCCAGCGGGATGGGGATGCGAAAGCCCGGATATTGGGTATATTTATTCTCGGCATTCGAGCCCTTGTTCAGGATGAGCGCCGCCGGGCCGCTCGTGTCGAGCCGGCCCGAGAAAGCGAGATCGGCTTCGACGCTCTGCCCCGGCGGGATTTCGAGCTTCGGATTGTTCGCCGGCGGCGACAGCGGCAATTTGCTGCCGTCGGCGCCGAAAATATAGTCGTTGTCGCCGTTCGACCGATTGAGGATACGCTCATTGTCATTCTCGTTCGCGATGGTCAGCGACAGGATCGTTTCGGTATCCTTGACCTCGACGGACCTGAGGGTGATCGTCACGCCGCCGGGATGAACGTCGGTGATGTCGAGCGGCATCGTCCGCGCGCTTGCCGGCTCGGCTGGCGCCGTCGGGCTCGCCGGGCCGCCCCCATCCGTTCCGTCGGGCGCCGAATCCGCCGATTGCGAATCGCCGGACGAACAGGCGGCCAGGACGAGCAGCGAAGCCGCGAACAAAAAATGGGTGGTCTTCAAGGCAATATCCTTTTCCATTGTCGCGCTTTTTCAGAAACCCGTCGCCCGGTCGACGGTTCCGGTCGCCGGCCGCCACATTTCCTACCGGCGCGTTAACCAGTTTTTAGGTCCGATCCGGCAGAGCGGAGCGTGAAGCACTTGCTGCGTGGGGAATATCGATGCCTGACAACCAGAACCGGCCGACGAGCGCCGATGTTGCGATCATTGGCGCGGGGCCGGCGGGACTGACCGCGGCCTATCTGCTCACCAAGCAGGGATATCGGGTGACGGTGATCGAGAAAGACCCCGTCTATGTCGGGGGGATCAGCCGCACCGTCGAGCATGAGGGCTTTCGTTTCGACATCGGCGGGCACCGCTTTTTCTCGAAAAGCCAGGAAGTCGTCGACCTGTGGAACGAGATTTTGCCCGACGATTTCATCCAGCGCCCGCGAATGAGCCGCATCTATTACGAGGGTCGATATTATTCCTATCCGCTGCGCGCGTTCGAAGCGCTGTGGAACCTCGGCATCGTGCGCTCGGCGCTGTGCATGGCGAGCTATGCCAAGGCGAAACTCCTGCCCAACAAGGCGGTTCGCAGTTTCGAGGACTGGACGGTCAACCAGTTCGGACACAAGCTCTATTCGATTTTCTTCAAGACCTATACCGAGAAGGTGTGGGGGATGCCGTGCGACGAAATGTCGGCCGACTGGGCGGCACAGCGCATCAAGGGACTGAGCCTTGGCGCCGCGGTGCTCGACGGGCTGAAGCGCAGCCTGGGGCTCAACAAGCGCCCGAACGACGGGATGGCGACCAAGACGCTGCTCGAGACCTTTCGTTACCCGCGGCTCGGCCCGGGCATGATGTGGGAGGCAGCGCGCGACAAGGTCGTCGCGGGCGGCAACCATGTGCTGATGGGGCACAGCTTCAAGCAATTGACGCAGGACCAGGCGAGCGGCCGCTGGCGGCTGACCGCGACCGGCCCCGATGGCGAGATCGTGATCGACGCGGCGCATGTGATCAGCTCGGCGCCGATGCGCGAGCTTGCCGCGCGCGTCCATCCGCTCCCCGCCTCGGCGCTCACCGATGCGCCGAAGCTCAAATATCGCGACTTCCTGACCGTCGCGCTCAAGATCCGCTCGCAGGATCTGTTCCCCGACAACTGGATCTATATCCACGACAGCAAGGTGAAGGTCGGCCGGGTCCAGAATTTCCGCAGCTGGTCGCCCGAAATGGTGCCCGATCCCGACCTCGCCTGCGTCGGGCTCGAATATTTCTGTTTCGAAGGCGACGGGCTCTGGTCGTCGAGCGACGAGGACCTGATCAGGATGGCGAAGCGCGAGATGTTCATCCTCGGCCTGTGTCACCCCGACGACGTCGTGGGCGGCGCGGTGGTGCGTCAGGAAAAGGCCTATCCGGTCTATGACGACGAATATGCCGCGCATGTCGCGGCGATGCGTGAGGAACTCGAGGCGCGCTATCCGACGCTGCACATGGTCGGGCGCAACGGCATGCACCGCTACAACAACCAGGACCATGCGATGATGACCGCGATGCTGACGGTGCGCAACATCGTCGCCGGCGCGCGCGTCTATGACATCTGGGGCGTCAACGAGGACGCCGAATATCACGAAAGCGGGACCGAAGGCGAACGCGCGGCGCTGGCGTCGGTGCGCGACGTGCCCGGACGCATAGGCAAGGCGGCGTGACGCCGCGGCGCTGGCGAAGGATGCGGCGATGGTCGGACGGGCCCTGCGGCTGATCGACATGATGCGGCGCGGCGAACTGCGCTGGGCGGCCTATCTGGCGGCGAGCGGCCTTGCGCTGTGCACCGACGCGGGACTGTTCCTGTTGCTCCTTGGCGCGGGGCTCGCCCCGGTCGGGGCCTCCGCGCTAGGCTATTGCATGGGCATATTGGTACACTGGCTGGTGTCGAGCCGGCTCGTCTTCGCCGACGGCGCGGCGGTGCGCGGATCGGGCGAGCGGCAACGGCAAAAGGCGATGTTCGTCGGATCGGCGCTCGTCGGCCTCGCGCTGACCTCTGCGATCGTCGGCGGTGGCGGCCTGATGGGTTTCGACCCGCGCGTGTCGAAGCTGGTCGCGATCATCGTCAGCTTTCAGGCGACCTATCTGCTGCGCCGTCATATCGTTTTCCGGCCGGGCGCGGCATGACCGCCGCTCCCCCGGCGCGCCAGCAGGGCGACGCATATGCGGCGGGCTGGCTGACGCCGGTCCGCGCCGCGCTGCTTGCCTGGCTGGTCGCCGAAATCTTCATCTTCGCCTCGCAGGCGCAGGCGATCCGCCTGCTCGACCTGCCCGACACCGACGACGCGATGCGGATGGCGCAGGTACGCGATCTGATCGCCGGGCAGGGCTGGTGGGACCTGATGCAATATCGGGTCAATCCCGTCGACGGCGGGGTTCTGATGCACTGGTCGCGCATCGTCGATGCGCCACTGGCGGCGGCGATACTGCTATTGCGGCCCTTCGCAGGCCAGCCGCTCGCCGAACAGATCGTCATGGCGCTGTGGC
>CAZSMB010000167.1:0-1795 GCA_964607625.1 uncultured Sphingopyxis sp. | reverse complement strand
TTGCGGCCCTTCGCAGGCCAGCCGCTCGCCGAACAGATCGTCATGGCGCTGTGGCCGCCGCTGCACCTGCTCGCGCTGACGATCGTCGCGGCGATCGGCTTCGGCCGGCTCGGCGACCGGCGGATCGCGCTGCTCGCGCCGGTCTATGTCCTGCTCTGTGGATTCATATTGGTGCAGTTCCGGCCGCTGCGCATCGATCATCACGGCTGGCAGGTCTTTCTTGCGATGCTGATGCTGTGGCAGGCGATGCGGCCGGCGGGCGCGCGCGCCGGCGCGCTTGCCGGGCTGTTTGCCGCCATGCTGCTCGCGATATCGATCGAGGGCCTGCCGCTCGCGGCGCTGTTCGCCGGGCTCGCGGCGCTGCGCTGGGCGCTGTACGGACGAACGACCGATCGCGACGGGTTCGTCGCCTATATGGGTGCGCTCGCGCTTGGGGCGATGCTGTTCCAGTTCGCGACGCGCGGCCCTGCGGGGCTCACCGGGCGCTGGTGCGATTCGCTGTCGGCGCCCTACATCGCCGGCTTTGTCGCCGCGACCGCCGCGACCGCCGGCATCGTCGCGGTGCGCCCCGAGCGACGCTGGGTGCGCTTCGCCCTGCTCGGCGCCGCGGGGCTGCTCGCCGCCGCGGCGCTGGTCGCCACGGCGCCCGAATGCGCCGCGGGGCCGTTCGCGTCGCTCGACCCGCTCGTCGATCGCTACTGGTATCGCCACGTTCTCGAGGGGCAGCCGCTGTGGGCGTCGAAGCCGCACACCGCGATCTATATCCTCGTTCCATCGCTGCTCGGCCTCGCGGGCGCGGCGTGCGGGTGGCGCGCCAGCGCCGATGCCGCGACGCGGCGTGCGTGGGCAACGCTGATCGTCGCGCTCGCCGGCGCGACGCTGCTGTCGCTGTTCGTCGTGCGCAGCGTCGCGACCGCGCAGCTGTTCGCGGTGCCCGGCTGCGCGTGGATCGGCCTGGCGATCTGGGCGCGCGCTCGCTCGCTGGCGTCGCCGCTGCCGCGCATCGCGGGATCGGTGCTTGCCGCGGCGACCCTGCCGCTGCTGGCGAGCGTGATCGTTGCGGTACCGCTTGCCGCGGCCTTTCCGATGTTCGAGTCGACGTCGAAGTCCGGCGAGTCGAACCGGGTCGGGGGAGGCGACTGCCTAGACCCGGCGGGCATCGCCGCGCTCGACCGATTGGCGCCGACGACGATTCTGGCGCCGATCGATCTCGGTGCGCCGCTGATCTTCTGGACCCGGCACAGCCTGGTCGCGACGCCGCATCATCGCAACAATGCGGCAATGGCCGATACGATTCGCGTCTTTCTGGGCGATCCGTCGGAAGCCGAAGCGCTGACGCGCCGACGCGGTGCGACGCTGATCGTCGTGTGCCGCAGCGCCAATGATTTCGACACCTATCGCAAGGCGCGCCGCGACGGACTGGCCGCGCGCCTCTATTCGGGGCGTGCGCCCGACTGGCTCGAACCGGTGCCGCTGGGCGTTTCGACCGGCCTGATGGCGTGGCGCGTCAGGCCGGCCGGAAGCTGAGCGCGGCGCCGTTCATGCAATAGCGCTTGCCGGTCGGCCTGGGCCCGTCGTTGAAGACATGCCCCAGATGCCCGCCGCACCGCCGGCAATGGATCTCGGTCCGCGGATAGCCGAGTTCGCGATCGGTCGACGTCGCGACCGCATTCTCGAGCGGTGCCCAGAAGCTCGGCCAGCCGGTGCCGCTGTCATATTTGGTCTTGCTCGAATAAAGCGGCAGCGCGCAGCCCGCACACAGAAAAGTGCCTGTGCGATGCTCGTCGTTCAGGGG
>CAZSMB010000166.1:2204-5527 GCA_964607625.1 uncultured Sphingopyxis sp. | reverse complement strand
CGCGAAGCGGCACGCGGCCTTCGCTCTTCAGGCCGATGTCGATCACTGCCAGGTCGTTTTCGATGCCGGTTACGGTGCCCTTGACGACGCGGCCTTCAAAGCCGCCCTCGGCACCACCCAGCGATTCATCGAGCATCGCGGCGAAATCGTCGCGCGTCGGAAAAGCCGTAGTGGCCATAAATTGATCTTCCTTACTTCATTCGTTTCCGGCCAAGCGGTTGGGTCCGCTGGTCTTGTGGCCGATCCGTCCCGTTCGCCGAATGCAAAGCGGAACATCCGCGGGAACGCGGCGGCGGAAGGGCAGCGGGCAAAGCAAAAAAGGCGCGACGAGTGCACCCCGTCACGCCCGACGCTCAGGTAGAGCGGCGGCCTGTCCGTGCCTCAACCAGCGCAATCGCCCGTTGGACGGCGGCGTCTATAGTCATTTCGCCGGTGTCGAGCAAGTCTGCATCGTGCGCCTGCGCAAGCGGCGCGTCCGCGCGCCCGCTGTCGCGCGCGTCGCGCGCGCGGATGTCCGCAAGCACCGTGTCATAGCTGACCTCGACCCCGCGCGACCGCATTTCGGCATGGCGCCGCCGCGCCCGCTCTTCGGGGCTTGCGGTGACGAACAGCTTGGCATCGGCGTGCGGCGCGATGACCGTACCGATATCGCGGCCGTCGAGCACCGCGCCGCCGGGTTGATTGGCGAAGTCGACCTGCCGCTGGAACAGCGCCTGCCGCACGGCGGGATGCACCGACACGCGGCTCGCAAGTCCGCCCGTCGTCTCATAGCGCAGCGCCGGGTCGCCCAGCAGGCTGTCGGGGAAATCGCATGCGGCCAGCGCGTCGTCGGCCTTGTCGGCGTCGCCATGATTAAGCTGCGTCTGGTAGCCGACGGCGCGATAGAGCAGGCCGGTGTCGAGCACCGGCAGTCCGAAATGCGCGGCGAGCGCGCGGGCGATCGTTCCTTTCCCCGACGCCGTGGGGCCATCGACCGCGACGATCATGCCGCACCCCCTGCCGCGCGCCGCCGCAGCGCGCGCGCCAGCCCCCACAGCGCGATGCTCGCCCAGGCGATCTCGAGCAGGAAAGAGGCGAGGTTGAAGTGGACGAGAAGCGAAATCATCAAGAGGAGCGCGCCGACAAGGTTCACCGCGTTGAACAGCACGCCGTTCGGTTTTACCGCCAGGTTGATATAGGCGAAGGCGGCGAGCACGCAGGCCGTGCCGACAAGGCCGATCGCATTCGCCGCGGTGCCGGACAGCCAGTCGATCATGCCGGCAACCCCGCCAGCAAGGCTTCGAAATTGGGAAAGCTCGTCGCAACCGGCGCGATGTCGTCGATCGTGATCGGTGTCTTGCCGACGAGGCCCGCGATCGCGAAGCTCATGCAGATGCGGTGGTCGAGATGGCCGGCAACGGTCGCGCCGCCGGGCAGGGGATCGCCGCCGCTGCCATCGATCACGAGCCCGTCGGGCCGTTCCTCGACCCGCACACCGATGGCCTGCAGGCCGGTGGCCATTACCGCGAGCCGGTCGCTTTCCTTGACGCGCAGCTCGTCGAGCCCGCTCGTCGTCGTGCGCCCCTCGGCGAGCGCGGCGGCGACGAAAAGGATCGGGAATTCGTCGATCATGCTCGGCGCGACCGCCGGATCGACCTCGATCCCGGTGAGTGCGCTATGGCGGACGCGCAGGTCGGCGACGGGTTCGCCGCCGACGTCGCGGCGATCGAGTTCCTCGATATCGCCGCCCATCGCGCGCAATATGTCGATCAGGCCGGCGCGCGTCGGGTTCAGTCCGACGTTGGCGATCGTCACGTCGGAGCCGGGAACGATGAGCGCGGCGACGATGAAGAAGGCGGCCGAAGACGGATCGCCCGGCACGGCGATCGTCCGGGGTTTCAGTTCGGCTTCGCCGTGGATGCGGATGTGGCGCGTGCCGTCGGCGGCGATGTCGACGGTCAGATCGGCGCCGAACCCGCGAAGCATGCGCTCGCTGTGGTCGCGGGTGGGGATCGGTTCGATCACTTCGGTGACGCCGGGCGTATTGAGGCCCGCCAGCAGGACCGCGCTTTTGACCTGCGCCGAGGCCATCGGCAGGCGATAGGAGAGGGGCACGGCGGGCGCGAGACCGCGGACCATCAGCGGCAGGCGCCCCCCCGGCGAGGCCGAAATTTCCGCGCCCATCTGGCCGAGCGGATCGATGACGCGGCCCATCGGGCGGCCCGACAGGCTGGCGTCGCCAATGAAGGTCGCAGTAATCGGATGACTTGCGACAAGACCCATCAGCAGCCGGGTCGACGTGCCGCTGTTGCCCATGTCGAGCGCTTCGCGCGGCTGGAGCAGGCCGCCGACTCCGACGCCATCGATCACCCATTCTCCGTCGTCGCGCCGTTCGATGCGCGCGCCCATCGCCCGCATCGCGGCGGCGGTGGCCAGAACATCGTGGCCCTCCAAGAGGCCGGTGACGCGGCTGGTTCCCACCGCGAGCGCCGACAGCATCAGCGACCGGTGCGAAATGCTCTTGTCGCCGGGAATGGCGATCTTACCTTTGAGCGGAGCGGACGCGGAAAAGGCGCGCGGTGTGGCGATAGGGTCATTCATGGCGTGCGGCTTTTGACAGCGGCCCGACAATCTGGCAAGGCGCACGCCGATTTGACGGATCGGCCGCGAGGCGCCGTTTTCTTTCCGAAATTTCACAACCGTTTCCAAAGGTTTACGAGGCTTATATGGTAAAGGCTGAATGGGGCACGAAACGTAGCTGCCCGAAATGCGCCACGCGATTCTATGATTTGACCAACGATGATCCGGTAACCTGCATCAATTGCGGCTATGCCTGGATCCCGGAATCGGTGCTCAAGTCGAAGCAACCGATGCCCTTCGAAGAGGCAGAAAAGCCCAGCAAGACGAAGGAAGAGTCGAGCGACGACGATCTGGATCTCGACGTCGATGTCGACGAAGACAGCGATTCGCCCGACAACGACGTCGATCTTGGCGGCGACGACGACCTCGGCGTGTCGACGGGCGACGACGACGACGACGAAAGCTGATAATCGGGCACAGGGGCCAAAAAAGCATCGTTTGGTGCATTTGGCCCCTTGCATAGTGGGCGCGCGCTGGTAAAGGCGGCGTCCCGGTCGCACCACCCAGGGCGACCCGCAAAATGGCACGGGGCCTTAGCTCAGCTGGGAGAGCGCTACAATGGCATTGTAGAGGTCACCGGTTCGATCCCGGTAGGCTCCACCATTTTCCTCGGCGGGCGCGGCAGAGCGCTGCTCATGGCATATTAGCAGTCACCGGTTCGATCCCGGTAGGCTCCACCATTTTCCTCGGCGGGCGCGGCAGAG
>CAZSMB010000166.1:0-2104 GCA_964607625.1 uncultured Sphingopyxis sp. | reverse complement strand
CGCTGCTCATGGCATATCAAAGGTCGCCGGTTCGATCCCGGAGGCTGCGCTCCATCTCCCCGGCCGCGCGTCAGACCGCCAGCTCTTCCTTCTCGATCAGCGGTTCCACACCAATCGGGTCGGCGAGGCTGATCCGGTCGAGGATCGCGGCAGTATCGTCGCGAACCTTCAACATCAGGCTGCGCATCCGGCATTCGGTCTCGGGAAGGCAGTTCTTGCAGGTCTCGTGCGCGTTGCGGCTTGCGCAGGGAACGAGCGCGAGCGACCCGCGGGTGAGGCGCACGAGATCGCCATAGCTGATGTCGATCGGCGGCAGGGCGAGCTGGTAGCCACCGTCGCGGCCGCGCTGCGAAATGAGCAGTCCTTCGCGCGCCATTTCGGACAGGATGACCGTCAGGAATTTCGGCGGAATGTTCTGAGCCTCCGCAATGTCCGCAAGCTGCACCTGCCCCTTGCCCCAATGGTCAGCAAGGTGCTGGAACGCGCGGATCGTATAGCGGGTCTTTTGCGAAAGCATGGCCGCTGTCTGGGCCACTTCGCGGCTAATTTCAACCTGTGGACAAGACAATCTTTGCGCCATTGATTGAAATCACAGCGAGGTCTAGTTTCGCCTGCAAAACAAGGGGTCGCCACTGGCAATAATCTGGAGCGGGCGATGCGACGATGGTTTTGGCTTCCGGCATGGGCGGCGTGTGCGGGTCTTATGGCGACGCCGGCGGAGGCGCAGTTTGGCGGTCTTTTGCGAAAAGTCACGACTCCGGCGCCGGCGCCGAGTGACGATGACAGCAATGGCGGTTGTCCCAAGGGCAAGAAAGGGAGCAGCGTCGGACGCGGCATATTGGGCAGCGTCCTGCGGGATGCGGTTGGCGACGCCGCCAGCAAGGCGGGCGTTTACAGCTATGTCCCGATCGCGGAGGTGAGCGAGACGCTGACCGACGCCATCGCCTGTCGCCTCGATCCCGCCGAGCAGGTTCAGGCCGCAAAAGCCACGGAGGATGCGGTGCGCGGCGAGGAGGTCGGGTCGACCGCCAACTGGACGAGCGAAACCCGCGACGGGGTCAGCGGGTCGTCGACGATCGTGGCGCGGAACGACGAGGGTGGCGGCCGCCAGTGCATCAACGTGACCGATTTCATCATCGTCGATGGCGAAGAGACACGGGCGACGAAGCATATGTGCCGCGAACCCGGCCAAGCGCGCTACACGCTGGCGCAGGCGTGACGGGAAAAATTCGCCTTGCGCTCGGCATTGCCGCGCTTGCGACCGTTGCCGCGGGCCCCGCGATGGACCCCGACAATCCGACCTGTCCGCTCCACCCCGGCTGGTCGACGAATCCGACCATGACGTTGACGCCGGTCGAACGTGGCGGCGTCAAGATACTGCTCGCCGAAGGCCGCGTCGATGCGGGGCTTCCAGACCGTCTCGCGAAGACGCTGGCGGCGAACCCGGACGTGCGCGAAATATGGCTGCGCTCGCCCGGCGGCGACGCGCGGGCCGGCAACACCGCGGGGCGCGTCATCCGTTCCAACCTGGGGATTACGACGCGTATTCCGTCGGGCTGGGCCTGTTTCAGCGCCTGCAATTTCGTCTTCATGGGCGGCATTCCGCGCTATGTCGATCCGGGCGGGCTCTTCATCGTGCATATGTTCACGCGCACGGGAGACCGCGGCACGATCGACATGAGCGTCGCGATGGGGACCGATGCGACCACAGAACTGATCGGTGATGTCGAACAGGACGCGGCCTTGCTGGCGAGCGAGGATAATGACTTCCTCATCAAGATGGGGGTTTCACGCAAGCTTTTGACCGACGTGATGTATCGGCAAAAGGCGGTGAAGGGCAGCGGCGACGATCGTTCGACGCGGCGCTGCCTGACCCACGACGAGGTGTTGAAATATGGGGTCGACAGCACCGATACCACCGGCGGCGGTTAGGCCTTCGCGTCAACGTTGCAAATTGCAACCGACGGCGTAGACTGGGTCCAGGAACTGGGAGAGCCGGCGATGAACGACATGACGCATCCGCGCGCCAAATTTCGCGCAATGATCGAGGGCACGCAGGAAGACTGGGACATCATCGCCGCCGAGCAAAAGGAGTTCGCTCCCA
>CAZSMB010000165.1:0-5566 GCA_964607625.1 uncultured Sphingopyxis sp. | reverse complement strand
TCGTCGACGAGCACGTCGGCCGGGTAATGCTCCGCCCCCTGCGGCGCGTCGCTCGACCCGTGGACGCGCAGGTCGGGCATGATCACGCGGTAACCCGCTTCGGCGACCCGCGCCGCGGTCCCGAATTTGATCCAGTTGACCTCGGCGCTCGAAAACAGCCCGTGGAGCAGCACCAGCGGCCGCCCCTCGCCCATCGCGCGCCACGCCAGCCGCACACCGTCGCGCGCCTCAAAAAAATCGGGTTCGATGCTCATCGCGATACAGCCTTAAGCGGAGCAAGCGAGTCTACGCAATGGCGAGGCAGCTCAGCGCGGCTTCAATCCCTTTTGTTCCATCCGCCATTTCGCCATTTCGATCCGATCCTGGCCGAAGAAGGGTTCGCCGTCGAACACGAGCGTCGGCACCCCCCAATGGCCGGCGATTTCGAGCGCGACCTGGTTCGCGGCGATTTCCTTGTCCAGCATGTCGGCATCGCGCTCGGCCTCGGCATCGAGTTCGGCAAGGTCGAGCCCGGCGCGCTTCGCCGCTGCGGTCAGATGGTCACCGAGATGCCAATTTTCGGCGCCGCCCCATATGAGCCGACCGACTTCGTCGCAGAACGCCAGGCTCTTGCCGCGGCGCGACGCCGCCTGGCCGAGCCGGGTCAGCCGATAGATATAGGGCTGCTCGGCAGCGATCTCGCGCGTCATGACATTCTGCACGATCGGGTCGGGGCGTGGTGGGCCGAAGGGAATGCCGTGAAACTGCGCGACGCGGATCATGTCGCGCATCGTATAGCTGAGCCAATTCGGGTGATTGCGCTCGAAAAAATCGGGCTGGCGGATCGCGAGCGGATAGACGGGGCGCAGGTTGATCGCGACATCGTGGCTCGCCGCAAACGACCGATAGCGGCCGATCGCGAGATAGCTGTACGGCGAGCGGAAGGACCAGAAGAGGTCGGCGGTGAGACTCATGGTCGCATCCTGCCGAAACCGCGGGATAATTCAAGCATTGTCGGAATAGTTTACAGCGGTGCGAACTTTTCCAATTTCGCGCATATCGCGCAATGTTGCATATAATAGCAATTGCTATTATATGTGCTGCCATGAGCGAGACGATCGGATTTCTGCTGAACGATGCCGCGCGGCTGTTCCGCCGCGCGTTCAACGCGCGCACGCGCGACAGCGGGATCACGGCGCTGCAATGGCGGCTGCTCGTCTACCTGCGGCGCCATGAAGGCATAAGGCAGGGCCCGCTCGCCGACCTGATCGAGGTCGAGCCGATCACCCTGTCGCGCATGGTCGACCGGCTGGCGGAAGCGGAGCTCGTCGAGCGCCGCGCCGACCCGACCGACCGCCGCGCGTGGCTGCTCCACCTGACGCCGCGCGCCGACGCGCTGCTCGATGAAATGCGGCGCACCACCGACGCGCTCGCCCAGGAGGCGACCGAAGGACTGAGCGATACCGAACGCGACCAGCTGGTCGCACTCGTCGGCCGCGTCCGATGCAACCTGTCGCGACGCGACGCGATCTCCGAATCCGCACCAAAAGAAAAAGAGGCCATATAATGGACCAGCTCTCCCCCGCCCGTCCCGATGCCGTGAACACCCAGCCCCGCGCCGAAGAGGCGACGCCCCCCAAGGCGGCTCCCAAGGCCGATCCCGTGCCCCCGCCGGTGCAGACGGCGACGCCCGAAGTGGAAACCAGGCCCAATTGGCGCACCCGCGCGCTGATGTTCGGCGTGCCGCTCGCGCTCGCGCTGGCGGGCGGCGCCTGGTGGCTGTTGAGCGGCGGATCGGTGTCGACCGACAACGCCTATGTCCAGATGGACAAGGTATCGGTCGCGGCCGAAGTCGGGGGGCTGATCACCGACGTCGCGGTCGACGAGGGTGAGCTGGTCAAGAAGGGTCAGCTGCTGTTCCGCATCGACCCCAAACCCTATGCGCTGACCGTCGCGCAGGCGAGCGCCGCGATCGATTCGGCGCAGGTCGACGTCGGCAACCTGTCGGCCAGCCTTGCGGCGACCAATGTCGACATCAAGGCGGCCGAGGAGAATATCGCCTTTGCCAAGTCGAATTTCGAACGGCAGGCCGCGCTGATGGAAAAGGGGTTCACCACCAAGGCCGCCTATGACGCCGCGAAACACGCGGTCGAACAGGCGCGCGCCGAGCTGGGACAAGCCAGAGCCGACGCCGCCGAAGCGCGGGCGAAGCTGGCGACCGGCGGCAGCGGCACCAACCCGCAGGTCGAGGCGGCGCGCGTCCAGCGCGCGCAGGCCCAGGTCAATCTGGGCCGGACCGAAGTGCGCGCGCCGAGCGGCGGCCGCGTCGCCGAATCGGACCGGTTGCAGATCGGTCAGATGATGGTCGCCGGGCTCCCCGCGGTGACGCTGGTCGATACCGAACATCCCCGCGTCGAGGCCAATTTCAAGGAAACCGACCTTGCCGACATGTGCGTCGGCCAGCCTGCCGAAATGACCTTCGACGCCTATCCGGGGCTCAAGGTCCGCGGCCATGTCGAGACGATCGGCGCGGGCACCGGCAGCGAGTTTTCGGTCCTGCCGGCCCAGAATGCGACCGGCAACTGGGTCAAGGTGACGCAGCGGGTGCCGGTGCGCATCGCCTTCGACGAAGTGCCCTCGCGCGCGATGATCGCGGGGCTGTCGACCGACGTGAAGGTCATCACCTCGGGCGGCTGCAAGTAACGGACCGATCGTGGCGAGCCGTGCCTTCCCTCGCCGCGCCGCGCCGGCGGCAACCCAGGTCAGCGACGACCGGCCGCTGTACGAACAGGTACGCTATCGCGGGCTGCTGACCGTCGCGGTGATGGGCGCGTCGGTGATGCAGATCCTGGACACGACGATCGCCAATGTCGCGATCCCGCACATGCAATCGAGCCTGGGCGCGACGAGCGAGACGGTGAACTGGGTGCTGACCAGCTATATCATCGCGACCGCGGTCGCGATGCCGATCACCGGCTGGCTCGCCGACCGCATCGGGCGGCGCAGGCTGTTCCTTGGCGCGGTGTTCGGCTTCATCATCGCTTCGATGGCGTGCGGCGCGGCACAAAATCTCGAGGAAATGGTCCTGTTCCGCTTCCTCCAGGGGATCAGCGCCGCGTTCATCGGACCGCTGTCGCAATCGGTGATGCTCGACATCAATCCGCCCGAACGCCACGCGCGCGCGATGTCGATCTGGGGCATGGGGATCATGGTCGGGCCGATCCTGGGGCCGATCATCGGCGGCTGGCTGACCGAAAGCGCGAACTGGCGCTGGGTCTTCTATGTCAACCTACCGGTGGGGGCGGCGACCTTTGCGTTGATGTGGGCGTTGCTCCCGGCGACGGGGCGAAAGACGCGCAAGTTCGACCTGTTCGGTTTCTCGATGCTCGCGCTCGGCCTCGCGTCGCTGCAATTGATGCTCGACCGCGGCGCGCAGGAAGACTGGTTCGACAGCGTCGAGATATGGATCGAGTGCGGCGTGTCGGTCGCCTGTCTGTGGATGTTCGTCATCCACCTGATCACCGGCCGCAACACGCTGTTCGACCGCAAGATGCTCGCCGACCGCAACCTGCTCACCGCGCTGGGCTTCATGCTGGTGATCGGCGTGGTCATGTTCTCGTCGATGGCGCTGCTGCCGCCGATGCTCCAGCGGCTGTTCGACTGGCCGGTGATCGACACCGGCTGGGTGCTCGCGGTGCGCGGCATCGGCATTTTCATCAGCATGGCGATCGCGGGGCGGCTGCTCGGCAAGATCGATGCGCGCTGGCTGGTCGGCAGCGGCCTGATCATCGCGGCCTATTCGCTGTGGCAGATGAGCCACTGGTCGTTGATGATGGGGGCCTGGCCGGTCATCGTCAGCGGCCTGGTCCAGGGGCTGGGCATGGGCCTGATCTTCATTCCGCTCAACACGATGGCCTTTGCGACGCTGGGTCCGACCTGGCGCACCGACGGCGCGAGCCTGCTCAACCTGCTGCGCAGCGTCGGCGGGTCGGTCGGCATTTCGGTCGTGACGACGTTGCTCGGATCGAACACGCAGACGAGCCATGCCGACCTGGTCCAGCACGTCACCAGCGGGACGGTGCCGATGATCGACGCCTCGACCTCCGACCGGCTCGGATCGCTGGGTGTGAGCGCGATGGCGATCATCAATGCAGAGATCAACAAGCAGGCGGCCATGGTCGCCTATATCGACGATTTCTGGGCGATGATGTGGGTCACGCTGATCTCGGTCCCGCTCGTCATCCTGCTCCGGCCGCCGAAAGCGGGGGCCGAAGCGGCGTCGGCCGCCGACATGGGGCATTGACGATCAGCGCTGTTCGGCGCCTTCGAACTGTTCGATCACCCAATCCTCGGCCTGGGCGCCGCCGATCCATTCCTGCATGTGCGGATGCGCGATGACCGCCTCGCAATATGGCAAGGCGAAGCGCGGCAGCGGGATCGAATAGGTCAGGAAGCGGGTAACGACGGGTGCGAACATCATGTCGGCCGCCGACCAGTCGCCGAACAGATAATCGCCCTCGCCACCGAAGCGCGCCCGCGCCTCTGCCCATATTTGCAGGATCCGCATCACGTCGGCCTGCACCTCCGGCATCAGGTCGGCGGCGGGATAGATGCGGCGGATGTTCATGCTGTGGTGGCGGCGCAGCGCCGCGAAGCTGGAGTGCATTTCGGCCGCCATCGAGCGCGCCATCGCCCGCGCCGCCCGGTCGTCCGGCCAATAGCCCCGATCCCCGCCGGTCTTTTCGTTGAGATAGTCGATGATCGCGAGGCTGTCCCACACGACGATATCGTCGCCGTCCCACAGGATCGGCACCTTGCCCCCCGACGGGGCGAATTCGTCGCCCTCGCGCCGATTCGACCATTGTTCGTCGTAAAGCGGGACGGTGACTTCCTCGAAGACGAGCCCGCTGTGCCTGGCGGCGAGCCAGCCGCGCAGGCTCCAGCTCGAATAGGCCTTGTTGCCGATGAAGAGTTTCATGCGTCGTCCTTTTGTCCCCCTTCCGCTTGCGGGAGGGGTTAGGGGTGGGCGCGAGCGTAGCGAGCTTCGGCCTCGAAATCGCCCACCCCGCTGCGACTAGCGAGCAAGCTCGCAAGTCTCGCTACCCCTCCCGCTTGCGGGAGGGGCGTCATTCCGTCAACTCTCCACCGCCTCGAGCACCGCGGTGCGCAATTCGGCGATGCCCATACCCTTTTCGCTGCTCGTCGCGATGACCTGTGGGTGCGCGGCGGGGTGCTTGCGGGCTTCGGCCTCGGTCGCCGCCTGCACCGCGGCGAGGTCGCTGGCCTTGATCTTGTCGGTCTTGGTCAGCACGAGGCGATAGCTGACCGCCGCGACGTCGAGCATTTCGAGCACCTCGCGGTCGACATCCTTCAGCCCGTGGCGGCTGTCGACCAGCACCAATGTCCGCTTGAGCACCGCGCGGCCGCGCAGATAGTCGTTCACCAGGAAACGCCATTTTTTGACGACGTCCTTCGGCGCCTTGGCAAACCCATATCCGGGCATGTCGACGAGGCGGAACACCAGCGGGTTGCCGACGTCGAAATAGTTGAGTTCCTGCGTGCGCCCCGGCGTGACCGAGGTGCGCGC
>CAZSMB010000164.1:0-5576 GCA_964607625.1 uncultured Sphingopyxis sp. | reverse complement strand
CGCGCCCGCTTGCCGAGCAGACCCAGGCAAGCGGACAGGTTTCGACAAGCGCCCGTACATCGGCCGGCGTGTATGTTTCGAAAGGCGAAGTTGCCGCCGCCGGAGTGTGTCCCGGTTGGTCATCAGGTCTGGTCATCGTCGCGGGTGATCGCTCGCAACGGACCGCAAGGCAAGACCGAATGCGATACCGACCGACGCTTACTCGATATCGCTGATCCCGATCTCGGACGTTCCGACGGGAAGATCGATGCTCGTGCCGTCCTTGCCCAGGCGCCAAGCCGAGGGAGCGCGCGCGCGGGAAAGGCCGCGCGAAAATATCTGGCGGAGCAGCCAATTGTCGGGCGCAATCGGCCCCATATGATTGAAGACCAGCATGCGGACGCCCGCCTGGTTCGCTTCGCGCGCCGCCTGCACGGGGGTCGCGTGATAGTTTCCGACCTCGCCGATCACCTTGGCCAGCTTCGTGGCTCCGGCTTCGGCCAGCCCCTTTGCAAAAGCCTGGCGCATTTCCTCGCTCTGCCCTTCGTGGACCAGCAGGTCGGCGCCCTTCGACCAGCGCACGAGGTTCGGCGACAGCGCCGTGTCCCCCGACACCACCACCGAACGCCCCTTGTAATCGAACCGATAGCCGACCGCCGGGTAGACCGGCTCGTGCATCACCTGAAACGCCGTGATGCGCAGACCGTCGGCATCATAGACCGCCTTTGCCGCATCGTGCGTCTTTCGTTCATCCTCGCTTGCCAGCCCGAACGGCCGCGCGACGAGCTCGGCGGCCGCCGCGTCGAGGTCATGTTCGGCGCCGCGATAGCTCGCGTCGGCGGCATAGGTCATGTTTACCCCCGCAACCAGCGCCTCCACCCCGGTCGGCCCATAGACCGCCAGCGGTCCGCCGCGACCCGCTACCCAGCCCTGCATGCGGAATTCGCCGAGATCGCCGATATGGTCGGAATGAAAATGAGTCAGCAGCACGCCATCGAGCGCCTGGAAGGGAAACCGCCACTGGCTTAGCCGGTTTGCCGAGCCGGGCCCTGTATCGACGACGAACACGTGTCGCCCCGCCATGACGAGCGTACACGCCTTGGCGCGTACCATGCTCGGCGGCGGCGCCGACGTTCCGCATAGCACGACTTTCAAATGGCCGTCCTGCGGCTGGACCTGGTCGTGGGTAACAAGTGCGTTGCGCACCCCGCGGATGAACAGCCAGTCCTGCACCGCGGGCAGCCGCAAGAGAAGGATACCCGCGCCGCCGATCAGCACCAGTGCCACAAGCGCCCGGAAAGGCCATTTCGACCGCCGCATATTCCTTCTCCCGATATGTGCGGCTTTGCCGCTATTCCATGCCGTTGCGCAGTATTGCCATCGCTCGATCGAGCTCGTGGCGGACGTGGCGCGGACTGCTGAGCGCCGCCCCGGCACCCTCGGCGATTCCAAGCCCGCCAAGCGCGAGGGCAAGCATGTTGGACACCATTGCAGCGACCTCTTCGACGCTGGCGCCCTTTTCGATCAATCCGCCCATCACCGCCTGGCAGCAACCGAGCCAGAACAGCACGCCCCCGTGCGCCGCCGCGGCGACAAGGCGATGCTCGCGCCCGACGGCGTCGAGGTCCGCGATCACGCCGCGATTGAGAACATGATCATCCAGCGTCATGCCGCGCGCGGTGCGCATCAGCACCGCCGCGCGCTTACGCTCGCACAGCGCAAAGGCCGCGGCGCCGATCATCCCGCCGCACAGGCGGAAGAGCGGATCGCCCTGCGCGGCATTGAGCGCACCGATCAGCGCTTCGATTTCGCTGCGGATCTGGGCCGCGACCGCGTTGGCAAAGCCGTATTTGTCGCCGAAATGATTGAAAAACGAGCCCTTCGCGACCCCTGCCGCCGCAACCAGCTCGTCGATCGCGATTGCGTCGATCGGCCGATCGGCGAGCAGGACGAGTCCGGCATCGATCAATGCGGAGCGCGTACGCGCCGCGCGCGGCGAAAGGGTCTGAACGGTCATGCAGCCTCTCAGTTGACTAAATGGTCAAATGCGCTAAGTTGACCAAATAGTCAATAGCGAGTCTCGGACGATGAGCATTACACGGGCAGAGGATATTGCGCATGTGCGCTTCGCGGCGCCGGACCTGGGTGCGATGCGGCGATTTCTCGAAGATTTCGGCCTGGACTGCCATGAGCAGGACGGCATCCTTTACGGCCGCGGCTCCGACGGTGCACCCTTTGTGCACGCAACCGAGCGGGGCGACGCCTCCTTCGCCGGGCTGGCCTTCCGTGTGCCGGATCTCGCCGATCTGGAGGCGCTCGCCGCCGCCGAGGGCGTCCCGGTGGAACCATTGCCCGCCCCAGGCGGCGGTCACCGCGTCCGCCTGACCGATCCCGATGGCAATCGTGTCGAAGCGGTCGCCGGACAACGGTTCGACACGCCGCGCGATCCGGCGAGCGAAGCGCCCTTCAATTCCGCGGCGCACCGCCGCCGTCTGCGCGCACCGGTGCGCGTTGCGCCCGGCCCTTCGCACGTCCGCCGACTCGGTCACGCGGTCCTCAACGTTGCCGATTTTCGCCGGTCCGAGGCCTGGTACAAGGAGCGGTTCGGCTTCATCACGTCCGACGAGATCGAGGCGGCGCCGGGGGTCGCAATCGGCGCCTTCATGCGCTGCGATCGCGGAGACGTCCCCACCGACCATCATACGCTATTCCTCGCCCAATTGCCGCCCGGCCCCGGCTTCAACCACGCGGCGTTCGAGGTCGAGGGTCTCGACGATTTGATGGCCGGCCACGCCCATCTGAAAGGCGAAGGGCGCAGCGCCGCGTGGGGGGTCGGCCGCCACATCCTCGGCAGCCAGATATTCGATTACTGGAGAGACCCGTGGGGCCACGAGCTTGAGCACTGGACCGACGGAGATCTGTTTTCCGCTGCCGATGGCTCGCGTCTTTCAACCATCCGCGAATTGCTCGACGTTCAGTGGGGCGCGCCGTTCCCCGCCCTGGCGGGCAAACGCACTCCGAGCCCCGAAACGATGGGCAGGCTCCTCGCCCTCCAGCTTCGCATCAAGCGGCTGTTTCGCCGCAAGCCAAAGGACAAAGTCGCATGAAGATCGCACGCTTTCGACAGGATGGGGCCGACCGTGTCGGTGTAATAATCGGCGACAAGATCGTCGACGCGGGCGTCGGCGACGACATGATGGCGTTGATCCGCGATTGGGATGCCGTGCGCCCGCGGCTCGAAGGGCTCGATGCGGATGCTGCAATCCCGCTTGCGGACGTGACGCTCGCCGCGCCGCTCGCGCGCCCGGGCAAGATTTTTGCGATCGGCTTGAACTATGCCGACCATATCGACGAATCCAATATGGAGACGCCGCAGCGGCAGGTGTGGTTCACCAAGGCGCAGACGTCGATCAACGGGCCCTTCGATCCGATCCTGATCGCGAAGAACACGTTTACCGCCGACTATGAAGTGGAACTGGTCGCCGTGGTCGGCAAGGGCGGCAAGCATATCGCCGCCGCCGACGCCCCCGCCGCCATATTCGGCTATTGTGTCGGCAACGATGTGACCGAGCGCATGTGGCAGCATGCGGGACCCCAATGGTCGCTGGGCAAGTCGTTCGATACCCATGCCCCGATCGGCCCGTGGATCACCACCGCCGACGCGGTGGCCGACCCGCATGCGCTCGACCTGCGCTGCCTCGTCAATGGCGAAACGCGGCAGACGTCGAACACGCGGCATCTTGTCTTCGACCTTTGGCATCAGGTCGAACATCTCTCGGCGGCGATGACGCTCGAACCCGGCGACCTGATTTTCACCGGCACCCCCGGCGGTGTCGGGGCGGCGATGGATCCGCGCCAGTTTCTGAAGGCGGGAGACGTGGTCCGCTGTGAAATCGAGGGACTGGGCCACATCGAAGGGGCAATGGAGGCCGAAGCGTGAGCGACCCCGATTGCGACGTCCTGATCGTCGGAGCAGGGCCGACCGGCCTGACGCTCGCGCTGCTGCTCGCCCGGCGCGGTGTCAAGGTGGTCGTGGCCGAGCGCGAGCGCGAGCCCTATCCGCTGCCGCGCGCGGCTCACATCGACCATCAGGTCGTTCGCGTGTTTCAGGAACTGGGGCTGGCCGACGAGATCATCGCGACCTGCCGCCACAGCGCACGCTATGATTTTCTGACCGCAAGCGGCGAGGTCCTGCTGCGCCTTGACGGGTCGGACCGGATCGGCCCGGGCGGCTGGCCCGCCGCGAACATGATCCATCAGCCGTCGATCGAACATGCGCTGCGCCGCGCGGTCGCGGCCGAAGCCGGTATCGCGCTGCATCCCGGCTGGCGACTTACCGCGCTCGACGGCATCGCCACGCGCCCATGCGGGCATTTCGATACCGGCAATGGTGCCCGGACGATCAGCGCGCACTATATCGTCGGCGCCGACGGCGCGCGCAGCACGATGCGCGACCTGCTCGGCATAGCGGTCGACGATCTCGGCTTCGACGAAACCTGGCTCGTCGTCGACACGATCGTCCAGGATGCGTCGCGCCTGCCCTCGATCAACCTCCAGATTTGCGACCCCGCGCGCCCCACGACATGCGTGCTGATGGGCGAAGGGCGGCATCGCTGGGAATTCATGGTGAAACCCGGCGAAGCCACCGAGGCGCTGCTCACCGACGATAGGATCGCACGCCTTCTCGATCCGTGGGATGTCGATGGCGCGGTCGAGCTGGAACGCAAGGCGGCCTATCGCTTCGCCGCGCGCATTGCCGCCCGGTGGCAGCAGGAGCGGGCTTTGCTCGCAGGCGATGCCGCGCATCAGATGCCCCCCTTTGCTGGGCAGGGCCTATGTTCGGGCATCCGCGATGCCGCCAACCTCGCATGGAAACTGGCCGCGATATTGCGCGACGACGCCAATCCCGAAATTCTGGCGAGCTATCAGCCCGAACGCGAGCCCAACGTACGGGCCATCATCGGCCTGGCGATGATGATGGGGCGTACCGTCTGCATTACCGATCCCCAGGCCGCGGCCGCACGCGACGCCCGGATGCTCGCCGCGAGAGCCGCCTGCGCCATGCCCGACAACGCCGTCCCCTTCCCCGACATCACCACCGGGCTGATCGCGGACGGGACGCCGGCTGCCGGAGACTATTTCCCGCAGCCGGTAGCGCAGGGCATCAGGCTCGACGATCAACTAGGACCTGGGCCGTGGCTGATCCGCAGGGGGCCGGGCGAGGATGTCCCGTTCCCCTTCCGCCAACTGGATATCCACAGCTCGACGCCCTGCTCCGCCGACCTAACGGCCTGGCTGGACGCACATGACGCCGAAGCCGTGCTCGTCAGGCCCGACCGCTATGTGTTCGGGACGGGCAAAGCCAGCGAACTCGCCGAACGCTTCGTGCAGGCGCTGGAACGGCGATAGAACTCGAGCGGAAGGGTGGCGCGGGTCATCGACGCCGCCCGACACGCGCCCTTCGATATCCACCATCGCCAAATCGCTTCAGCTCGACCTGGCAAAGCATAGGAGCATAAAGGTTTTCGTGGAGTTCGCGCGTCCGGCCTCGATAGATGGTGCCCCTGGCCGGACTCGAACCAGCACTCCTTGCGGAA
>CAZSMB010000163.1:0-5622 GCA_964607625.1 uncultured Sphingopyxis sp. | reverse complement strand
ATTTCGGCGCCAAGGCCGAATTCGCCGCCGTCGGCGAACTGGGTCGAGGCATTGTGCATGACGATCGCGCTGTCGACTTCGGTGAGGAAGCGGTCGGCGGCCGCCGCATCCTCGGTGACGATCGCGTCGGTATGGCGGCTCGAATGCGCGTCGATATGCGCCAGCGCGCCGTCGAGGCCGTCGACCATCGCGATCGACACGATCGCGTCGAGATATTCGCTGTCCCAGTCGCTCGCGTCGGCGGGGGTGACGTGTGCGGCGAGCGCAGCAATGTCGCGGTCGCCGCGCACTTCGCAGCCGGCGGCGGTCAGCGCGTCGACGATCGCGGCGGGATCCGGATAGGCGCGGTCGATCAGGATCGTCTCGGTCGCGCCGCAGATGCCGGTACGGCGCATCTTGGCGTTGACGGCTAGCGTCACGGCGGTCCCGGGATCGGCGGCGCCGTCGATATAGGTGTGGCAGATGCCGTCGAGATGCGCGAGCACGGGGACGCGCGCTTCGTCCTGCACGCGCGCGACGAGCCCCTTGCCGCCGCGCGGAACGATGATGTCGACCAGGCCCTGTGCGCGGAGCAGCGCGCCGACTGCGGCGCGGTCCTGTGTCGGGACGAGCTGCACCGCGTCGGCGGGAAGCCCCGCCTCGGAAAGGCCTGCCGCCAGCGCGGCGTGGATCGCGCGGTTCGAATGCACCGCTTCGCTGCCGCCGCGCAGGATCACCGCATTGCCCGACATCAGCCCGAGCGCCGCGGCGTCGGCGGTGACGTTGGGGCGGCTTTCATAGATGATGCCGATCACGCCGAGCGGCACGCGGACGCGGCTGAGCAGCAGCCCGTTGGGGCGTTCGACCCGGTCGATCTCGGCGCCGACCGGATCGGGGAGTGCGGCGACCGCATCGACGGCTCCGGCGATCGAGCTTAGCCGGTCTTCGTCGAGCCGCAGCCGGTCGAGCATCGCCGAGGTGAGCCCGCCTGCTTCGCCTGCCGCCATGTCCTTTGCATTCGCCGCCAGAATCTCCGCAGCCTGCACGCGAAGCTGCTGCGCCGCAGCCTTCAGCGCCGAGGCCTTTTTCGCCGTCGGGGCCGTTGCCATCCGCTTTGCGGCGGCGCGCGCGCGCGCGCCCATGTCGGCGATCAGCGCGTCGGCGTCGAGAAGGGGCGGCGGCGAAAGGGTGTCGATGGTCATGGGCGCGCCCTATCATGCTTTGCGGCGGCGACGAAGCCCCGTTGCGCGGCGGCTCGGCGCGCTCTAGGCAGGGCGGCATGAGCGGGGATATCGAGGGTATCGGTGCAGCAGTCACCGCGGGATTGGCGGCGCGCGCGATCGAATCGCGGCATGGCGAGGGCGGTCCGGGCTATGCCGGCACACGCTGCCTCAATTGCGGGACCGTGCTCGCGGGTTCGCATTGCCATCATTGCGGTCAGCGTGCCGATGTGCATCGCAGCTTCGGCGCGATCGGGCATGACCTTGTCCACGCGATTTTCCATTTCGAAGGCAAGCTGTGGAACACGTTGCCGCTGCTCGCCTGGCGGCCGGGCGACCTGACGCGGCGCTACATCCACGGGGAGCGCGCGCGGTTCATCTCGCCGCTTGCGCTGTTCCTCTTTGCGGTCTTCCTGACCTATGCGGTGTTGACGGCGGTCGGCGCCGGGGGCGGCTTTGGCGAAGAATTGAACAGGGCGGCGGCCGAACAGACGCGGACCAATGCGGTCAAGTCGAGCCTGCAGGACGAGGTGGACCGCGTCGATACGCGGCTCGCGGGCAAGGGCCTGTCCGCCGAGGATCGCCGAACGCTGCTCGATGAGCGCGAGACGTTGCAGAAGAGCGCCGATTACCTGGGCGTAGCGCGTAGTCGCAGCAAGGCGGATCGCGAGGCCGAGCGGGCAAAGGGGCCGCCGGTGCTCGACGACCCGGTCGAACAGGTGACGACGAGCACCCGGTTCGTTGCGGTCAACAAGGTCGATACGGGGGTGCCCTTCATCGATCACGGGATCAAGAAGGCGCTCGCCAATCCCGGGCTGATTCTGTATAAATTACAGGCGAATGCGTACAAGTTTGCGTGGGCACTGATCCCGCTGTCGCTGCCTTTCATGTGGCTGCTCTATCCGTTCAGCCGCCGCTTTCACACCTATGACCATTTCGTCTTCGTCACCTATTCGATCAGCTTCGTGCTGCTCTTGTTCGTGGTGGTGCGGCTGTTGAATCTGACTATTTTTGGCGAACTCGCGACCTTTTTCGCGATGCTCTATATGCCGTTCCACATGTACCGGCAGCTCCGCGGTGCCTATCGCTTGTCGCGTCTGGGCGCGATGGTACGGATGAGCCTGCTGTTGTTTTTCAGTCTCTTCGCGATGATCGCGTTTCTGCTGCTGCTGCTCGCGTTGGGGGCGATGGGCTGACGACCGCCGCGCGCCAAATCGTAACAATGCCGGGTCACACCGGAAGAGTATGAAGGAGGAGCGCAATGCACAGGTCATGGGCGGAACTGGACCGGCGGCAGTTGATCGCGCTGGGCGGCGGCGGGCTCGCGGCGCTGTCGATTCCCGGCGCGGCGGCGGCGATGATGGCGCAGGGCTTCACGCACGGCGTCGCGAGCGGTGAACCGGGAGCCAATTCGGTGCTGCTGTGGACGCGCTATGCGTCGTCGTCGGATACGACGCTGACCGCCGAACTGTCCGAAAGCGTCGATTTCGCGCGCGTCGTCGGTGGCGGCACGGTGACGGCCGCGGGCGAGCGCGATCATACCGCGAAGATCGTCGTCGACGGGCTGCATCCCGGCCGCTGGTATTATTATCGCTTCGTCGCGCCCGACGGCAGCATGTCGCCCGTCGGCCGCACCCGTACGCTGCCCGTCGGGTCCACAGCCGCCTTCATGCTCGCGCTCTTTTCCTGTTCCAACATGCCGTTCGGCTGGTTCAATGCCTATGGCCATGCCGCCGCGCGGCAGGATGTCGACCTGCTGGTCCATGTCGGCGACTATTTCTATGAATATAAGGTCGGCCAATATCCGACATTGAAGGAAATGGTGGCCGGGCGGACGATCCAGCCCGACAATGAGTGTATCGCGCTCGCCGACTATCGGCTGCGCTACGCCGCCTATCGCAGCGATCCCGATCTCCAGCGGTTGCACACGCTGTTCCCGATGATCGCGCAGTGGGACGATCACGAACTCGCGAACGACGCGTGGAAGGGCGGGGCGCAGAACCACCAGCCGGACGAGGGCGAATGGAGCGTACGGTCGGCGGCAGCGGAGCGCGCCTATCGCGAATGGATGCCCGTCGCCGACACTCGTTGGCGCCATTACGAGATTGGCGACCTCGCGACGATCTTCCTTCCCGAAACGCGGCTCACCGGACGCGACAAGCAGTTTTCCGTCGGCGCGATCGTCGAGGGGGCAAGCGATCCCGCCGCGGCGCTCAGGCGCTTTCGCGAGACCGACTATATCGACCCCGCGCGCCAGATGCTTGGTAAAGACCAGGAACGCTGGCTCACCGACGCGATCCGCGCGTCGGTGAAGGCGGGCAAGCGCTGGCAGGTCTGCGCGCAGCAGGTAATCATGGGAACGACCTATAGCCCGCCCGAATCGGCGGGGTGGTTCGGCCCCGATGCACCCGACTATGTGATGGACCGGGTAAGGACCGCGAAGATGGTCGCCGACGCGGGGCTGCCCTACAGCTTCGATGCCTGGGACGGCTATCCCGCGGCGCGCGACCGGCTGCTCGGCGCGGCGCAGGCGGCGGGTGCCAACTTCGTCTCGCTCGCGGGCGACAGCCACAATGGCTGGGCGTTCGACCTGCCGCACGACGGTCGCCCGGCCGGGGTCGAGGTCGCGGGGCACAGCGTCAGCTCGCCGGGGATCGAGTCGGCGGCGAAGGGGGCGAGCGATGCCGACCGGGTCGCGGCGCTCCGCCGCTCGTCGCCGCAGCTGCGGTGGGCGAACACCGAACGGCGCGGTTATGCGACCGTCGCGCTGACGCCCGAGCGGATGACGGCGAACTGGCATCTCCTCGATACCGTCGCGCAGTCCTCGCGCACGCTTGCGGGCACGCACAGCATGACGGTGCGGCCCGGACGCAATGTCTATGACGAAAGCTGACGCGGCCTGCGCCGAGGGGGCTTGACCAATTCATATCCCGATGGTTATGGATAAACCATAGCCAAAGGGTTATGAATTGACATGATCGAGACTCGCGACCTTCTCTTCCGGGCGCTCGCCGACCCGACCCGCCGCGCGCTGTTCGAGCGCTTGTGCGAGGGCGGCGAGCAGAGCGTCGGCGCGCTCACCGTGCCGTCGGGCATTTCGCAGCCCGCGGTGTCGAAGCATCTCGCGGTGCTGCGACAGGCAGGGCTGATCGCGGGGCGGCACGAAGGGCGCCAGTCCTATTATCGCGCGCAGCCCGCGGCGCTCGCGCCGCTGGTCGACTGGACCGGGCGGATGACGCGCTTCTGGGAAGCGCGCTTCGACGATCTCAACGATGTGCTGAAAAGGATGGATCAATGACCGACGCCGCCGCCGCAACGCGCTCCGTGATCGTCGAGCGCGAATTCGCCCACCCGCCCGGAAAGGTCTGGCGCGCGCTGACCCAGCCGCACCTTGTCGCCGAATGGCTGATGGCGGGCGACGTCGCGCCGACGCCCGGCCATCGTTTCGCTTTCGGCGCCGACTGGGGCCATGTCGATTGCGAGGTGGTCGAGGTCGAGCCCGAACGCAGGCTGGCCTATAGCTGGGACGGCAAGGGGCTCGAAAGCGTCGTGACCTGGACGCTGACGCCGACCGCGACGGGAACCCTGCTGCGCATGGAACAGACCGGCTTCGCGCCCGACAACAAGCTGGCCTATCACGGAGCGAAGGCCGGCTGGCCCCGCTTCCTGAGCGCGCTCGATGACCTGCTCGCGCGGGTCGACTGACGAAGGGAGACGATATGAACTGGAATGGCGCAATCCGTCAGCTACACCGCTGGCTCTCGATCCTCTTTACGCTGGTGGTCGGGGCGATCTTCCTGACCCTCGCGCTCGGCCGCGAGCCGGTGCAATGGGTCTATTACCTGCCGCTCGGCCCGCTGGCGCTGATGACGCTGAGTGGACTGTGGATGTTCTTTCTGCCCTATCGGGCGCGGCGCGCGTAGGAGCGGCAGGATGGCCGACGAAGACCGGAGCGCGTCCGACGCGATCGACGCGAAGATCGCGAAGCTCGGCGACTGGCGGGGCGAGACGCTCGCGAAGATGCGCGCGCTGATCCACGCCGCCGAGCCCGAAGTCGTCGAGACGGTAAAATGGCGCAAGCCCTCGAACCCGCTCGGCGTCCCGGTGTGGGAGCGGGGCGGCATCTTGTGCACGGGTGAAACCTATAAGGACAAGGTCAAGCTGACCTTCGCGCGCGGCGCGGCGCTGGACGATCCGGCGGGGCTGTTCAACTCGAGCCTCGACGGCAATACCCGCCGCGCGATCGACCTGTTCGAGGGCGACGACATCGACGCGGAGGCCTTCAAGGCGCTGGTGCGCGCGGCGGTCGCGGCGAATGCGGCGAAGGCGCCGCGGACGTAGGGCGGCTGCTCCGCACCTTGTGGTCCCTTACCCCAACGTCATCCCGGCGCAGGCCGGGATCTCGCCGGTGCGTAAAACCGTT
>CAZSMB010000162.1:0-5624 GCA_964607625.1 uncultured Sphingopyxis sp. | reverse complement strand
CCCTAGAATTTTCCGCGCACGGAAAAGACGAAGATCGGGCCGATCAGGCGGTCGCGGCTTTCGTGGAACAGCACCGGGCTCGCCCCGCGCACGCCCTCATACACCGTGCGCTCGCGCCGCGACCGCGCGTTGACCGCATTCGACAGCTGCGCCCGCACCGTCATCCCCAGCACATCCTTGTGCTCGACAAACACCGAAGCAAAAACCGGCCCCTCCCACGTTCGATTGGTTTCGTTGCGGCGGTAATTGGGCTGGTAATGGGCATAGTTCGCATTCAGTCCCCACGCCCAGTCGCTGCCGGGAATATCGTGACGCAGCGCAACCTCGGCATAGCTGTCCTGGAACCCGCTCCACTGGCGCGTGCGGCCGGTAAACGGATCGCGCAGGCTCGACGTTTCAAGGTCGACGCTCGCATCGATGCGTACGCCCTTCAGCCCGGCTGGATCGAGGTTGATCGTCGCCGACACCACCGCCGCCGCGGCCCAGGCCTTGGGGATATTGCCGACCGACTCGCCCCCGCCCACCGGCACGATGTCGACGAAATCCTCGGCATCGACATATACGAGCTGGACCTTGGTCGATCCCCATTTGCCGAGCGACATATTGCCTTCGAACTCGTACCGCCATTCCTGCTGCGGCCTCAGCTCGTTGTTGCCGCTATTGTTGTTCCCGTCGCCCAGAAAGGCCCGCGCGAGGAAGTCATAGAAGTCGAGCTGGCGCACCCGCCGCTTGATCTTCAGCGACAAATCGACCCCCTGTTCGGGCGTCCAGGACAGGGTCAGCGATCCCTTGGGACGAAAGAAACGGCGTTCCAGCCCGCTCATGCCGGTCTGGGTCAGCGTCGAATGTTCGGCGCCGCCGGTAAGCTGGAACGACAGCCGGTCGGTCAGCTTGCGGCCAAAGCTCAGCATCGCCTCATAGCGATCCTCGCTGACTCCCCCGCTTCCTTCCGGGAACGGCTCTTCGACGAAATCGCCCGATAGCGGATCGAGCGAATAGAGACGCGAGACGTTGTCGAGCGTGTTGAACGCCGCCTCGCCCGATATTTCCCAGTCCCCGCCCAGCATGGGCCACTGATATTCGCCGCGCCCGATCGTCTCGCCGACGTCGCCGACCTGGCTGAAGCGATCGCCGACCGCCGCCGACCCGTCGACCGGGGCGAGCAACACCTCCTGCGTATAGGGTTCGTGACTGAACCGACGCAGCCCGATCAGCTTCAGCTTCCCCGGCCCCAGCCCGAACTGATAGTCGCCGCTCAGCTCGTAATTCCACGTGTCCTGCGTCTCGCGGATCGTCCGGATCCGGTCGGGCAGGCCGGGCGCGACCCAATAGCCATCCTCGTCATAGTGATAATATTTGCGCTGATAATGCGCCCCCAGATGCGCGATGCTGTCGCCCTTGGGGTCCCATGTCAGCCGCGCCGACAGCTTCGGCGAATCCTGATGCGTGTTCCAGATGTCCTTGCGCCGTTCGATCACGTCGCCGGCGCCATTGGTGATCACCGTCGGGCCACCAGCGCCGCTGCGCGAACTGTCGTCGTTGTTGAGCCCCAGCTCATATTCGACCGTGCCCTTGCGCCCGCGCACCGAGATGTCCCCGCGCGTCAGCAAGGGGTCGGTATAATGCGGCCGCGCCTGCGGCTTCCACGAAAACTGGCCCGAAAAACTGTCGGCGCGAAATACCAGGTTGGCGACCTGGCCCGACAGGCCGGGAATGTCGAGCCCCGCGCCGTCGACGATCTCGATCCGCTCGACATTGGCCGCGGGGATGCGCGTCAACAGCGTATAGATGTCGTCGGACTTGGTCGACGGCCGCGTGCCGTTGAACAGCACATTGCCCGTCGCCTGCCCCAGCCCGCGCACCTCGTCATTGTCCCGGATCGAAAAGCCCGGAACCTGCGTCAGCATGTCATATGCGTTGCGCGGCGCATATCGCGCGAAATCGGCGGGGGCATAGATTTGTCCCTGGGCATCCGCCCCCTGCATCACCGATCCCTCGACGGCGGGCGTGTCGCCCGGCGCGCCCGTATCATCGGCGAGGGCGGGCTGGATCGTCAGCGCCGCCGCGACGGCGGCCAGGCTGGCAACGCGTCTCACCGGCGCGCTCCCGCTTCGTTCATCCGCCGCGCATAGTCGCCGGTGACGCCCAGCGCCTTCATCGCCACGATATCCTCGGCCGACAGGTCGTCATAGCCCGCCGCCGCCAGGTCGCGGACATAGGCCGGATCGACGCCGAGCGCGCGGCAGGCCAGCGCGTCGTCGATCGAGCCGAGCTTCATCGGCGCGCGCTTGAGGTCGCGGACATAGGCCGGGGTCACGTGCAGCGCCGCGGCCGCGATCAGGTCGCCGCTATCGTCGGGGCGCAGCCCCGCGCGGGTCAGCCCGTCGGCAAGGTCTGTCGTCGCATCGACCAGCAGCATCGCGAGCAGGTCGCGCGGCCCGTCCGGAGACAGGCCGCGCTCCGACAGCGCGCGCTCGAACGTCGCATCGGACGCAAAGCGGCATTCGCCGTCGCCATCGTTGCGCCTCGCAAGGCGGCCCGTGCAGGCGAGCGTGCCCGCTTGATGCGCGATCCGGAACGCCACCGCGCCCGCGGCCCCCGACAGCGCGCGTTTCGCAGGCTCGACCTCGGGGCGCGATCCGTCGAGCGCCAGCGTGCTGTTCGATCCGGCGCTGCGGATGCGCAGGCGCGGTTCGTCGCCACCGTCGCCGTCGGGGGGCAGAATGTCCCAGCGAATGTCGGTCAGCGTCGGCGCCGCGCCGGCCGGCTGCATGGGCGCGGCGGATACGAGCGCCGACAGCATCGCAAGGCCGGTGGTTACAATCAGGGTTTTCATGGCACGTCTCCTCCGGGCCGCGAATCGCGGACGAGCGCCATCGCTCGCCGTTTTCCGCGGCGTTTCAGACAATCTTCAGGCTAGCTTTGGGGGCGCCCGCCGATCAGGCCGGCGCGCGCGCCGACATCAATCCTCGGGTGTTTCGGGCGGAGCCGGTGGTGCCGGCGGGGCGGCCGGGGCGCCGGCACTGGCCGAATAGCGCGTCACCGATCCGTCGGCGCCCCGCACCTCGATCGTCGCATCCTTTCCGGCGCTCACGGCGGCCGATGAGCTGCGCGTCGCCGTGCTCACCGCCCGCGACACGGTGCGCGATATGTCGAGCGCCCCGCCGACCGCGCGATGCGCGATCGCATCGTCCGGATCGTCGAGCCGGATCCCCTCACGGCGCATCCGGCGCACATAGTCGCCCGTCACGCCCACCGCGCGCAATCCGCTCAGATCTTCGACGGTCAGGCCGGGGAAATAGCGTTTCATTTCGCGGGCATAGCCGACATCGATTCCCATGGCCGACGCGCCGATCAGATCGTCCATTTGCGCGCCGGGGAACACTGCCCGCATCCTGTTGAGATAAGCCGGGGTGGCTCCGACCGCCTTGGCGGCGATCGCGTCGTCGGCGGAAAGCTGCATCCCCCCCTCGCGCATCTCGCGCACGTCGTCGGGCGTCACCCCCATCGCTTTCATGCCGACCAGCGTCTCGACGGGCAATTTATCGTCCTTGACTGCCGCTGCAACGGTCCGGGACCCGGCGGTGGCGGAATGGACCACCGCCGGACGGACGACAGCCAACGGGGACGAGCCGTCGTCGTGAAGCGTCTCCAAGGGGCGCGATGCCGTGGCCGAAAAGGCGGCAAGCGGAAGCGTGACGCCCGCCAGGAAGGCAAGGGTCAGCGCCATCCAGCTGGCGCTCGCCGGACCGCGCCTGGCCCGTGCGTCGAGGACGCGGGTGATCCGGCGTTTCAGGCTGTCCTTCCCCGGTGCGACCCCGTGCGCCGCGATCAGCGTCGCCCGGTTGTCGTGCCGCGCCGCGCCGACAAGCAGCGTCGCATAATCGGGACCGTCGATATCCGCGAGCAGCACCGCGTCGTCGGCGGCTTCCTCGCGCAGCTGATGGCTTTCGCGTGCCAGCATCCAGACCAGCGGGTTGAACCAGAACAGCGCGCAGGCGACCCGCGCCGCGAGCAGCTTGGCCCAGTCGAGCCGCGCGACATGCGCCAGTTCGTGCGCGATGATGGCCTCGGCCTCCCCCACCGCACCGACGGCGGTCGGGCTCAGCACGATCGTCGGGCGCAGCACGCCCCAGCTGATCGGCGAACGCAATTCCTCGCTGACGAGCAGCGCAGTGCCATGCTTGAACCCCATGCGCCGCTGCGCCTCGGCGAGCGCCGACAGCCACGAGGGCTGCACCAGCACCTCGGCACGCCCGCGCATCGCGAACAGCCGCACGACCGCGACGAGCATCGTCAGGAACAGAAGCGCAAGCGGCAATGCGTAAATCCACGGCGCGAGATCGGACGCCGGCGGCCAAAAGGTCCAGCCGGACAGCGTCCCGGCGGTGTCGGCCGTCGGCACGGGCCCCGTCAAAGCGGGAGCCCCGACGCTCGCGTCCTGGGCCGCCACCGTAGCGAGCGGCGCCGCCTCTGCCGTCCACGCGGCGGGAAGCGGAGCCCATTCGGGAAGCAGCAGCATCGCGGCGGGAAAGGCAAGCAGCGCCGCGAGGCCGACATGCGCGATCATCGAGCGTTCGGCCGCCGAGCGCGACCGTGCGAGCCGCAGCAGCGCCAGCGTGATGCCGGCTATCAGCACCGACTTCCAGGCGAGCCCGACAAGCAGGCTGGTGGTGATCGTCATTTCGTCCTCCCGTCGCGGGCCTGCGCGATCAGCTTTTCGAGATCGTCGAGTTCCCTGTCGCTCATCTTGTCCTGCATGCCGAGCAGTGCCGCCGCGGCGCTGGTCGCGGATCCGTTGAAAAAGACGCGGACCACCTGCCCCAGGGCCGATTTGCTCGCGGTCTTTTCCTCGACGCTCGGGGCATAGAGGAACCCGCGATCCGACGCCTCGCGCGACACGAAGCCCTTGCCTTCCAGCCGTTTGAGCATCGCGCGGATCGCGGACCCCGACAATTCGTCGCTCAGCGACGATGCGATTTCGGCGACGGTCGACGCGCCCCGTTCATACAGGACATCGACAATTTCGCGTTCCCGCGGCGGCAGACTGGACAGCATCGAATCACTCCATGCGCTACATTTGTAGCCTAGCTACATTTGTAGCGTGCGCATGGCAAGCAGTTTTATCGGGCCAATACAGCCTGCGGGAGCCGGTCCTCTAAACACCCGGAAAAACGCGCTTGTGCCGCCCGCCGGCGCGGCCTACATCGACGATCCAGGCAACCGGAGTATCCGTCATGGACAAGACAGCGATCGCAACGCCCACTCGCCTTGCCGTCCGGAAAGTCCTTGTCCATGCCGTCGATTACCCTCTCGCATCTTCACTGGTCCACGCCTGACGGCCACCCCGTCCTCGCGGACCTCGATCTTCAATTCCAGGCCGAACGCACCGGCATCGTCGGGCGCAACGGCGTCGGCAAATCGACGCTGCTGCGCCTGTTGGCCGGCGAGACCGCGCCGGCGTCGGGCCATATCGCGATAGACGGCACCGTCGCGATGCTGCGACAGACGGTGCAGGTCGGCGCCGACGAAACGGTGGCCGACCTGTTCGGGGCGCGCGCCGCGCTCGCGCTGCTGGCGAGGGCGGAGGCCGGCACCGCGACCGCCGACGACCTCGCCAGCAG
>CAZSMB010000161.1:2881-5724 GCA_964607625.1 uncultured Sphingopyxis sp. | reverse complement strand
TCCAGCCGCCAGTCCCAACCCAGCGGATCGCCGTCCATGACCTCGACCCCCGCGGCGTTCAACTGGTCGCGCAAAGCATCGGACGTCGCGAAATCCTTGGCCGCGCGCGCGTCCTTGCGGCGTTGCAGGCTGATTTCAATCGCCGCCTCGTCAATCGCGGCGGCCGTCGGGCGAAGGCGGAGCGCCTCTCGCGAGATCGTCAACAGCTCGAGCCCGAGCACGGCATCCATCTTGGCGAGCGCGGTCCGCTTTTGCCCCGCGTCGATTTTTTTCATCGCCGCAGCTTCTTCGAGCAGGGTAAGAGCGATCGGGGTGTTGAGGTCGTCGGACACCGCAGCATCGAACTTCGCCAGCAGATCGGAGAGCCGGCGGTCGCCGACGGGCGCGTCCTCGGCGTCGCGTATCGGCGTGGCCGCCATCACCAGGCGCTTGAGCCGTGTCAGCGCAGCGCCCAGCCCCTCCCACGAAAATTCGAGTTCGGACCGATAGTGCGCCTGCAGGCACAGCAGCCGATAGGCAAGTGGATGATAGCCCTTGTCGACCAGAAGTTGCAGGCGCAGGAACTCGCCTGCCGACTTCGACATCTTGCCGCCGCGGTCGATCAGGAAATTATTGTGCATCCAGACGCGCGCGCCCGAATGTTCGGCGCAGTCCAGGCCGCCGCAATCGCGATAGGCCTGGTTTTGCGCGATTTCGTTAGGGTGGTGGATTTCTCGGTGATCGATGCCGCCGGTATGGATGTCGAAGGGCATTCCGAGTTCGGCTTCCCCCATCACCGAGCATTCGAGGTGCCATCCCGGTGCGCCGCGGCCCCACGGCGACTCCCATTCCATCTGCCGCGTCTCGCCCGGCGGGGTTTTGCGCCAGATGGCGAAATCGGCCGCGTGGCGCTTGCCTTCGACCTCGTCGATCCGGGCTTCGCCTTCTTCGGTCACCGCGCGGGCGAGCCGGCCGTAATCCGCCACCGTCGACACGTCGAAATAGAGCCCGCTGTCGAGTTCGTAGCAATGGGCGTCGGCGATGCGCTTCGCAAATTCGATCATCCGCGGGATGTAATCGGTCGCGACGGTCCATTTGGCGGGATCGCGGACATTCAGCCAGGCGAGGTCGCGCTTGAATTCCGCGGTGTAAAAGGCGGCAATGTCCCAAGCCGTCCTGCCCTGTGACGCGGCGGCCTTTTCCATCTTGTCGTCGCCGGCGTCGGCGTCCGAGGTCAGGTGGCCGACATCGGTGATGTTGATGATATGGCGCAACTCGTAGCCCTTGAACGCAAGGGTGCGGCCCAGCGTGTCCGCAAAGACATAGGCGCGCATATTGCCGATATGCTGGTAATTATAGACCGTCGGTCCGCACGAATAGACGCGCGCTTCGCCGGCGTGGACGGGCGTGAAGGGTTCCAGGCTGCGCGTCAGGCTGTTGAACAGCATCAGCGGCGCGGCGGGTGGCGGAGCGTCGGTCATCCGCCGCCCATGCCGCGAGGCACCGGCGCTCGTCAACCGAAAGGCTTATTCGCTGTCTTCGCTGTCCTCGTCGCGGTCGGGCGCGGTCCACAGATCGTCATTGCCCGCGCCGGTAACGGGGTCGTCGAGGAGGGGCGCCCCGGTCATCGGGTCGATATCGCGTATCGTAATCAGCGCGGTCGGGAGCAGGATGCCGTCGCCCGGGCTGCCGCTGGTGCCGACCTCGCCTTCGATGACGTCCTGTACCGGAAATTCCATCGCATAATCGGGGGTTGCGATGCGTGCGCAGGCCCCCGAATTGAGGATGATGCACCCGTTCAGCGTCGATCGCGCTTCGAGGCCCGCGCTGGTGGGGGTGCCGCCACCGATGCTGAGCAGGGCGATTGTGTCGAGCCCGGTTACCTGGCCTTGCGGGCCGAGCTGCACGCCGTTGAGAACGAGTCGCGTGCCGGCCCCCGCGGTGTTCACATTGAACCCGCCCGCTCCGAAACTCAGACCCCGGCGCTGGTCGAAATCGGTGCCGGCGCCGCTGTTCTGGACATAAAAGCCGGTGTTCGCGCTTGCATCGATCCCCCGGGCGAAAAGCGCGCCATCGTCGCTGGAGAAGCCGTCGCTCTGCGCCAGCCGGTCTTCGATCGCATCGGTGGAGGTTGCCGAGTCGATGTCCGCCATCGCACCGCGCGTCGCCACTAGGATCGTATCCGCGTCGAGTGTCAGCTGGCCGCCGGGAGTCGCGGCGTCGCTGCCGCTCAGGCGGATCGAGCCCTCTCCCAGCGCGACATCCAATTCCGCGCCCGCGACCACCGCCAGTGCATTGTCGTCCGACAGTCCGGTGAGCACTACCGCGCCCGCGATCTCGGCGCGCCCGGCGGTTTCGATCGTCAGCGATCCGGCGGCGCCCAGGTTCGAAGCCGGGTCGCCGCCGGTCATCGTGAAGGCGCCGATGACCGCGTCGGGGACCGGGCGTCCGCCCGCGGTGTTGCCCGCGACGCTCGTCGCGACGGGAGCGAAGATGCGGATATCGCTGCCGTAAAGGCGCGCCATTTCGTCGGCATCGAGATTATAGCCGTCGCCGCTGCCGTCGCCGCCGATGAAGCTCTGCTGGACACCATTGTTGGAAATCGACAGGCTGGTCGTCGTGCCCGCGCTGCCGATCTGGCCCGCCGTGCCGATCGCGATATCGTGCGACGCCAGCGTCATGGCGGCCGCGCTCACCGCGCCGTCGATGGCGATGAGGCCGCCCGCGCTCGCGTCGAGACTGCCGGTCACGCTTGCATCGGTCAGCGCAATATCGCCGCCGGTGGACACCAGCCGGGCATCGCCCGCAGCCAACGTCGTCACGCTCAGTCCCTGCGCGCCGCCGAAGTCGGCAAAACCGGCGAC
>CAZSMB010000161.1:0-2781 GCA_964607625.1 uncultured Sphingopyxis sp. | reverse complement strand
CGCGCCGCTCGTGGTCACGGCGACGTTCCGCCCGGCCGCCAGCGTGTCGGCGAGCGCACCCGCCGGGGTCGTCAGGGCCGCGAGCGTTGTCGACGCGCCGGTCATCGCAATGTCGCGTCCCGCCGCGACCGGGCCATCGACGTTGATCGCGCCCGTGGCCTGAACGATGACGTCGTCCGACGCCTCGAGATTTGCAAGCGTTGCCGAGGTGCCCTGGGAGCGGATGCTGCTGTCGCCGCCGCCGATGCCAAGCCCCAGCGTATCGGCGCCGTCAAGGTCGATCATGGACGCCGCCGACAGGAGAATATCGTCGCCGGCCGACAAGTCGCTGGCCGCAATCGCGCCGTTGGCCGACAGCAGGGTGATGTCGGCGCCGTCGGGCGCGGCGTTGCCGATGGTAAAGCCCGTCGCGGGGTCATAGCCCAGAACATTATCGTCCGAGCCGCCGCCGGTCGTCGAGAGCCCGGTGGCCGTGAGGCCGCCCGCCGCGGCAGCATCGATATCGTCGCCGGCGGTGACATTGGCCAGCACGGCGGTCGTCCCGGCGCGCACGAACAGGTCTTCCCCGCCCTCGCCACCCGTCAGCGTGACCGAATCTCCGGCGTTGACGCCGAACATGCCGGTCGCAAAGCTATCGGTGAGGGTCGCGTCGGCGGCCGCATCGACGAAAAGATTGCCGGCCGACGGAAGTCCGGTTGCCGGGTCCAGAAAGCCACCGGTCGCTGTCGCGCTGGCGGTGACGTCGCCCCCCGACTCCATCGAGATATCGCCGCCCGAGGCATAAGAGCCTTGGATGTCGCCCGCGGCGTCGATCTCGATAAACCCGGCAATGTCCGCCTGGCCGATTGCCACCTGTCCACCGGTCGCTGTCGCATAGAGCGAGGCGTTCCCCGCGATATCGGCAACTGCGATGCTGCCGCCGGTCATCCCGATGGTGTCGCCGGCCGTAATGGTGGAACCTGCGATGGCGTCGATTGCGGTCAGGTCAAGGGTCGTTCCGGCATCGAGCGCGACGAAGGCGATCGATTGCGCTCCGACGTCGATAGAGCCGCCCGCAGTCGCATTGCCGAGGTCGGCGGCACCCGGCGCGTCGATGGCGATATCGCCGCCGGTTATGATCGAGGCGGTACCCGTTGCGAAGCTGGCGACCGTGGCGGTGAAGTCTCCGGCCGCTTCGGCATGACCGACGCTTGCGGCGCCGCCGACGATATCGATATTGCTGCCGTCACTCTCGTCGTCGAGGCCGCTGCCGTCGGCATAGGCCGCGCCCACGGTCACCGAGCCATTCGCGGCAAGATCGATATCGTCGCCCGCGTCGAGCTCGGCGATGTCGACATCGGTCGCAGCCGCGATCGTGACGTCGTGCCCTGCCGCGAGGGCGCCGGTCGAGGCAATGCGTCCCCCCGTTGATATCAGGTCGATGTCGGTGCCCGCGGCGATGGCGCCGAGAGCCAGACTGCTGCCGGATATGCTGGTGGCAAGGCCGGACCGAAGCGTTCCAGCGCCGGTCACCGCGCCCGCCGCCGTCGCGATCAGATTGTCGAACGCCGACAGATCGGCGGCAACGATCGTCGCCGCCGGCGCCGACAGCGTTATGTTCGACAGATCGGGGGGGCCGGCATCGATATGGAGGACCGGAATCGGGTTCGATGCGATCGCCGAATAAACCACGCTGCGGGCATCGCTGCCGCTGCCGGTCGTCGCCGCGTCGGCGATGGTCAAGCCGCTTCCCGACGTCACATCTATGTCGTCACCGGCGGTGACCGCCGCAAGGTCGGCGGTCGTCCCGGCCAGCACAAACACGTCCTCGCCGGCCGTCGCACCGTTCAGGCTCGCCGCATTGCCAGCGCGCACGGCGAGCATCGTCGCCGCGCTGCTGTTGGTTAGGGTGGCGGTGTTGTCGGCATCGACGAGAACATAGCCTTCCGAGACATTGCCGTTGCCGTCGATATAGCCGCCGGTCGCGTCGGTTTCGGCGGTCACGTCGCCGCCTGCGGTCAGGGTGACATTGCCGCCCGCGCGGTAGATTCCGTCGATATTGCCGCTTGCCGACACGCTGATGTCGCCGCCGACGTCGGACACGCCGACCAGCGCGTTGCCGGCGCTGGCGGAGATCGCGAGCGTATCGGGCGCCGAGACCGTGCCCGCGACCGCGACATGCCTGCCCGCCAGGACGATCGGGCCGCCGGCCGCGATGTCGACCCCGTCGACCCCGTCGGCCGCGCCGAAGCCGTTGGCATTGAGCGCCACCGTCGAGCCCGCTTCGATCGCGTTGAAGGCGATCGATTGACCGACGACGAAGACGTAGCCGCCCGCGGTCGAATTGCCGAGGTCGACCGTTCCCGGCGCGTCGATGTCGATATTGCCGCCGGTAATGATCGAATTGAGCCCGGTCGCGAAGCTCGCCGCCCGGGCGGTCAAATCAGTGTCCGCTTCGGCATGTTCGACGCGCGTCGCACCGGCGCTGTCGAGGAAGATGTCGGCCCCGTGCAGGCGATCGACGCCGATCCCGCCCGCCGTGGCGGTGAGCGTCAGCGTGCCGCCGGCGTCGAGCAGGCTTCCCTCGCTGCCGCTGATCCCCGTTCCCGCGATGGCGGTCAGGTCGCCGCCCGTTTGGATCGTCGGGGCGGTACCGGCGCGGTCGTCGTGACGGATATCGACCTGGTCGGCGGCCTGGATGTCGAGGTTGGCGCTGACATCGAAAACCCCGTTCGCCTGGCCATAGACGCCGACCGACCCGTCGCTGACCAGCGTGGTGGCACCGGTCGTCCGGACGGTCCC
>CAZSMB010000160.1:0-5832 GCA_964607625.1 uncultured Sphingopyxis sp. | reverse complement strand
CCATCGGGCGCAGCCCTAACTTTGCGAACAGCGCGGCGTCGGCATTGTCACCCGCGTTTGCGGTCGTCAGCAGCTTGTCGCCGGTGAAGATACTGTTCGCGCCCGCCATGAAGCAGAGCGCCTGCGTCGCCTCCGACATGCTCTCACGGCCCGCCGACAGGCGGACCATCGACTTCGGCATCGTGATGCGCGCGACCGCGATGGTGCGGACGAATTCGATATCGTCGATCTTCGCGAGCGGCGTGTCGGCGAGCATGTCGCCGAGCACGGTGCCCTTCACCGGCACCAGCGCGTTGACCGGCACGCTTTCGGGATGGCGTTCGAGCGTCGCGAGTGCATGGACGAAGCCGACGCGGTCGGCGCGCGTCTCGCCCATGCCGACAATGCCACCCGAACAGACGTTGATGCCCGCATTGCGCACTTCTTCCAGCGTGTTCAGCCTGTCCTCGAAGCTGCGCGTCGAGATGATGTTCGCATAATTTTCCGGGCTCGTGTCGATATTATGGTTGTAATAGTCGAGCCCCGCGGCGCCCAGAATCTCGGCCTGTTCCTTCGTCAGCATGCCCAGCGTCACACAGGTTTCCATGCCCATCGCACGCACGCCCTCGATCATCTCGACGATGCTCGCCATGTCGCGGTCCTTGGGGTTGCGCCACGCCGCGCCCATGCAGAAACGCTGCGATCCGGCATCCTTCGCCTGCGCCGCTGCCTGCAGCACCGCGCGCACGTCCATCAGCTTGGTCGCCTTGACGTCGGTGTCGGCGTGCGCCGACTGCGAGCAATAGCCGCAATCCTCGGCGCAGCCGCCGGTCTTGATCGACAGCAAGGTGCAAAGCTGGACCTCGCCATGCGCGTGATGGCGGCGGTGCACCCCCTGCGCCTCCCACATCAGATCATCGAACGGCAGGTCGAACAGCTCGGCGATTTCCTCGCGCGTCCAGTCGGTGCGGATCATATCTTCGCTCATTCCCGTTCCTTCAATTCTTCGTCATGCTGAACTTGTTTCAGCATCCATGGCCTGCCCGCCGATCCCGCGCTGCGCAGAGCGAGATGACGGGCCATGGACCCTGAAACAAGTTCGGGGTGACGACAAAAATGTCCGATGGATGAAGCTCATGCGGCATCCTCCAAGGGGGGCATATTGTGTCCAAGCAGGCGCAGCACGTCGGCTGCACATTCGACGACGTTCGATCCGGGGCCATAGATGCCCTGCACCCCCGCGTCGCGCAGATAGTCGTAATCCTGCGGCGGGATGACCCCGCCCGCGATCACCTTTATGTCGCCGCGGCCCGCTTCCTTCAGCCCCTTGATCAACTCGGGGATCAGGGTCTTGTGCCCCGCGGCAAGGCTCGACGCGCCGACCGCGTCGACCCCGCTTTCGAGCGCGAGCACCACCGTTTCCTCGGGCGTCTGGAACAGCGGCCCCGACACGACGTCGAAGCCCATGTCGCTGAACGCGCTGGCGATGACGTTCGCGCCGCGGTCGTGCCCGTCCTGCCCCATCTTGGCGACGAGAAGCTTGGGCGCACGGCCGAGACGGCGCTCGACCGCCTTGACCCCGTCGACGACCTGCGCCCAGCGGCTGTCGTCCTTGTACGGCGCGGCATAGACGCCCTTCACCGGGGTCGGGGTGGTGCCGTAGCGATCGAAGGCTTCCTCCATCGCGCTCGAAATCTCGCCGAGCGTCGCACGCGCGCGCGCCGCCTCGACCGCATGGGCGAGCAGGTTCGTCTCGACCGACTGCGGCGCCGCTGCCGCCGCCCGCAGCGCGTCGAGCGCCGCCTGGCACGCCGCCTCGTCGCGGCCGTCCTTGACGCGCTTGATCCGCGCGACCTGCGCCTCGCGCACCTTCGTATTGTCGACCTCGAGCGTTTCGAGCAGGTCCTCGTCCTTCAGGCGATATTTGTTCACCCCCACGATCACATCGTCGCCGCGGTCGACGCGCGCCTGCCGCGCCGCGGCGGCTTCCTCGATCATCGCCTTGGGCCAGCCCGCCGCGACCGCCTTCGCCATGCCGCCTTCGCGCTCGACGCGGTCGATGATCTCCTGCGCCTTGTCGACCAGCTCCTGCGTCAGCGCCTCGACATAATAGCTGCCGCCCAGCGGATCGACGACATTGGTCATGCCGGTCTCTTCCTGGATGATGATCTGCGTATTGCGCGCGATCCGCGCCGAAAAATCGGTCGGCAGCGCGATCGCCTCGTCGAGCGCATTGGTGTGCAGGCTCTGCGTCCCGCCGAGCATCGCCGCCATCGCCTCGATCGTCGTGCGGACGACATTGTTATAGGGGTCCTGCTCGGTCAGCGAGACACCCGAGGTCTGGCAATGGGTGCGCAGCATCTTCGAGCGTTCGGACTGCGCGCCAAGCTTCGTCATCGCGCGGTGCCAAAGCACGCGCGCCGCGCGCAGCTTCGCCGCCTCCATGAAGAAGTTCATGCCGATCGCGAAGAAGAAGGAGAGCCGCCCGGCGAACTTGTCGATGTCGAGGCCCGAGGCGACGCCATATTTCACATATTCGATGCCGTCGGCGATGGTGAAGGCCAGCTCCTGCACCTGCGTCGCCCCCGCCTCCTGCATATGATAGCCGGAGATGGAGATGCTGTTGAACTTGGGCATTTCGCGCGACGTGTAGCCGAAGATGTCGCTGATGATCCGCATCGAGGGTTCGGGCGGATAGATATAGGTGTTGCGGACCATGAACTCCTTGAGGATGTCGTTCTGGATGGTCCCGTCGAGCAGCTTGCGCTCGACCCCCTGCTCCTCGCCCGCGACGATGAAGAAAGCGAGGATCGGAATGACCGCGCCGTTCATCGTCATCGACACCGACATCTGGTCGAGCGGGATGCCGTCGAACAGGATCTTCATGTCCTCGACGCTGTCGATCGCGACGCCCGCCTTGCCGACATCGCCGACGACGCGCGGATGGTCGCTGTCATAGCCGCGGTGCGTCGCGAGATCGAAGGCGACCGACAGCCCCTTCTGCCCCGCCGCGAGGTTGCGGCGGTAAAAGGCGTTCGATTCCTCGGCGGTCGAAAAGCCCGCATATTGCCGGATCGTCCACGGGCGGCCCGCATACATCGACGCCTTCACCCCGCGCGTGAAGGGCGCGAAACCGGGCAGGCCGGGGTCTTGGCGCACATCCTCGGCGGTGTAGAGCGGCTTGACCTCGATCCCCTCGGGTGTGTGCCAGGTCAGGTCGCGGCCCTTCACTTCCTTGTCGGCGGCGGCCTGCCAGTCGGCGATGGTCGGTTTGTCGGTCATAATGCAATCCCATTCCCTCTCCCCTTGGGAGAGGATGCGCAGCCTTAGCCGTCAGGCTTAGGCGAAGTTGGTGAGGGTCTGTGCCCTCTCGATAACGTCCATCCCTCACCCAGCTTCGACTAGCCAGCAAGCTGACAAGTCTTCGCAGCCCTCTCCCGACGGGAGAGGGATGAAGGGTTCAATGATCGCCCTTCGGCGTCTCCATAATCTCGGTCAGCACCCCGCCCATGTCGCGCGGGTGGACGAAGAAGATCGGCGTCCCATGCGCCCCGATCCTGGGCTCGCCGAGCACGCGCTTGCCCATCGCCTCGAACTCGGCCTTGGCGGTGTGGATGTCGGGGACTTCGTAGCACATATGATGCTGCCCCCCCGCCGGGTTCTTCTCAAGGAAACCGGCGATCGAGGCGTTGCCGGGCAGCGGCTCGATCAGCTCGATCTGCGTGCCGTTGAGCGCACCATCGGCGCCCGGTGTATCGACGAAGCAGACCTTCACCCCCTGATCGGGCAGATCGAACGGTTCGTATATCGTCGTCGCGCCCATCACGTCGCGGTAGAAGACGATGCTGTCGGCGATCGACGGCGTTGCAACGCCGATATGATTGAGGCGGCCCAGTTTCATGTCAAACTCTCTCTAACTTCGTCATGCCGGACTTGATCCGGCATCCATTCGCCCCGCGCCGGAAGAATGGACCCCGGATCAAGTCCGGGGTGACGATGAAGGATCACAGCGGAATATTGTCATGCTTCTTCCACGGGTTCTCCAACTGCTTGTTCCGCAGCTTCCGCAGCCCCAGCGCGATCCGCTTGCGCGTGTTGTGCGGGTGGATCACCTCGTCGATATAGCCCCGCGACGCCGCGACGAAGGGGTTGGCGAAGCGTTCCTCATATTCCTTCGAGCGTTCGGCGATCTTTTCGGGGTCGCCGATGTCGCTGCGGAAGATGATCTCGACCGCGCCCTTCGGCCCCATCACCGCAATCTCGGCGGTCGGCCAGGCATAGTTCAGATCGCCGCGCAGATGCTTCGACGCCATCACGTCGTATGCGCCGCCATAGGCCTTGCGCGTAATCACCGTAATCTTGGGCACCGTCGCCTCGGCATAGGCAAAGAGCAGCTTCGCGCCATGCTTGATGATGCCGTTATATTCCTGCGCGGTACCGGGCAGGAAGCCGGGGACATCGACGAAGGTGACGATCGGTATCTCGAACGCGTCGCAGAAGCGTACGAAGCGCGCCGCCTTCTTCGACGAGGCGATGTCGAGCACGCCCGCGAGCACCAGCGGCTGGTTCGCGACGATGCCGATCGTCCGCCCCTCGATGCGCCCGAAACCGCAGATGATGTTCGCCGCGTGCGCGGGCTGGATCTCGTAGAAATCACCCTCGTCGATCGTCTTGCGGATCAGCTCGTGCATGTCATAGGGCTGGTTCGCATTGGGCGGGATCAGCGCATCGAGGCTCATTTCGGCGCGGTCGAACGGATCGCTCGTCGGCCGCGCGGGAACCCCGGCGCGATTGTTCTCGGGCAGATAGTCGAAGAAATCGCGGACGCTGAGCAGCGCCTCGATATCGTTCTCGAACGCCAGATCGGCGACCGAGCTCTTGGTCGTGTGGGTGATCGCACCGCCGAGTTCTTCCTGCGTCACGACCTCGTTGGTCACGGTCTTCACGACGTCGGGGCCGGTGACGAACATGTAGGACGAATCCTTCACCATGAAGATGAAGTCGGTCATCGCGGGGCTGTAGACCGCGCCGCCCGCGCACGGCCCCATGATCAGGCTGATCTGCGGCACCACGCCCGATGCCAGCACGTTGCGCTGAAACACTTCGGCATAGCCGCCCAGCGAAGCTACCCCTTCCTGGATGCGCGCGCCGCCGCTGTCGTTCAGGCCGATGACCGGCGCGCCGACCTGCATCGCCTTGTCCATCACCTTGCAGATTTTTTCGGCGTGACGCTTCGACAGCGAGCCGCCGAAAACGGTGAAATCCTGGCTGAAGACATAGACGAGCCGTCCGTTGATCGTCCCCGATCCGGTTACGACGCCGTCGCCGGGGATACGCTGGTCCTGCATGCCGAAATCGACGCAGTCATGCTCGACATAGGTGTCGAGTTCCTCGAAGCTGTCCTCGTCGAGCAATACGAGCAGCCGCTCGCGCGCGGTCAGCTTGCCCTTGGCATGCTGCGCATCGATGCGCTTCTGTCCGCCCCCAAGGGCGGCGGCCGCACGGCGGCGTTCCATTTCGGCGATATTGGCGGACACTCGGCACTCTCCTGAAATAGCGGGGCTCGTGTGCCTGCTTGTAACGCCTCGTGCAAATGCGAATTTGCAAAGTTGCGAAGTTGCATTTTGCAAACTATCCTCTGCTCGAAGAGGAAGACTATGTCCCGCCAACGCATCTTCGCCGGCACTCGCCTACGCCAGCTTCGCGCCGATCGCGGCGTCAAACAGGCCGAGTTCGCGGCGACCCTCGGCATCTCGACCTCGTATCTCAGCCAGATCGAGCATGACGACCGGCCGCTAACCCCGGCGCTGCTCGACCGGTTGCAGAAGCTGTTCCCGCTCGAATGGGAAGAGG
>CAZSMB010000159.1:2233-5871 GCA_964607625.1 uncultured Sphingopyxis sp. | reverse complement strand
GCCTGCGGCTACGCCGCGGCAGATATTCTGTTGGAGCCCATGCTCCTCGCATCCGCATGCGTCATGCGAGGGCATAAGCGTCTATTCTCTTGCCCTTATCGCTCGTCCGTCACGCCGCATTCGACGCTGCCGCTGCCGACGTTGCGCACGGTACAGGTCGGTCGGCCGTACACGACGGTCTTGCCGACCCCGCGCGACGTGACGGTCGCGCTTTTCGCCGCCCGAAAGATCAGGTCGCCCGCCCCCTCGCTATCGCTGGTCAGATTATCGATCGTCAGGCCGCCGGCATCGAGCGCCCCGGCCCCGGACAGGAGCACCTCGCCCTGCTTCGCGGCGCCACCAAGGGTCATCGTGCCATTTCCGACCATCGCCACCGACAGGCGGTCGGCGTCGATCCGGGCCACCCTCAGGCGCCCGGGGCCGCGCAGTCCGATGGTGACGCGATCGCCGCGCAGCGTATCGATATCGAGCGACCCCGCCCCGACGACCATCGCGGATCGCAGATTGGCGGCATTCACCCGCAGCGTCACGGGGTCGCCGCCGCGCCGGCGTTCATCGTCGCCGGCGAACTGGCGCATCTTGATCACCAACCGGCCGTCCTGCGCCTCGACGCTCAGGCGGTCGAGAGCGTCCTGCGACCCCGTCGCCACGCCGCTTACCGGCGCGCGCGCCGTCACCACGACGTCGACGTCGGCCGCGACCTCGATCGATTCGAAGCTGGTCAGGCCAAAGCGCTTTTCGGCGGCCGCGGCGGACGTTGCACAAAGGGCGATGGCCGCCGCAACTGCGACGGGACGATATAGAGCGGTCATGGCGCCAGCCTACTCCCTCCGGCGGACCGGCGCCAGCGCCCGCATCATCCGCAGTTGATGTCGCCCGATCCGGTCTTGTGGGTCGAACAGGTCGCGCCGCCCTTGACCGTTACGTCGCCCGAGCCGAGCACCCGGACATCGGCCTTGCCGGTCGCGTGCGCCTCGACATCGCCCGAACCGGTCACCGACACGTCGAGCGTGTCGGCGACGAGGCCGCCGGCATCGATGTCGCCCGATCCGGTGACGCCGATATCGCCCGAGCCGACCTTGCCGCCCGCGACTTCCAGCTCGCCCGACCCCGACATGGCGAGGTCGACGCTGGTCGCGGTCAATCGGGCGATCTTGAGGTCGCCCGATCCGGTCACTGCCGCTTTCACCGCGTCGCCTTCGACGCTGTCGACGTCGATTGAGCCCGATCCGGTCAGGCGCACGGTTTCGAGTTTGGGCAAAGTGATCGCGATGGCGACCTTGTCCTGCCGGCCAAAGCTCCAGCTGTTACGCTGGCGGCTGATCGACAAGGTCGAGCCGCTGGTATCGATCTCCAGCCGGTCGAGTTCGGCCTGCGGCCCCTTTGCCTCGACCTTGAAGGCGTCGCCATGACGGATGGTCACGTCATAGGGGCCAGCCATTTCGACCCCGGTGAAGCCGTCGAGGGCAAAATTCTTCGTCGTCGCCGGCCCCATGTCGGCGGGACGCGCCTCGTCGTGCCCCCTGTCGGCCCCGCTGCAACCCGTTGCGGTCGCCAGTACCAGCGGGAGCATTGCCATCGTCGTCCACTTGCGCATATCGATCTCCTTGTGTGTTACAATCATAACACACAAGGAGATCGTGTCCAGCGCTTTGCGCGGCGCTACCAGCGGAGCAGCGGCGGCAGCAACCAGCGGCCGGCGAGCGTCGCGACGAGGACGCCGCCACCGTGCCAGAGCGCGATATGAACGATGCTGTCGACCGGGCAATGCAGCGCAGCGATCGTCGCGCCCGAGGCGCCCGCGGCGAGCCCGATCACCCACCCCGCCCGCTCGGGCGAGGTAGGCGCGCCCGCGCGCAGCCAGGCGAAAAGCGCCCCGCCGACGCCCAGCCCGGCAAGCAGGCCGACGAGCAGGCACCGCCCATCGTCGTGCATCGCCTGTACCGCCGTGTGGCTGTCGCCCGCTGCGACGAACACCGCCGAGAGCGGCAAGGCGAGCGCCGCGAGTCCGGCCCAGCGCCAGCCGCTATAGTCGCGCCCCACGCCGGGGAGCCCCATCCGCAACGCACTGCCGATCGCGGCGACCGCGACCGCGGCAACGAGCCAGAAGGAGAGCATCGACATCGCGGGCATCGCGCCTGCATCGTGGCGCATGCCGAACAGGTGCAGCAAAAGCCCGGCGGTCGCGAGCCAGCCCGTCCCGACGAGCAACCACCCCCACGCGAGCCGGCGCGGGCGCACGGGACGCAGGTCGCCCGCCAGCCCCTCGATCAGATCGTCAACCGACAGATTCGTCATCTCATTCGCTTTCCACGAGTCCCGCGAGCTTCTTCAGCCCGCGATGGATATTCACCTTGACGAGCGATTCGCTCTGGCCGCTGATCCGCGCGGCCTCCGCGATCGACGCGCCTTCGATCTTGACCAGCGTGATCGCCTGTGCCTGCCCGGCCGGCAGCAGGCCGAGCAGGCGGTCGAGGCTGAGCCGCGCGTGCACCGCCTCGTCCTCTGCCCGTACCGCGGCGTCATTGTCGCCGAGTTCGGCCTCGTCGCGCTGCCGCCGCAGCATGTCGATCCAGCGATAGCGCGCGATCGCGGCGAGCCACGGCAGAAACGGCCGGCCGCTGTCCCATGTCGCCAGCTTGCGGTGCATCGATACCAGCGTTTCCTGAACCAGGTCGTCGACCGCATGCGGGGCGATGCGACGCGCGAAATAGCGCGCGAGCCATATCCGGCAATCACCGAGCAGCGCGCGATAGGCCGCACGGTCCCCGCGCTGCGACGCGGCCATCAGGCGCGCAAGCGAAGGCTCGTCCATCCTCATCGGCGCTGCACTCTAGCGGGCGGGGTGACGGAGCGCGATAGGCGGGATTGCGGCGGCATCACTCCTCCTTCGACGCCGCGACCGCAAAGGTTACGCCCGCCATCTTGTCGCCACCTTCGGCGCGTAAAAGGATGGCTCCCCTCCCCCGAAAGCGAGAGAATAGTGAGCGTAGCGTTTCGCCGCGAAAGCGATGACGAGCATATGGAGCCGGTCTTCGAATGGCCGATCCCGCCGGGTACGAACCTGGTGACGCCGCGCGGCCTCCGCCTGCTCGGCGAAGAACTCGCTGCGCTCGAAGCCGCGATTACCGCCGAAGCCGACGTCGACGCGCGCAAGAAACTCCAGCGCCGCCAGCGTTATGTCGCGACGCGCCACGCGACCGCAGAGATACAGGCCGCGCCCGACGATGGCGTCGTCGGGGTCGGCAGCGCGGTGCGCTATACGCTGAACGGTGCCGAGCGTGCGGCGACGATCGTCGGGCACGACGAGGCCGATCCCGCCGCCGGGCTGATCGCCTTCACCGCGCCGCTCGGCCGCGCGCTGATGGGCGCCGAGGCCGGCGATAGGGTAGCGTTTCAGGACCGCGAGGACGCGATCGAGATTCTCGCCGTGGCGGCCGATGCGAAGGTGCAGGCATGAAGGACCGGTTCGAACGCCACAAGCAGCCGTGGACGCCCGCCGAGGTGCAGAAGCTGCACACGCTGGCGAAAAAGGGCATGGCGCTCAAAGCCATCGCCAAGGCGCTGACCCGCAGCGAGGAATCGGTGAAGGCGCGCGCCAAGGAAGACGGCCTGTCGATCGCGAAGCTGCGCTGACG
>CAZSMB010000159.1:0-2133 GCA_964607625.1 uncultured Sphingopyxis sp. | reverse complement strand
GGCGCCGGCGCGGCCGGGCTGATGTGCGCCGCCACCGCCGGACAGCGCGGACGGCGGGTGCTGCTGCTCGACCATGCCGACCAGGTGGGCAAGAAAATCCTGATCTCGGGCGGCGGCCGCTGCAACTTCACCAATATCCATACCGTGGCGGAACGCTATCTGTCGGCGAACCCGCATTTCGCCAAATCGGCGCTCGCGCGCTACACGCCGGCCGATTTCATCGCGCTCGTCGACGCCTATGGCATCGCCTGGCACGAAAAGACGCTGGGGCAGCTGTTCTGCGACGGGTCGGCGAAGCAGGTCGTCGCATTGCTGCTCGACGAGGCGGCGAAGGGCGGGGTCGAGGTGCGCTGCGGCGCGCCGGTGCGCGGCGTCGACCATGCGGACGGGCTCTTTCGCGTGACTTTTGGCGAACAGGCCTTCACCGCGCCCAATCTGGTGATCGCCACCGGCGGGCCGTCGATCCCCAGGATGGGCGCGAGCGGTTTCGCCTATGACCTGGCGCGGCAATTCGGGCTGAAGGTCGTCGAGCCGCGCCCGGCGTTGGTGCCGTTGACGCTCGGCGGCGACGATGTGCTCTTCCGCGAGCTGTCGGGAGTTGCGGCGCCGGTCGAGGCGCGCGCCGGCAAGGCGGCGTTCCGCGAGGCGGCGCTGTTCACCCATCGCGGCCTGTCCGGCCCCGCGATTCTGCAGGCGAGCAGCTATTGGCGCCACGGCGAACCGGTGACGATCGACTTCGCGCCCGATGCCGCGCCCGGCTGGCTGGTCGAGGCGAAGCGGGCGCGCCCGCGCGCGACGCTCGCCGCCGCGCTCGGCGCCGCGCTGCCCGACAGGCTCGCGCAGACGCTCGCCGAACGCCTGGCGCTGCCCGGCGAACTCGGCGCGCAGGCCGACCGGAAACTTGCCGACGCCGAGGTGCGGCTGAAACGCTGGGCCTTCCACCCCAACGGCACCGAAGGCTTCGCCAAGGCAGAGGTTACGGCGGGCGGCATTTCGACCGCCGGCCTGTCATCGCAAACAATGATGGCCAAAAGCGTCGCAGGGCTCTATGCGGTCGGCGAAGCCGTGGACGTCACCGGGTGGCTGGGCGGCTATAATTTTCAATGGGCCTGGGCCAGCGGATATGCGGCTGCGCAGGCGCTTTAGGAAAATGGACAACCCATCAGCCTCGTCACCCCGGACTTGATCCGGGGTCCATTCAGCGCTTCGTGGCAAGTGACGCATGGATGCCGGATCAAGTCCGGCATGACGAATTAGAGAATCGGCGGCGCAGCCCGTCACGGAAAAGAAGAACCAAATGACTTTCGATCATCTTTCACCCGTCCTCGCGGACGCCCTGACCGCGCGCAGCTATGAAGCGCTCACCCCCGTGCAGGCGCAGGTCACCGAAGCCGAGGCGCACGGCCGCGACCTGCTCGTTTCGGCGCAAACCGGATCGGGCAAGACCGTCGCCTTCGGGCTCGCGATGGCGGACGAACTGCTCGAGGACGGGCGTCTGCCCTTCGCAGCCTCGCCGCTGGCGCTGATCGTCGCGCCGACGCGCGAACTGGCGCTGCAGGTCAGCCGCGAACTCGGCTGGCTCTATGCGCAGGCCGGCGCGCGCATCGCGACCTGCGTCGGCGGCATGGACGCAAGCCGCGAGCGGCGCGCGCTCAACCAGGGCGTGCATATCGTCGTCGGCACGCCCGGACGGCTGCGCGACCATCTGGAGCGCGGTGCGCTCGATCTGGCCGCGCTGCGCGTCGCGGTGCTCGACGAGGCCGACGAGATGCTCGACATGGGCTTTCGCGAGGATCTGGAAGAGATCCTCGACGCGACGCCGGCCACGCGTCGCACCCTGTTGTTTTCGGCGACGATTCCCAAGCAGATTGCCCAGCTCGCCAAGCGCTATCAGAAGGACGCGCTGCGCATCTCCACCGTCGGCGACACGCGCGGGCATGGCGACATCGCCTATCAGGTCGTCACCGTTGCGCCCGCCGATATCGAAGGCGCGGTGATCAACCTGCTTCGCCTGCACGAAGCCGATACCGCGATGCTGTTCTGCGCGACGCGCGACAATGTCCGCCGCCTCCATGCACGACTGGTCAATCGCGGCTTCGCGGCGGTCGCATTGTCGGGCGAGCATAGCCAGAA
>CAZSMB010000158.1:0-5871 GCA_964607625.1 uncultured Sphingopyxis sp. | reverse complement strand
GGCGAGCCAGCCGGGCATGTCAGCCCCCCGCCTTGCGGTCGAGCGCGTCGCGCGCCAACTCGCCGATGCCGCCCAGGGTGCCGATGAGCTGCGTCGCCTCGACCGGGAACAGGATCGTCTTGGCGTTGGGGCTGGTCGCGAACTGGCTTACCGCTTCGACATATTTCTGCGCGACGAAATAGTTGATTGCCTGCGCATTGCCGCTCGCGATCGCATCGCTGACCATCTGCGTCGCCTTGGCCTCGGCCTCGGCCTCGCGTTCGCGGGCTTCGGCGTCGCGAAAGGCCGCCTCGCGCCGACCTTCGGCCTGCAGGATCTGTCCCTGCTTCTCGCCCTCGGCACGCAGGATTTCGGACGCGCGCAGCCCCTCCGCCTCCAGGATCGCAGCGCGCTTTTCGCGCTCGGCCTTCATCTGCCGCGCCATCGCGTTCGAAATGTCGGCGGGCGGACGGATGTCCTTGATCTCGACGCGGGTGATCTTGACCCCCCACGGGGTCGTGGCGTCGTCGACGACATGGAGCAGGCGCGCGTTGATCTCGTCGCGCTTCGACAGCGTTTCGTCGAGGTCCATCGACCCCATCACGGTGCGCAGGTTCGTCGTCGTCAGGTTCATGATCGAGAGGTAAAGGTCGCTGACCTCATAGGCCGCCTTCGCGGCGTCGAGCACCTGGAAGAAGACGACGCCGTCGACCGCGACCATCGCATTGTCCTTGGTGATGATTTCCTGCCCCGGAATGTCGAGCACCTGCTCCATCATGTTCACCTTGCGCCCGACGCGGTCGAAGATCGGCATGATGAAGTTGAGCCCCGGCTGCGCGGTGTGGGTGTAGCGGCCGAAGCGCTCGATCGTATAGGCGTAGCCCTGCCGCACGGGCGTCAGCGCCCAGACCAGAAACACCAGGGCGAGTATGACCAGCGCCAGCGCGAAATACATGTCGATCCCCTCTCTCTATTACGCCCCCACTATTGCGGCAACGGCTGCGCTGCGCCACAGAAAAGCGCATGACCGATATCGATTTCGCCCCGCGCTCGCTGTTGTACGTTCCCGGATCGAATGCGCGCGCGCTCGAAAAGGCGCGGGGACTCGCCGCCGACATGCTGATCATCGATCTCGAAGATGCGGTGCCCGCGGATCGCAAGGAAGACGCGCGGGCGGCGATGCGCGCGGCGGTGGCGGACGGATATCCGGGCAAGCGGATCGCGGTGCGGATCAACGGGCACGGCAGCCCGCACCAGTCGGCCGATCTCGGCGCGGTCGCGGGGCTCGCGCTCGATGCGGTGGTGATCCCGAAGGTCGACGCGCCCGGCGACGTCGACCCTGCGCGCGGGCTCGGCATTCCGATCCTCGCGATGATCGAGACGCCCGCCGCCATCTATGCGGCGCGCGCGATTGCCGCCGATCCGGGGGTGCGGGGGCTGATCGCGGGGCTTAACGACCTCGCGCACGAGCTGAAACTGCCACCCGGCGGCGATCGCGGTGCGATGAGCCTTTCCATCCAGGCGATCGTGCTCGCCGCGCGCGCGGGCGGCGCCTGGTGCTTCGACGGCGTCTATAACGCGATCGACGATGCGGACGGCTTCGCCGCCGAAGCGGGCGAGGGGCGTCGGTTCGGCTTCGACGGCAAGACGCTGATCCATCCGACGCAGGTCGGTCCGTGCAACGCGGCCTTCGCGCCGTCGGGGCAGGAGATTGCGGCGGCCGAGGCGCTCGTCGCGGCCGCGACCGGCGGGGCGCAGCGGCACGAGGGGCGGATGATCGAGGATATGCACGTCGCGGCGGCGCGGGCGCTGCTCGCGCGCGCCGCATCCTGACAGGACCGCGCCGCCCGTCGTTCGACGAACGCATCTTGCCTGATGGGGGGCGTCATGTCATGCGGCCGACCCATGCAGAATCCCGCTTTTCGAGCCGCGGTCGCGGCCCTCGCCCTTCTTGCCGCGCCGGTCGTCGAGGCCCGGAGCGCCGACACGCCGGTCGCCGAAGCCGACCTGGCGGCGCACATGCGCATCCTGTCGAGCGACGCTTTCGAGGGGCGTGCTCCGGGAAGCGAGGGCGAGGATCGCACGATCGCCTATATCGTCGGGGCATGGGCCGGAGCGGGGCTCGAACCGGTGCCGGGCAGCGCGACGCCGTGGCTTCAGCCCGTTCCCTTCGTCGAAAGCGAGCCGCTGGAAAGCAGCGCGCGGTTCCGCGTGCGCGGGCGCGATTTCGCGCTGGAGGATGACGGCATCCTGTTGAGCGGCCGCGATCCGTCGGTGTCGCTGAAGGATGTCCCGGCGCAGTTCGTCGGTTATGGCGTCGATGCCGGTGGCCGCCCGAACGCCGACGTCCGTGGCAAGCTGGCGATCATGTTGATGGATACGCCGCCGTTCGGCAAGACGCAGCCGCGCTATCGCGAGCGGCGCCAGATGCTCGCCGACGCCGGCGCGGTGGGGGTGCTCGTCATCGCGACCGACGCGGTGCCGTGGGGGCGGCTTCGCGACGCGCTGGGTGCGAAGACGGTGCGGCTAGGCGGCGACGAGGGAGAAGGGCCGCAAATCTCTGGCTTCCTGTCGCTCGAGGCGTCCGATGCGCTGTTCGCCAAGGCCGGACTCGACGGCACCGCGCTGCGCGAGGCCGCGAAGGCGCCCGACTATCGCGGAGCCGTCCTGCCGGTGGCCGCCGATATCGACACGCGGACCGCGATCCGCCCCTTTGCGAGCAACAATATCATCGCAAAGCTGCCCGGCGCCAAGCCCGACGGCAAGGCTGTGCTGTTCCTGGGCCATTGGGATCATCTGGGCATCTGCCGTCCCGCCGATGCCGACGACCGCATCTGCAACGGCGCGGTCGACAACGCGAGCGGGATCGCGGTGCTGATCGAGGTCGCAAAGCGCCTTGCCGCGGGCCAGCGTCCCGACCGCGATATATATTTCATGGCAACGACCGCGGAAGAAAAAGGCCTGCTCGGCGCGCGCTGGTTCGCCGACCATCCGGTGCTGCCGCTGAAGGACATCACCGTTGCGCTCAACGTCGACACGATCGCCATCTCGCCGCGCGGCACACCGGTTGCGACCATCGGGCGCGGCAAGCCGGCCTATGATGCGATGGTACGCAGCGTCGCGACCGGATTGGGGCGCACGATCGATTCGGACGGCGAAGCCGACGCCTTTGTCCAGCGGCAGGACGGGTGGGCGCTGGGGGCAAAGGGCGTGACGTCGCTGATGGTCGGGGGCAGTTTTTCCGACATGGCGTTGCTCGAGGCCTTCCTCGGCAGCGATTATCATCAGCCCGCGGACGAATTTTCCGACAAGATCCCGCTTGGCGGCGCGGCAGAGGACGCGGACCTGCACGTCGCGCTCGGCCGCGCTTTTGCCGATACGAAGCGATGGCCGGGCGATTAAAGTCAGCGTGTCAGGACGAAATAGGCGACGTAGAACCAGCTGAAGAGGCCGTGGATGATCGCCCACAGCACCGACTTGTGGGGTCGTGAAGCTGATCGCGATTGCCAGGGCGCTGCCGAAGCCGACGCCGTTGCGGATCACCTCGTTCTGGACGATGACCCGCCGCTCGGTCATGCCGCCTGCTTTGCGCGCTCGGTCATTTCCTGATTGAGCATTTCCGCCAGCAGGAAGGCAAGCTCGATGCTCTGCCCGGCATTGAGGCGCGGGTCGCAGTGGGTGTGATAGCGGTCGGCAAGATCCATCTGGGTGACGTCCATCGCACCACCGGTGCATTCGGTGACATTCTGGCCGGTCATTTCGATGTGGATGCCGCCGCCGTGCGTCCCCTCGGCGCGGTGGACCGCGAAGAAGCCGCGCACTTCGGCGAGAATGCGCTCGAAAGGCCGGGTTTTGTATCCGGTCGACGTCTTGATGACATTGCCGTGCATCGGGTCGCAGGACCACACGACCGGATGGCCCGATTCCTTCACCGCGCGCACCAGCCTGGGCAGATGCGCTTCGATCTTGTCGTGGCCGTAACGCGTGATCAGCGTCATGCGCCCCGGGACATGGTTCGGATTGAGCGTGTCGAGCAGGCGCAACAGCGTGTCGGGCTCCAGGCTCGGACCGCATTTCATACCGACCGGATTGCCGATGCCGCGCAGATATTCGATGTGCGCCGATCCCTCGAAGCGGGTGCGGTCGCCGACCCACAGGAAATGGCCCGAGGTGTCGTACCAGCCGCCGGTCAGGCTGTCCTGCCGGGTCAACGCCTGTTCATAGGGGAGCAGCAGCGCCTCGTGGCTGGTGTAGAAGCTGGTGCCCTTGATCTGCGGCACCGTTTCGGGCGTCACGCCGCACGCTTCCATGAAGGCGAGCGCTTCGGAAATGCGCGCCGCGGTTTCCTGATATTTCTTCGCCCACGGACTACGGTCCATGAAATCATGCGTCCAGGCATTGACTTGGTGCAGGTTGGCATAGCCGCCATGCGCGAAGGCGCGCAGCAGGTTCAGCGTCGCCGCCGACTGGTTGTACGCCCTGATCATCCGTTGCGGGTCGGGTTCGCGGCCCTCGGCTGCAAAGGCGATGTCGTTGATGATGTCGCCGCGATAGCTGGGCAGCGACGTGCCGTTCACCTCCTCCATGTCGGCGGACCGAGGCTTGGCGAACTGGCCCGCCATGCGGCCGAGCTTTACCGTCGGCATCTTCGACGCAAAGGTCAGCACGACCGCCATCTGGAGCAGCACGCGAAAGGTGTCGCGGATGTTGTTCGGGTGAAATTCGGCGAAGCTTTCGGCGCAGTCGCCGCCCTGGAGCAGGAACGCCTTGCCCTCGGCGACGCGCGCGAGTTCGCTCGTCAGCTCGCGCGCCTCGCCGGCAAAGACGAGCGGCGGATAGTCGGCGAGCTCGCGCTCGGCGGCGGCCAGCGCGGCTTCGTCCTTGTATGTCGGCAGCTGCTTCGCTTCGTGCGAGCGCCAGCTGTGCGGTTGCCAATTCTGCGTCATGGTTGGGGTCTTCACTGCTCAAAAATCGAATCGGGCGCTGCCTTGGCGTGATTGGGCCACGGAAGCAAGGGCAAGGAAATTAGCATTCTCCGCCGCTTTGCGCACCTATGCTTTTCTTGAGCCGCGAAAACTGATAGTTTGCTATGGATTTTGCGGGCGCGCATCCGGGGCGCCGCGTCCGGCGTTCTGTAATCGGTAACCTGTTTTACCTAGGGTCCTAAGCAGGGACCGCAACGCGAAACGATTGGGCTATGGGGACTATCGACCCGGCTTGGTTCGGCTATGCCGCGCTTGTGTCGCTTCTGGCGACGGTTTTGACCGTGCGCATCGAATTCGTGCGGCTGGGCGTGGCTGTCGCGGCCCTGATCGCGCTGCCGGCCGTGCTGCTCGGATGGCACAGCATCGGGGCGGCGGTGGTGCTCACGACGATCCTGCTGCTCAATCTCGCGCTCGCCGGCCGTGCGTGGTTCCGCGATTCGGGGACGCGCTTCTCGCCCGAGGAACTGGCGCTTCGCGGTCTGCATTTCGACCGCCTCGGTGCGGGCGAGGCGCGGCGGCTGATCGATCAGGGGCACTGGATCTCGGCGAAGCGTGGCGAAATATTGATCCGCGAGAACCAGGCGGCGCCCAGCCTTTTCTACCTTGCCGAAGGCCGCGCGCTGATCCAGCGCGACGGGAGCGATGTCGGGACGCTGGCCGACGGCGCCCTGATCGGCGAGGCGACCGTGCTCGACGGCACCAATGCGACGGGGACGGTGACGCTGACCAGCAACGCGCGGCTCTGGTTCGTGCCGGCGGCCGCGTTGCGCGCCTATCTTGCCGCGAATCCGGAGATCGCCGCGACCCTGCATCAGGGATTCGCGCGCGCGCTGCGCGGAAAACTGGCGAGCGCCAACACGCGCATTGCCGACATGCCGCCGCTATCCTAAACCGCCGGCATGGCACT
>CAZSMB010000157.1:0-5977 GCA_964607625.1 uncultured Sphingopyxis sp. | reverse complement strand
CGACCTCCAGCCCGCGCTGGATGTCGCCCTTGGCATCGGCGATCACCTTGCCATGCTCGCTCGACAGCAGGGCGGCAAGCTCGTCCATATTGGCTTCGACGAGGCGCTTGAACTCGAACATCACGCGCGCGCGGCGCTGCGGATTGACCGCGGCCCACGCGGGCTGCGCCGCCTTCGCGGCGGCGACCGCCTTGTCGAGCAGCGCCGCGTCGCCCAGAGCGACCTCGGCCTGCACGCCGCCGTTGTTGGGGTCGAAAATCGCGCCCCTGCGCGTCGCGGCGCCGGCGGCGCCGACGATGAAATGGTCGATCTGTCGCATCGGTCGAATCTCCCGTTTGTCGTTATCGTCCGCCACAGACCAAGGCGCGCGCGATTGCAAGGGATAGACTTGCAGGGTTGAGCTGCATATTTGCAGGTCATGGACTGGGACAAGCTGCAATATTTCCTGTCGGTCGCGCGCCACGGCACGCTCGCGCGCGCCGGACAGGCGCTGCACGTCGATCCGACGACGGTCAGCCGACGGGTGAGCGGGCTCGAGGCGGAGTTGCAGCAGACCCTGTTCGAACGCGCGCCGGCGGGGTTCGTTCTGACCGCGGCGGGCCGCGCGCTCGTGCCGCACGCCGAAGCGATGGCGACCGCGGCGGCGCGCATCCATGCCGGGGGTGAGGGTGGCCCCGCGCTGTCGGGGCAATTGCGGATCAGCGTTTCGGAAGGGTTCGGCGGCAGTTTCGTCGCGCCGCGGCTCGCGGGCTTTATCGCCGCGCACCCCGAAATCGAGATCGACCTCGTCGCCTCGTCGGGTTTCCTCAACCCCTCGCGGCGCGAGGCCGACATGGCGGTGTTGCTCGCGCGGCCGCGCAAAGGCCCGCTGATTACGCGCAAGCTTTCGGATTACAGTCTGGGCCTCTATGCCCCCGCGAGCCGCACCGACTGGCAGCGCGCCGTCGAGGCGGCGCCGCTGTCGCGCGCCGCGATCCCGATCGTCGGATATGTCCCCGATATCCTCTACGCCCCCGAACTCGATTATCTGGGCGAGATCGAGCCGGGACTGCGCGCGGGGGTGCGATCCTCGTCGATCCTCGCGCAGCGGCGGATGATCGCGGGCGGGGCCGGGGTCGGGGTGCTCCCCTGCTTCCTCGCCGCGGGCGATCCCGCGCTGGCGCGGGTACGCGCCGGCCAGACGATCCGCCGCAGCTTCTGGCTCGCGCTCCACCGCGATGTCGCGCCGCAACCGCGCGTCCGCGCCTTCATCGACTGGCTCGACGCCGAGGTGCAGGCAAGCCGCGGCCTGCTCGTTCCGGGCTGATGCATTGGCGAAAGGCGGCGAACAAATTTGTCGCACTTTGTCGCAAACGGGCTATTCCCCTTGCCAGCGACGCAGCAATTCGTTGAATAGGGCCAAATCTTCCGCCCCCTCCCCGCGGATCGACACGAGACATATCGACCATGCCCAATTCCAGGCCGCCGCTGCTGACCGGAGCCTTGTGCGCGCTGATAGCGTTGCTGACCGGCTGTGCCGACAGCGATGACGGCAAGCGCGGGGCGCAGACGCCCGAAGTCGGCATCGTCGCCGTCGCCACGGCCGCGGTGCCGATCACGACCGAACTCGGCGGGCGCACCGTCGCCTATGAAACGAGCGAGGTCCGGCCGCAGGTGACCGGGCTGATCCGCAAGCGGCTGTTCACCGAAGGCAGCCTGGTGCGCGCGGGTCAGCCGCTGTTCCAGATCGACGCCAGCCTCTATCGCGCCGCGGTGGCGCAGGCCGAAGCGAACCTGGCGAGCGCCAGGGCCAATGCCGCGGCCGCGGAAGAGAAGGCAAAGCGGTACGAGCCGCTGGCGAAGATGCAGGCGATCGCCGAACAGGATTATACCGACGCGCTCGCCGCCGCGCGCATCGCGCGGGCCGCGGTCGCGCAAAACACCGCCGCGCTCGATACCGCGCGGATCAACCTGCGCTTCGCGACGGTCACCGCGCCGATCGGCGGTCGCATCGGCCGTTCGCTGGCGACGCCCGGCGCGCTTGTCAGCGCGACCCAGGCCGATCCGCTCGCGGTCGTGCAGCGGCTCGACCCCATCTATGTCGACATGCAGCAGTCGGCGAGCGAGCTGACCGCGCTGCGCCGCTCGCTCGCGACCGGCGGCACCCGGCCGGGCAGCACCGAGGTGCGCCTGCGGCTCGACGACGGCAGCGACTATGCCGCGGTCGGCACGGTCGAATTTTCCGAAGTCACGGTGAACGAGGCGACCGGGACGGTGACGTTGCGCGCCCGCTTCCCAAATCCCAAGGGGCTGCTGCTGCCCGGCATGTTCGTGACCGCGCTGTTCGACCAGGCGATCCAGCCCGACGCGATCCTGGTGCCACAACAGGCGGTGCAGCGCGATTTCGACGGCAGCGCCTTTGTGTATGTCGTCGACAAGGACGGCAAGGCCCAGCGGCGCAAGATTGCGACGACGCGCACCTCGGGCGCGAACTGGGTGGTTTCTTCGGGACTGAAGTCGGGCGAACGCGTCATCACGCAGGGGGTCGGCAATGTGCGAAGCGGCATGACGGTGAAACCGGTCGCGGCGGACAGTCCGCAACGGGTCGGGGCGGCGGACGGCAAAGCGGCGAAAGGCGAGTAAAGCCCGATGTCGCGGATTTTCATCAACCGGCCGATCTTCGCCTGGGTCCTGGCGATCATCGTCATGCTGGGCGGGCTGGGGGCGTTGTTTTCGCTGCCGATCGCGCAATATCCCGACATCGCGCCGGTCGAAGTCAATATCCGCGCCAACTATCCCGGCGCGTCGGCCGAAACGATCGAGAACAGCGTTACGCAGGTGCTCGAACAACAGCTCACCGGGATCGACGGCCTGCTCTATTTCAGCTCGCAGTCGAGTTCGCGCGGACAGGCCCGCATCAGCGTCATCTTTGCCAAGGGGACCGACCCCGACATCGCGCAGGTCCAGGTCCAGAACCAGATCCAGTCGGCAATCTCGCGCCTGCCGCAGCAAGTGCAGAGCCAGGGCGTGCGTGTCACCAAATCCAATTCGGATTCGCTGCTGCTCGTCGCGGTGTTCGATACCACCGACACGCGGTCGAACCAGGACGTGTCCGACTATCTGACGTCGAACATCCAGGATCCGCTGTCGCGCGTCGACGGGGTTGGTGACGTCAATGTCTTCGGGTCGCCGCACGCGATGCGCATCTGGCTCAATCCGCAGCGGCTGGCCGCGGTATCGCTGATGCCGGGCGACGTGATTAGCGCGATCAGCGCTCAGAATACCGAGATCGCGGCGGGCGACGTCGGCGGCCTGCCCGCGCCCCAGGGCCAGATGCTCAACGCGACGGTGACCGCGCAGTCGCGGCTGCAAACCCCCGAAGAGTTCGAGAATATCGTCCTGAAGACGCTGTCCGACGGGTCGACGGTGCGGATAAAGGATGTCGCGCGGGTCGAGATCGGCGCCGAAAGCTATGCCGTCATCACCCGGGTCAACGGACATCCGGGCGCGGGCATGTCGATCTCGCTGTCGCCGGGATCCGACGCGCTCAAGACCGCCGAGCTGGTCAAGGCGCGCATGGACGGGCTGGCGCAGACGATGCCCGAAGGGCTCGACTATGCCTATGCCAATGATTCGACCAATTTCATCAAATTGTCGGTCAGCGAAGTGCAGAAGGCGCTGTTCGAGGCGATCCTGCTCGTCGTCCTGGTCATGTTCGTGTTCCTCCAGAGCTGGCGCGCGACGCTGATCCCCGCGATCGCGGTGCCCGTGGTGCTGCTCGGCACCTTTGGCGTGTTCTATATCGCCGGGTTCAGCATCAACACGCTGACGCTGTTCGGGCTCGTGCTCGCGATCGGGCTGCTCGTCGACGATGCGATCGTCGTCGTCGAGAATGTCGAGCGACTGATGGAAGAAAATCCCGGCATGACCGCACGCGAGGCGACGATCCGCTCGATGCAGGAATTGCAGGTCGCGCTCGTCGCGATCGGGCTCGTGCTGTCGGCGGTGTTCCTGCCGATGGCCTTTTTCGGCGGTTCGACCGGGGTCATATACCGGCAGTTCTCGGTCACCATCGTTTCGGCAATGGCGCTGTCGGTGCTCGTGGCGCTGATCCTGAGCCCGGCGCTGACCTCGACCCTGCTCAAGCCGAAGGCGCGGAACGAACGGGGCGGGGATGCGGGGCGCCGCCGCTTTGCGGGCATCCACGAGGTTTACGAACGCGCCAAGCACGGGTTCAACACGCGCTTCGACCGGATGAGCGCCGGCTATGCCGGCAGCGTCGCAAAGGTGGTCGAGCGCAAATGGCTGTTTCTCGGCATCTATGCGCTGGCGCTCGCGCTGCTCGTCCTGCTGTTCTGGCGCCTGCCCAGCGGTTTCCTGCCCAACGAGGACCAGGGGCGCGTCGCGGTCCAGTTCCGCCTGCCCGCGGGCGCGACGCAGGAACGCACGCTCGAGGTGCGCGACGCGGTCGAGAAATATCTGCTGACGCAGGAAAAGGCGAACACGCAGGCCCTGTTCCTGATCGCCGGCGGCGGCGGGGGCGGCGCGTCGGGGCAGAACACCGGCCAGGGCTATGTCAACCTGGTCCACTGGGACGACCGGCCGGGCCAGGAGAACACCGCCGATGCGATCGCGCAGCGGGCGCGAAAGGCGCTTTCGGGCCTCCGCGATGCCCAGATTTTCGCGCTCGTTCCCGGCGCGGTGCGCGGGCTGGGCGATACGTCGGGCTTCACGATGGAGCTCCAGAACCGCAGCGGCATGTCAGCCGATGAATTCGCCGCGGCGCGCGACAGGCTGCTCGAAATGGCGAACGCCAATCCGAAGCTGACCTCGGTCCGGCTGAGCGACCTGCCCGATGTCGCGACGCTGAAGATCGATATCGATACGCAGCGGCTGACCGCCTATGGCCTGTCGAACAGCGACGTCAATACGACGCTGTCGACCGCGTGGGGCGGCCGCTACGTCAATGATTTCATCGACAAGGGGCGCGTCAAGCGCGTCTATGTCCAGGGCGATGCGCAATATCGATCGAGCCCCGACGACCTCAGCCAGTGGTTCGTGCGCTCGTCGGACGGCGGCATGTCCCCTTTTTCCGCCTTTTCGCATATCGGCTGGTCGACGACACCCAGCACGACATCGCGCTTTCAGGGCGTACCCGCCTATGAAATTTCGGGGCAGGCCGCGTCGGGGGTGAGTTCGGGCGAGGCCATGGACGAGATGGAGCGAATGGCGGCCGATATCCCCGGCACGAGCGTCGCCTGGGCGGGCGCCTCTTTCCAGGAACGCTTGTCGTCGGGGCAGGCGCCCCTGCTCTATGCGCTGTCGCTGCTCGTGGTCTTCCTGTGCCTTGCGGCGCTCTATGAAAGCTGGTCGATTCCGGTCGCGGTGCTGCTCGTCATCCCGCTCGGCCTCGTCGGCGCGGTGCTCGCGGTGACGCTGCGGGGGCTGGAAAACGACGTCTATATGCAGATCGGGCTGCTGACGACGATGGGGCTCGCGTCGAAGAATGCGATCCTGATGATCGAATTCGCCGAACAGGAGGAGCGCAAGGGCAAGCGCGTGATCGAGGCGGCGATCGCCGCCGCGCGCATCCGCCTGCGCCCGATCCTGATGACCAGCTTTGCCTTCATCTTCGGGGTGCTGCCGCTCGCGGTCGCCACGGGTGCGGGCGCGAACAGCCGCGTCGCGATCGGCACCTCGGTGATCGGCGGGATGCTGACCGCGACGCTGCTCGCGATTTTCTTCATCCCGCTGTTCTTCGTGCTCGTGCGGCGCGGGGTGCGCGACGGGCTCGCGGCGCTGCGCCAGCGTTTCGGCAAAGGCGGCGACGCGCAGGAGGTGCCGGCATGAAGCGCGCCTTGCTGCTGTTGACGCCGCTCGTCCTCGCCGGATGCTCGCTCGCGCCGAAAACGGTGCTTCCCGCGCCGCCGGTGCCCGAAAGCTGGCCGGTCGGCGACGCCTATCTGGCGGCGAGCGAGGCGGCGCTGCCGCTGCTGTC